>NZ_JBNNUK010000010.1:0-154191 GCF_050279675.1 Viridibacillus sp. NPDC093762 | reverse complement strand
TTTTTTCAATGTAGCGTGAAAGGATTCAATACAGGCGTTGTCATATGGACATCCTTTTCTGCTAAAAGACGCAATCATACCGTGGTTCTTTAATTGCTTTTGGAAGGCTTCACTTGTATATTGCGTTCCCAAATCTGTATGCACAATGAGCCCTTCAAGGGGCTCTTGACTCTGAATTGCGTATTCTAAAGCTTGCCGTGACTAAATCAACTGTCATTTGACGAGAAAACTTGTATCCTACAATTTTCTTTGAATGAAGATCTAACACTGAAGCCAAATAACACCAACCATCCTTAAGTGTGTGAATATATGTGATATCGGCCACCCACTTTTCATTGATTGATGTTGTTTGAAAGTCTTGATTTAAACGATTTTCGCGTTCTTCTACTAAAACTTGAGTTGGCGTCAGTCGATACTTTTTTACGATAGTTGAACGGATTCCAGCACGTTTCATTAGACGTTGTACTCTTTTGATACTCACTTGAAAACCTTCTCTACACAATAAATAGTGAATTTTAGGTGCCCCATAACGACGGTCACTTGCTTGATGTATTTCACGAATACGTTCTGTAATGAGTTGATTTTCCAGATGATATACCGAAGGTTTTTTATGAGCAGCCTGGTAATACGTACTTTTAGGTAACTTTAAAACGCGACACATCAATTGAACAGGATAGTGTGCATTCTCTTCATTAATATGTTCGATAATTTCTTGATCCATCACTTTTTCGCGAATATGGTCATAGCCTTTTTAAAAATTTCCACCTCTTGTTTTAAGCGTAAGTTTTCTTTCTGTATGGCAGATATATCAGCTGGTGTAAGTGATTCTTCACCTTCAATTGGGGAATGTACTTTAATCCATTTATAGATAGTTACTTCAGTCACACCATATTCGCTGGCAAGTTGATTGGCGGGTGTACCAGTACGATAAAGTTCTACGATTGTTTCTTTGAATTCTTGGTTGTAACGTTTTTGTTTCATAACGGACACGTCCTCTCTTAATTTCTAGGATAAGGACTTAACTTCAATGTGTCCTAATTCACACTTATTAAAATACTTTTAACTACTTGTTTAGCAAAAGGTATGAACTTTTTCATAACAATTCATACTAAAATCAATTACTATCATTGATAAAAATATATAATTCTACGCAACTAAAAAAAGTATTCCTCGAAACTCCCGAGAAATACTCATCACTCATTATCTACAATTTGCTATTTGTTAATAACAAATCAGATAAATTTTTATAAATTTGGTCTTCTAAACTTTCTATGCCTAACTTGTTTGAAAAGCGTCTGTATATTTCAGTTAAATTATACTTCTCTCCAGATATAAACGTTTTTCCAAAAGGTGCATCTGTTTCAATCAATACTCTATCTAATGGTATTAAATTAATGATTTCTAATCCACTTTTGGTATTTAACATTGAATAATTTACAGAAAAATAGTAGCCCTGGTCTAATATTTTAAATAAAGTCTCTTTTTTTCCAGTATACCAGTGAAAAACCGCTGTTTTTACATTATTATTCATCAAAATGTTTAATACATCTTCCTCGGCCTTCCTTGAATGGATAGACATTATTTTATTCAACTGTCCAGCTTGATGGCTAATATGTTCAAAAGCTTCTCTCTGGCTCTCTCTATTGGCTTTAAATTCATTAGAGTAATCTAAACCTACTTCACCTATATATTTTGTTTTAGGTAATAGATTATCAAATAAACCTTTATTAAACTTATATTTACCTGCAAACTGCGGATTAAACCCCAAACCTAATTTCACGTATTTACTATTTGGAAAGGTTTGATTACATTTTTGAAAAATCTCTGGCAAGTTAGTGACGAATAATGCATAAATCCTATTATCTTCAAAAGTTTTAAAGAAGCGTAAATAATCCTCAATATAATCGATATGAACATGCATATCAGACAAATTAGCCACTAACTTCTGCCCCTTTAATACCTACATAATCTAGAAGTCCATTATCAATTTGATGTATCATAGTTATTAATTCTTCCATAGATGCTCTATAGACTCTTTCGTAGCCGTCTAACTCCACATTCTCTAAGTTCCCCTGCCTTAAAAGTAACGCTCTAATATAATCGCTATCATCTCTATTCTCTATATATCTTTTAATACTAAACAATAGGGCCTTCAAATCACTTGCTCTCCCCTGTAAATTGTTATAATCATATATAAACTCACTACCTAACTCATATAAATGATTATACTCAGTTTCATCTACACCTATTTTAATGAATGAAGCACGTCTAATTAAGCATGGGAAACAATATCCACAATTACATGGAGTAACAATTCGATCGCTTTTTTTTCTGTCATAACGAGATAAACATGGATGAGAACAAGACAATGTTTCCTTAGCTTTCAAATTAAACATTGGGTTATCCTTATGTTCTTCAAGAATCTCTCCCTTTGTTTTGTCCCAATAGAAATTAGATATACTATTTTTTATTCCAACTTCTTTAAAGATTTCATTTAAATTATTTAAAAAGATGGGGTGTGTAGTTCTCGTGCTACAACTACCTGCTCTACTATCAGTTAAGGGAACATTGACTCCTATGAAGCCATTCTCAGGGATGTAAACTGGTACATCTTTTCCAATTATTGAAGCAACTGAAATAGCACCTGCAATAAATAATAGTGACCTACTTCTACTTGTACTTTCTCCTTCGAGTTTTTGCATAGCTTCATTACTGAAAGTTGGTGCATATGGATTAACATTAAATAAAATTAATTCATTTTCTACTTCACTGTTTGAATTATCGATAGCATTAAATAAATCCTTTTGTCTTTTAGTTAATAAAGTATATTCTCTAAACCCAATAAATAATGTACTATTATTATTTTTCGAGAGACTAAGGGCACCACAGAATGAATCTAAACCACCAGAAAACAAGCTTACAGAATCATATTTATTTGGAGTTAGTACGTTATTTTTCACTTCTTTATCGGCTCTAAATCTTGAAGTAGTTGGGCGAAATTCAAAACTCCATTTATCTCCACTTAAAAATCCAATAGTTGTCTCAAGGCGTTCCTTAACTAAATTCCATTTCTCAATTTCTAATACTGGAATGTATAGTTTAATATCTCTTGTCCAGTTATCAGTCGATAGTTTTCTTGAAATTTTCTTATCTGCACAAAAAATACTTGTAGCAATTATAAGGAAATCTTCGTTAATCCCTGATAAATTTTTTGCACCAAATCTTCTCCATAATTGTTCAATGTCCGTCTTAACATTAGACTTATTTTTTTCGCTTAGAAGGTTGAAAAAATAGAATTTCTCGTTTGGCAAATTTCCTCGATTAAAGTCTTCTTCATTTTTATTAATCCATACATTAACCATTTATTTCACCCCACTTAGACAAGATATTTAAGGATTTATTATACATCTCATTTATTATTCTATTTCCTTCTACACCATTCCAATCTATGGACTGTATTTGTTGTTTAGAATATTTTGCTTCAATGGAATTTCTAATAAATGTTTTGACACTTCTTTCAGCTATGTCATACTTGCCTAAGCTTTCAAATAAAGTGAGTAATTTTTCAGTGAAATTTGCAAAAAAACAGTTTTGAATGAACTTTATAATGAACTCCATTATAAATTCAGATGCATCAATACTTTTTAAAACATCTTCATACTCGGTAGAATCTTTAACTCCTTTTAGTATTTCTCTTAATAGCTCATTCATAGTTTGATTAGAAATGCTATTATAAAATTCGTTCCCACCGTCATTAAAATACTTTAATAAACCTTCTTTTATATTTTCAGTAGGTCGTCCTTTAAGATGAGCTAATCCCGCCTGCTCTAATGCACCATCAAAACCATATTGTCTAACTGCATCAATAAATCCTAAAACTTTTTTTCCTGACTGAATTGCTTGGCCTGCATTTCCTCCCGAACTTCTTGAACTATTTAATACTTTAGCAAAATTAGATACAGTCTTTTCCACAGATGAATCCGTAAAGTTATCTTTAACCATTTTAGTTACATCTCTCTTTACATCTGACCATAAATACCCTGTCGGTGGTAAGTAACCTTTTGATGTTCCCATAATTTCACCCCTATATCTCCCAAATTCTATTTTCTACACCCTTTATATCAACATAATATGTCTTTAACTCAGCATATTCTTCTGCGTTCAATTGTTGGAATAACAACACTTCTGAAATCTCTAAAGAATCCTTAGATAAGTTCTTAAATTCATTGAATAGCTTGGTTTTGTATTGAGGGATTTTCAAATAAATATCAATTAAAGTTTCTAATTGATTTTTATCTTGATGAAATTTTTCAATCACACCTTTTAAGATTTCACTTCTTGTAACTTCGTCCATGTTTAATAACTGTTCAATTTTCTTTCTGCGAATAGCTTTATTAGACTCTAAGTTGCATATTTGATTAATAAATTTACGTTCATCTTGATTTAAATTCTTAGAAAAAATCCTTCTATCTGAAATAGTATCTCTTGCTAAATAAAAATAAGTTGATAAATCCACTCCAGATAATCTTGGTTCCGTTCCTATCCATCTTCTTAGCTTATCACTACTCCATAATGAATTGATATTCTGCTCAGTAGATGTGGCCTCTGATTGTTCATCGAGGATTTTGCTTTCTAATTCCTTAATTTGCTCTGGGACTCCACTGTGCTCAAATTGCCATTGGAATAATTCTTTAAATAAATCACTATCGAAGTATTCTAATACCATTAACTTGGCTAAGATTGATAGATTCAATTCTAAGCCTTGAATTTCAGCAAGTCGTTTTCTAATATAAAACGTATTTAAAAATCTTTTAGTTTGCCTTGGATTTCCTTTTAAAGAGGAGGCAACAATATTACCTATTACATTAAAAATTTGAATTTGTTGTTCGAATTCTGATTGACCAGTTTCTATTTTAAACTTATCACTTACTCCTTGTATGTCATTGTTTACAATTTCTATTATTTCAGCACCAGTCAATATTTCGCCTTTGATAAAAATCCCTTTATCCTTTAATTTAGTGATCAGCTGGTTAATAACTTCGTCTTTTAAATACATTTCAGTGATTAATAGAAGCATATAGTTTTTAACATCACTTTCGGCCAATTCAGCGATTCTAATTGGTAACTGTACAATCTTTTCTATGTAATCAACTGAAACATCTATACCATTTGAATCTAATTGAGGGTATTTCCTTTTTATTGAATAAGAAATTATATTCTCATCCATGGCTATAACAAATGTAGTTTTATCTACTGATAAGAATAATTTAATAGCCTCAAGTGTCTCGATTATTCTATCTGGATTGCATCTGTCCAAGTCATCTATTAAAATCACAAGATTATCAACTGAGGACTCTTTTATTAATGAAGAAAAATCATTTCTAAAACTACGCACATTTTCAACTATATTATTATCTGAGGATTCTTTGAGGTAATCTTGCATTAACTGTTTAGGTTTATCTAAAATTGTTTGTAATTCTTCAGTTGTATCAAAGTTTGATTTATCAGGTAACATAAAAATTGGAGGTATCCCAGTAAATCCACTAATCGCTAATGGAACTCCATTTTTCAATGCGCTTTTACCAACATTTAACCAATTCACTCTACTTAATAATTCCTTAATCTTCCCCTTTTTTTCTTCAAAGAAAGTTGTATTGTCTTCCATTCCTTGCAAAATGGCCTGAATAATTGCTGTTTTGGCATCTTCATAACCTTCAAACATCCAAGCATTCACTTTTACCACTGCAATCTTTTTATCATCATAATTAGTTACCTGTTCTTCGATTAAGTGCAATAGGGTCGATTTACCACTGCCCCAGTTCCCAAATAAACCAATCGTTAAAGGATTCATTCTATCGTTAATAGCAATCTCCGTAATCAAATCAGCGTATGGTCTATAAGCAAGCATATCAATTTTAGAAGCATCATCCGCCCACATATACTAACCTCCCGATAAATATTATTAATTACATTTTAAACCTCAATTCTCAATATTACATCTATTATCCTATATTTGTATAAAAATAAAAAGGTCTTCTACCTTAGTAGCAACCTTCTGAACTTAAATTCCAATTCTTTTAGTTATTCAATTATCTTATCCACTTCTCAAGATACTCCCAAATTGCCTGATTAACTACAGCTTTTTTACTTAGTTGATATTTTTTTACGAAATCATCTAATTCTCTCCAAACTTCTGCATACAGTTGCAAAGTTGTTCCTTGTAATCGCCCATTAAATTCTTTAACAATTACTGAGGGCCTCATGGGTGCTGGTTCAGGATTAAATATTAATTCTGTTTGTATATTATCATTCTTTTGTTGTTTAAATAACTCAATCAATTGCTTTACTATAATAACTTCTTCAGCGCTAATAAACTGTTCGGGTTCTACATGATAAGGTATTATTTGCGTAGATATTTCATCAAAGACTTCGTTACAAGCATCAACAAATCCTGGATGTATTTTTAGTTCAAAGTACGTGGAGGATATAAAGTTTTTTGCAAAAAGTATATTTAAAAGAATTATGGACAATGAAATTTTTGGACACGGTCTTTTTTCTATGGATATGTATCAATTTTCGGATGACGAGAATATAAATTATAGTAAAAAAGTATGAAAAAAACAACAAAGAGCTGAGTATCTGAAAATGAATTTTAATACATTACAGCCTCAACAATTAGTGTTTAGTAATGAAGTAAATGAGTTCTTACAGCCGACTAAAACACGTAAATGGTTAGAATATATTTTAAATAAATATAAACTACCGAAAATAATAACGCATGGTTTTAGACATACGCATTGTTCATTATTATTTGAAGCTGGTGTAAGTATTAAAGAAGTACAGGATAGATTAGGTCATAGTGATGTACAAACAACTTTAAATATCTATGCACACGTTTCTGAGAAGGCCAAGGATGAGGCAATCTCTAAATTAGAAAACTTCATGACTAAAAAAATTGACTATGTTTTTGACCATGGAATTGACCATGGTTAAATGAAACTCAATGAAACTGATTGAAAAAAGGCAAAACAAAAACCCTTGATATACAAGGGTTTTGACGTTCATTAAAACTCAATGAAATCGTAATATGGAGACGGCGGGAGTCGAACCCGCGTCCAGAAACTCCAATACTCAAGCTTCTACGCGTGTATCTTGCCTATTTAGGATTCACGCATCATTAGCCAGCAAGCAGGCATCGTGAGCGCTAACTTGGGAAACTCTTGTTACTAGCTCAAGTGGCACTAGTAACCGTATCCCACTATAAGTGAGCCTGAACTATGCTACATGGGCGATAGAATAGACAGGCAGTTTCATCAGCTTACGCTGCGAAAGCTAAGTTGTTTTGTTGTTTGCCAGTTATTATATAACTTCCGTTGATGACGAAGCCGAGACCTCCGACGCGCAACTCAAGCTCAGACCATCCCTGTCGAATCCGTAACGTCCCCTTAATAGCGGCTAAATCTCTACAAGGTATTTCTACTACTTGTAGTTAAATGCCTTAGGGAACCTTATGACAATAAATGTCTTAAGGTCGTTCGGAAATACTTTTATAAAAAGTATTTATACTGGCTTGTTTACTTTATAAATTATAAGGCAAGATTGCTTAAACTTCAAGTTTGAGCATCTCAATTAGACTTGGTTTTTTGCCTTGAATGAACGTTCCATATCACGTTTTGCTTCTTTTTTACGTAGGTCATCACGTTTATCGTAGTTTTTCTTACCTTTACCGACACCGATTAATAATTTCGCATAACCGTCTTTTATGTACATTTTCAGCGGTACGATAGTATAACCGTCACGTTTAACTCTACCAATTAGCTCAGCAATTTGTCTTTTATGAAGCAATAATTTACGTGAACGTAATGGATCATGATTAAAACGATTTCCTTGTTCATATGGACTAACGTGCATGTTTGAAATCCAAGCTTCATTACCACTGACGCGGACGTATGAGTCTCTCAATTGCACTCTACCGTTACGAATCGACTTAATCTCTGTTCCTTGTAATACCATTCCTGCTTCGATCGTTTCCTCTATAAAGAAATCATGTCCTGCCTTTTTATTTTGTGCCAGAACTTTTCCTGACCCTTTAGCCATTATCATTCACCTCATTAAATAGAGGAGAAGCGACTAGCGCTTCTCTTTATTTTTCTTTTTACCATTGCTACCTTTTTTCTTTTTAGCAATACCTTCGTAGAACTTTTTCTTTTGGCTACCGCTTTTACCGGAAGCTTTACGCTCTTCCTTGCGAGTTTTACCATTCACTTTTGCACCACTTGGTTTTCGAGTTCCGCTTCCGCTTTCGCTTCTGCCTTTTCCTCTGCCACCTCTAGTGCCCTCTTTTTTCTTCGCGTGAATGACACGTGGTGCTTCTTTACGAGTACGGCCGAATTCGCGTTTCATACCGACGATTTCAAAATCAACAGCTGATTCTTCAACGTTGACAGCTTTAACTCGAATTTCTACACCATCACCAATACGGAAAATACGACCGGTACGTTCGCCAATCATCACCATTTGACGGTCGTCAAAACGGTAGTAATCATCTGTCATATTACTAATATGAACAAGACCTTCAATCGTGTTTTCTAATTCGATGAACATACCAAAGTTTGTAATTGAACTAATGATACCTTCAAATTCATCACCAATTTTATCAGCCATATATTGTGCTTTTTTCAGTGCATCTGTATCACGCTCTGCATCGACTGCACGACGTTCGCGCTCAGATGTATGCTGTGCAATTTCATCCATTATAGCATTCCAGTGTGCAATTGTAGCAGATGAAACGTCACCGTTGATTAAGTACGTACGGATCAATCTGTGCACAATTAAGTCCGGATAACGACGGATTGGAGATGTAAAGTGTGTGTAAAACTCTGTAGATAAACCAAAGTGTCCTAAACATTCCGCACTATATTTTGCTTGTTGCATAGAACGAAGCATCATAGTCGAAATAACAGGTTCTTCAGGTAATCCATCAACTGATTCTAAAATCTCTTGTAATGCACGTGGGTGGACTGTGTTACCAGTACCTTTAATAACTAACCCAAAGTTTGTTACAAATTCAAAGAATCGTTGAAGTTTTTCTGGCTTAGGATCTTCGTGAATACGATAAATGAAAGGTACATCCATCCATTTGAAATGTTCTGCAACTGTCTCATTGGCTGCTAACATAAACTCTTCAATCAGACGCTCTGCGACTGTACGTTCACGTAATACAACATCTGTAGGCCATCCATTTTCATCTACAAGTACTTGAGATTCTTTAAAGTCAAAGTCCACAGCACCGCGGTCCATACGCTTATTGCGTAGAATTTGTGCTAGTTCGCCCATATCCTTAAACATAGGAACAAGAGCTGCATAACGTTCTTTTAACTCTTCATCATCTTCTTCTAAAATCTTATAAACGTCTGTATAAGTCATACGTTCAGTCGTATTAATGACACTTTGGAAAATTTCGTGTCCTATTACTTCACCACTACCATTAATCGTCATCTCACAAGATAACGTTAGTCGGTCAACTTGTGGATTTAATGAACAAATACCGTTTGATAGACGATGTGGAATCATCGGAATAACGCGGTCTGTTAAATACACACTAGTAGCACGATCATACGCTTCTTCATCAAGATCTGAACCTTCTGTTACATAGTAGCTTACGTCAGCGATATGGACGCCTAGCTTATACGTACCATCATCATTTTTTGTCACCGTAACAGCATCATCTAAATCTTTTGCCGTTTCGCCATCAATCGTGACAATCATTTGATCACGTAAATCAATACGACCTTCTAAATCTGCTTGTGTTACTTCATCAGGAATAGCTGATGCAGCATCAATCGCTTCTTTTGGGAAGTCGATAGCGATACCATGTTTATGAATAATCGATAAGATATCGACACCTGGGTCATTTTTGTGACCTAAAATTTGCGTTACAATTCCTGTTGCTGAGCGATTATCATCAGGCCATCCCGTAATTTCAATGACTACTTTATGACCATCCATCGCGCCAAGTGTATCCCCTTTTGCGATAAAGAAATCGATTGATAATTTCTTATCATCTGGTACGACAAAGCCAAAACCACGATTTGCTTGAAAGACGCCGACAACCTTCGTTGTTCCTCTTTCTAAGATCTGAATGATTTTACCTTCTCGTCGATCTCCAGAAGTTGTTTTCGATACACGGATTAATACTGTATCACCATTTAATGCACCATTAAGGGCATCTGGCGGTATGAACACATCATCCATTCCTGCTTCTTCAGGTGCAACAAAGCCAAAACCCTTTGCATGACCGATGAAGCGTCCTTTTAACAAATTCATACGATCTGGCGTACCATAACGATTCGTATTAGAACGTACTACCTGCCCTTGCTGTTCCATTCTTACTAGTGTTTTCACTAGTTCTTTAAATTCATCCGCATCTTTAAAACCAAATTGTTGTTCCAATTCGGCAACAGTGAGCGGCTTATATTGTTCTTCCTTCATGAAACTTACTAATCGTTCTTGTAATGATAATTCTTGATTGTTCATCTTTCTTCCCTCCTTCTAATAGCGTTTGCGAAGAATGCCATTTTTACTCTTGCCAATCGAGTTTTTCTAAAAAAGCATATATATCTTCATGTAATTGTTTTTTCTCTTTGTCAAGAGTAATAACGTGCCCAGACTCTTTATACCATTTTATAGCTTTATCATTGGACTCCACCTGATCATAAATGATTTGTGCTGAATTTTTATCAATCACGTCATCTAATAATCCTTGGGCAACGAATATTGGAGCATAGATTAGATCAATCTGATTACGAACCTGATAAACAAGTTCTCGTAATTCTGAAAGTGAAGGCATCCCTTGTTGCTTCAGTTCAGATATCTCTTGCTCGATTTCATCTGGTTTTTTTCCAATAAACTTTTTAAAGTCACGTGCATATTTCAACACACCTTCGAACATTAAATCCGTAGTGTGCATTGACATTGGTGCACACATTGTCGCAATCCCCTTAATAGGTAGTGTATACCCTAAACGCAGTGAAAATACACCACCTAAAGATAAACCAGCAACTGCAATTTCTTCATAACCAGCTTCTTTTAAAGTATTATATCCATGTAGAACGTCTTCCCACCAATCTGATGGTCTTGTATGGATTAGTTCCTCTGGTGGTACACCGTGGCCTTTATAATGAGGAGCAAACGTAGTATAGCCCTTTTTCTCCAAAAATCTTCCTAACATTCGCACATCGGAAGAGTTCCCAGTAAATCCATGCAACAGTAACACCGCACGTGGACCTGCTTTAAAAAAGAAAGGCTGTGACATTAAAACTTCCATGAAGCAAACCTCCATTAATAATACAATTCATGTATGTAAGTGTTCTATTATTAATTATATGCTTTTATAAAAGAAAACGCCTAACCATAAGGTGGTCAGGCGGTTCAAATATCGCTCATTAAATTTTCGCAATAGCTAAAGCTAGTACAAAAAATAAAATTGATAATACTACCGTAATGCGGTGCAAAATAAGGTCCATGCCTCGAGCTTTTTGCTTACCAAAAAGTTGCTCAGCTCCACCAGAGATGGCTCCCGAAAGACCTGCACTTTTACTTGATTGTAATAATACTAAGACAACTAATGCAAGAGAAACAATGATTAATAGTGTCATAATCACAGTATGCATATGTTCCACCTCCTGATTCGAAACATCACAACAGTCTTATCTTACCAAAAACTGTACGTAATGACAACGTTGTTCTAATTCAATCATGCTATGTAGCCTGTATATAGACTAGCGCTTAAGTTATATTCTAACATTTCCATACAATTTTGACGACTACCAAATGAAAAAATAGAGCTATTTCTACTGTGCTAATTGCGACAGTGAAATAGCTCTATGTTATTTAGAGCTTAAGTAAATTTCTAACTTATTTTTTTAAGTTGTAGAAAGATTTTAAGCCATTATATCTTGCTGTTGAGTGTAGTTGATCTTCGATGCGAAGTAATTGGTTATATTTCGCAACGCGGTCAGTACGTGAAGGTGCACCTGTTTTGATTTGGCCAGCATTTACAGCTACTGCGATGTCAGCAATAGTTGCATCTTCAGATTCACCTGAGCGGTGAGAGATAACAGCTGTGTAGCCTGCTTGTTTAGCCATTTCAATAGCATCTAAAGTTTCTGTTAAAGTACCGATTTGGTTAACTTTAATTAGGATTGAGTTACCAACGCCTTCTTCGATACCACGTGATAATTTTTTCGTATTTGTTACGAATAAGTCATCACCAACAAGTTGTACTTTCTCGCCAATACGTTCTGTTAATAATTTATGACCAGCCCAGTCATTTTCATCTAAGCCGTCTTCAATTGAGATGATTGGATATTTATTAGTCATTTCCTCGTACCATGCAACCATCTCTTCAGAAGTTTTAACAACGCCTTCACCATCTAAGTGATATTTACCGTCTTCTTTACTATAAAGTTCAGAAGATGCAACATCCATTGCTAAGAATACTTCTTCGCCTGGTTTGTAACCAGCACGTTCGATTGCTGTCATAATTGTAGCAAGTGCCTCCTCATTAGAAGAAAGGTTTGGCGCGAAGCCTCCTTCATCACCTACTGCAGTATTATGTCCAGATTCTTTTAATACAGCTTTTAAGTTGTGGAAGATTTCAGTACCCATACGTAATGCGTGGCGGAAAGATTCAGCGCCTACAGGCATTACCATAAATTCTTGAATATCTACGTTGTTATCAGCGTGTTCGCCACCATTTAAGATGTTCATCATCGGTACTGGCAATTGTTTTGCATTCACTCCACCGATATATTGATAGAGAGGAACTCCTAAATAGTCTGCTGCTGCATGTGCAACTGCTAAAGATACTCCAAGAATAGCATTTGCTCCAAGTTTACCTTTGTTTTCAGTACCATCTAATTCGATCATGCTGTTATCAATTGATACTTGATCAAGTACAGCATAGTTACCGATTAATTCAGGTGCAATGACGTTATTTACATTATCAACTGCTTTTAAAACACCTTTTCCAAGGTAGCGACCTTTATCGCCATCGCGCAATTCTACTGCTTCATATTCCCCTGTAGATGCACCAGATGGTACGATTGCACGACCAAATGCACCGCTTTCTGTGAATACTTCTACTTCTATTGTTGGGTTACCGCGTGAATCTAATACTTCACGAGCTTGTACGTCTGTAATAATTGGCATTGTTTTAACTCTCCTCAGTTTTAAAATAATGGTTTTCCTGTCATTTCAAGTGGTTGTTCCACTCCAAGTAATTTTAACATGGTTGGAGCCAAATCGGCTAAAATTCCACCATCTCGTAAAACGATATTTTCTTTTGTGACGATTACTGGAACAGGGTTCGTTGTATGAGCTGTCATCGGTTGACCTTCCAAAGTAGTAACCTCGTCAGAATTCCCGTGATCAGCAGTTACAATTGCTGCTCCGCCTTTTGCAACGATAGCATCTACAATTTTACCCAAACACTCATCAACAACTTCAATTGCCTTAATCGTTGGTTCTAGCATACCGCTATGTCCAACCATATCAGGATTAGCAAAGTTGAGAATAATGCCATCAAAAGCATCAGATTCTATCGCTGCTAACAAAGCATCTGTCACTTCATAAGCGCTCATTTCAGGTTGTAAATCGTATGTTGCTACTTTAGGTGAGTTAATCAAAATGCGCTCTTCACCAGCGAATTTCTCTTCACGCCCGCCACTCATAAAGAATGTGACATGAGGATATTTCTCAGTTTCAGCAATACGCAGTTGAGTTAAACCTTCATTTGCTATGACTTCGCCAATAGTATTGACCAAGTTATCATTTTCAAACGCAACTTTAGCATTTACCTCATCGCTATAATGCTTGAACGTGACATATAAGATATCTTTAGGATGTTTTTCGCTTAATTCAAAACCATTAAATGAAGGATTCGTAAATGCTTTTGAAAGTTCAATTGCTCGGTCAGGACGGAAGTTGAAGAAAATGACAGAATCATTTGATTCAATCGTTGCAACAGGTTTGCCGTTTTCTTTCACGACAAAAGGTACAACAAATTCATCTGTAATTTCTTTTGCATATGAATTTTGCACACCTGATTTTGCAGAACTTGCTTCTTCACCTTTAGCATCGACGAGTACTTGATACACTTTTTCTATACGATCCCAACGATTGTCTCGATCCATTGCATAGTAACGACCACTAATTGATGCGATTTTCCCTACACCGATCTCAGCTATTTGACGTTCAGTTTCTTCAATATAAGAAACTGCTGATGTTGGTGCTACGTCACGACCATCTAAGAAACCATGAATGTAAACTTCATCTAAACCATGATTCTTAGCTAGCTTTAGTAGTGCAAATAAGTGCTCATAATGACTATGTACACCGCCATCAGAAAGTAAGCCCATTAAATGTAATTTTGTATTATTCTCTTTTGCATATTTTACTGCTTGCACTAATGCATCGTTTTCGAAGAAGTCACCATCTTTAATAGACTTTTGAATTCTCGTTAAACTTTGATACACAATACGTCCGGCACCAATATTCAAGTGACCTACCTCTGAGTTACCCATTTGTCCATCTGGTAGGCCAACTGCTTCACCTGAAGCGAGAAGTGTTGAATGAGGATACGTATTCCATAAACGATCAAATGTTGGCTTTTTCGCTTGTGCTACGGCATTTCCGAACACTTCACTACGTAAACCTAAACCGTCTAAAATAATAAGTGCTACAGGTTTTTTAGGCATTTGCGCCCGCCTCCAAAAGTCTCAAATAAGAATCTGATTGTAGGCTTGCTCCACCTACAAGAGCCCCGTCAATGTGCTCCATTGATAGCAATTCAACAATATTTTCAGGTTTCACACTTCCACCATATTGAATGCGAATTGCTGCTGCAGCATCTGGACCAGCAATTTCTTGAACAGTGGCACGAACCGCTCCACAAACTTCATTTGCATCTTCTGCAGTTGCCGTTTCACCTGTACCGATTGCCCAAATTGGCTCGTATGCAATAACAGTTTGTTTTACTTGCTCTGTTGATAAACCTTCAAGAGCTGCACGTACTTGACCAGCTACTTTTGCAACTGTGTTTCCAGCTTCACGCTCTTCTAGTGTTTCACCAACACATACAATTGGAGTTAAGTTATATTCAAATGCTGCCTGAGTTTTTTTGTTAACTGCTGCATCCGTTTCGTTATAATACTCACGGCGCTCAGAGTGGCCTAAAACCACATAAGAAACAGCAATGTCTGATAGTTGAGAAGGACTTACTTCACCTGTAAAGGCACCTTCTTTTTCAAAGTGCATTGTTTGAGCACCAATCGCTAAATTAGAGCCTTTAGCTTGTTCGACAAGTGTTGGCAAGAATAAGGCTGGAGCGCAAATAATTGAGTCCACTTTTTCTTTGTTTGGAATTGATGATTTTACTGCCTCTACAAATTCTACAGCATCGCTTAAGTGTTTAAACATTTTCCAGTTACCTGCAATAATTGGTTTACGCATGTGAATACCCTCCATTATTTATCGTTTAATGCGACAACGCCTGGTAAAGCTTTGCCTTCCATAAATTCTAGTGATGCACCGCCACCTGTTGAGATGTGGTCCATCTTATCTGCTACATGGAATTTTTCGACTGCAGCGGCTGAATCGCCTCCGCCAATGATAGTGTAGGCATCAGTTTCTGCCATTGCCTGTGCAACACCTTTTGTTCCGTTAGCAAAAGCATCCATTTCAAATACACCCATTGGTCCATTCCAAATGACTAATTTTGAGTTTTTAATAACATCTGCATACTCTGCAGTTGTTTTAGGTCCAATATCAAGCCCCATCCAATCAGAAGGAATTTGATCGATATCAACAACTTTAGTATTAGCATCTTTAGAAAAAGTATCTGCCACAATAACATCAACAGGCATATGCAATTTCACACCTTTAGCTTGCGCTTTTTCGATGAAAGATTTCGCTAACTCAATTTTATCTTCTTCTAATAAAGATTGTCCGATATTATAACCTTGTGCTTTAGAGAATGTGTATGACAGACCGCCACCAATGATTAAGTGATCTACTTTCTCTAAAAGATTTTCAATTACACCAATCTTGTCTTTTACTTTCGCTCCGCCAATAATTGCTGTAAATGGACGTTCTGGAGTAGATAAAGCTTTACCTAATACATCAAGCTCTTTCTCCATTAATAAGCCCGAAACAGCTGGGATGTATTCAGCGATACCCGCAGTCGTAGCATGTGCACGGTGAGCTGCTCCAAATGCATCGTTAACATAAATATCTGCTAATTTAGCAAAGTTTGCTGCAAGGTCAGCATCATTTTTTTCTTCTCCAGCATGGAAACGAACGTTTTCAAGTAATACAATGTCTCCATTTTTCATGTCTGCTACCGCTTTTTCTACCGTTTCACCAATTGATTCATCTAATTTTGTAACAGGTTTTCCTAGCAATTCAGCTAGATGATTTCCAACTGCAGTTAAACGTAACTCTTCTTTCACTTCACCTTTTGGACGTCCAAGATGACTAGCTAAAATTACTTTAGCACCTTTTTCAACTAGGTTAGAAATTGTAGGAAGTGCTGCTCTAATACGAGTGTCGTCGGTGATTTTACCATCTTCCATAGGCACATTAAAATCTACGCGCACAAATACACGTTTTCCGTTTACTTCTACATCATTCATCGTCTTCTTCTGATACATGAAGAGAGCCTCCTCCAATTGTTTAAATTGCTTTTCCAACTATGTGAAACAAGCATCTTATTTATAATTTTTTGATAATACAACAGGCCATTTGAAAAATTCATTCCAATATTACTAGTAAGCAAACGCTTACTCTTTTTAGGAATAAAAGAAGGAGAAGAGTAACCCCTTCTCCTTTTACCCTAATACATTATAAACTCTCGGGTTCATAAAGGCTACGGTTTTTCTATTACAAACCTTGATCGTACATGTAAAGCGCTAAGTCGATACAACGAGCAGAATATCCTGACTCATTGTCGTACCAAGATAGTACTTTTACTAGGTTATCTTCAAGGACCATTGTTGATAAGCTATCAATTGTTGATGATGCTTTATTACCATTATAATCAATTGAAACAAGTGGTAAATCTGTGAAATTTAAAATACCTTTTAGTTCGTTTTCTGAAGCTTCTTTTAGTGCAGCATTGATTTCTTCTACTGATACCGATTTGTCTAATTCAGCTACTAAGTCTACTAAAGATACATTAGGAGTTGGTACGCGTACTGCCATACCGTCTAGTTTGCCTTTTAAATTCGGTAAAACTTTTGCAACTGCCACTGCAGCACCTGTTGTTGTTGGAATCATTGATTCACCAGCTGCACGTGCACGACGATAATCAGAATGTGGTAAGTCTAAGATGCGTTGGTCATTTGTATATGAGTGGATTGTAGTCATCATTCCACGTTTAATACCAAATTTCTCATCTATTACTTTTGCTAATGGTGCTAAGCAGTTTGTAGTACAAGATGCATTTGAAACTACATTATGCTCTGAAGCATTGTATTCTTTATGATTTACACCCATAACAAATGTTGGCATATTACCTTTACCCGGTGCAGAAACGATAACTTTTTTAGCACCTGCTTCAAGATGTTTGCCTGCTAATTCTGTTTTAACAAAATGTCCTGTAGACTCGATTACAATATCGACTCCAAGTTCTTTCCAAGGTAAAACTGCTGGATCTTTTTCAGCATAAACACGTACTCTCTTACCATTAACAATTAGGTATTCACCTTCAGAAGATACTTCTGCATCTAAAACACCGTGTACGGAATCATATTTTAACAAATGAGCTAACATTGCTGCGTCTGTTAAATCGTTTACTGCTACTACCTCAATATTCTCATGCTGTACTGCATTTCGAAATACTAATCGTCCAATACGTCCAAATCCGTTAATCGCTAATTTTAAAGTCATGTTCTATTCCTCCATTTTTGTAATTACTTAAGTAATTTAATCAATTCTTCCGCTGCTCCTAAATCAGTAATAAGAATAGTTTGCGCAGCAGGGTTTTTAATATACGAAAGAATTGCTTTAGCCTTTGAAGTTCCTCCCGCTACAGCTAAAATAGACGGGCATTTATGAACTTGTTCCAACTGGATACCAACAGTACGAATTCTATGTACTGCTTTACCCGTTTCATCAAAATAATAACCAAAAGCTTCACCGACTGCTCCAAAACTTTGTAGCGCGTGTAAATCTTCAGGTGATGAATTTCTGCGAACAGCCATTTCCTCTGCAGAACCGATACCATGTATGACAATATCAGTCTGTTCATATAGACCCATCATTTCTCTCACAATAGGTTCTTGCATCATTGTAGAATAAGCATTTTCACTTAAATATTCCGGTAAATACAACGTACGATAAGTACCACCTGTTTTACTAGCAAATACGGATGCAATGGTGTTTGCTTGTAACTGCATTTCTTCACCAATACCGCCTCTAGCTGCTATAAACTGTAATTGTGAAAATTTATTCGATGGAGTTAAACTTTCAGCAATTGCACTAACAGTACTTCCACCAGTGACAGCTACAGTTTTTTTACCATTCGCTAGACGTTCTAGCTCATTCGCAGCTTCCGTACCCATTAATGTTTTGACAGAAGGCTCAATATCATTATTGCCCGGTACAATGATTACTTTTTGAATTTTGAATTGTCTTGTGAGTATAGTTTCTAATGATGATATTCCTGACCATTCATGTACGAGAGATTTTAGTTTACTGAGTACATGTTGCCCACTATCCGAAATACTCATACCTAAACGGCTTGTATATATCAATCCTTGCTCATTTAACAAATCAGTTTCCTTACGCACTTCACGCTCAGTAACTGATAGCTGCTCAGCTAATGCTCTACGGCCAATCGGACCCATCATCTGAATCGTTTGAAGAAGTCGATATCTGATTTGAAGGATGTCTGACATTTCGGGTAGTAATTTTAATTGTGCCTCCGATAATGTATACATATTTTTACGTCCTCCATCAGCTGCGGGTTAATTTCTATCCCACTGGTTAAAATTTTGTCCCACATGGGGTAAAAAAATTTCTTTCCTGCACATAGTATACAATTGCCTTTCAAAATTCGCAACTAAAAAGTGAATTAAAAATCAACTTTTTTTAACTAAAAAAAGAGGATAACTACCCCTCTTCAATAGCTAATCCCTCTAATAAAGTTACATAATCAAGTGCTCCATATTGAACGATTTCTCCGTTCTTTTCAACAACCGGAATCATTAACATGAATTGCTCATGCAATGAATCATCTGTTTCAATATTAATTTCTTCTATTGTAAATGAGACATCTTCTTGTACTAACTTTAATAGTTCTATCCCTTCTTCACAAAGCCCGCAACCCGGACGACTATAATATTTAATGTTCATCTACTCACCTCATTACTCAAACCTTTTTCGTTTCGCCGAAGCAAGTATACCTAATTGCTCCCGATACTTCGCTATGACACGCCTTGATAATACCAAACCTTGCTGCTCGAGCAAACCTTTTATTGCTTGATCAGATAATGGCTTTGTTTTATCTTCAGCTTGTATTAATTGTTGTAACTGTGTTTTGACACGATCTACAGAAATATCTTCGTCCTTGACCATCGTTGACCGCTGTGAAAAGAATCTACGTAATGGTAATGTACCCAATGCAGTATGAATATATTTTTCTTTAATTGTCCTGCTTATCGTCGACTCATGTAACGCTAACTTTGTAGCTAATTCTGTCATTGTATAAGGAACAATGGCATCGTAACCTTTTGAAAAAAATGCAGATTGCTTTTTAACGATTTCTTGAATGACTTGGCGCAGAGTTTCTTTTCTTTGCAATAATTGCTTATCTATAATACGTACCTGTTCCTTCATTCCATTAATATAAGCAAGAGATTCTTGATCTCCGTGGATTTGCTTAACATACTCTTCATCTAACTCGACAGAAGGGAATGCTTCCTTTGCGTATCGAATTAACAATTTACCATTTTCAAAAAAAACGTCTGCTTCCGAAATTATATATTCTGTTTTAGGTGTTCTTAAATAATCAATAGGTGATGGATTCAACGTACCAATTGCATCAGCTGCTTGTTGAATTTGTTTTAAAGAATAGTTTGAAATACGCCCTAACTCCTGCCACCTTTTCTCAATAAATAACGTGTAGTAACTAGATAAAATATTGCAAACAACTTCATCCATTTGCCTTTTTTCTGCTTGTAATAACAAACATTGTGACATCGAGCTAGCGCCAATGCCGGTTGGTTCACATTGTAATATGTATTGTCTAGCTTGTTTTATAGTTGAAATATTCAGACCTACCCATTTAGAATATTCTTCATCCGTACTTGTTAAGAAGCCAAAGTCATCAAAATCATTAATTAACCAATTGATAGCCTTTTTACATTCAGGAGATAAGGATTGGTTTAATAACTGATCCATAATAGAGCTTTGAATTGAATCCGATTGTTCTGATGCAGTCCATTCTACCCAATCTTTAGTTGGTTGATTCTTTGATGTTTTTACTTTTATTTTTAAAAAGGGATTTTCCACTTGTTTTTCTTGTAGAAAAGCATGCAGTTCTTCAGAGGAATATTGCAATAAATCTAATGATTGCCGCATTTCCTGCGTTAGCGCTAGTTTTTGAATTTGTGTTTGCGATTGCTCAATGCGAAATGACATTTTTCACACCCCCACATCAATTATAAAGTTTATGCGATGAGCATGCCAATCGGAAACACATATAAAAAAAATGGTTCCGCAATTTTGCGAAACCACCTCATCTACCATTTACGACCTGCTCCTCCACCAGCTGATGATCCTCCACCGCCGTTGAATCCACCGAAACTTCCGCCACTAGATTTACCACTGCCACCAGAATTAAAACTCCCCCAGCCACCACCATAATCATATAAACCTCTTCGGCGACCTCGTGAACCACCAGATCCACCTCCGCCTTTTGAAAATATACTATATACGATTAAAAAAAGAATAACGATGATGATAATCGCTAGTGGTGATACCCCTTCTTCTTCAGGTTTTACAGGATTAGCTACTTGCCCATTCCAGTTATATTCCTCTGCAACGATATTATATATTAACTTATATGCAGAACTAAAGGCGGCGTCATAATTTCCAGCCTTTAAATTCGGTACCATATATTCATCTAAAATCCTTCCAATTTTAGCATCAGGTAATGCGCCTTCCAGACCTTGACCAACAGTAATATGTAAATCCCGGTCGCCTTCTGCCTCACCAAAGCTTGCTAAAATAAGTACACCATTATTCTTTTCTTTGCTCCCAATTCCCCATGCACGCACAATTTTTGTACCGTAAGAAGCGGCATCCAAACCACCTAAAGTATCTACTGTTAAAATATAAATTTGTGCACCGGTTGCAATCTCTAAATTTTTGGATAGCTCATTCAATTCTTCTTTTGTGTCTTTTGATACAACATTTGCGAAATCCTGCACATAACCATCTTGCTCAGGCTTGGGTAAGGTTGCGGCTTGTGTCGTTGCAGAAGTTATAAAAAATAACACCCCAGTAAATAATACACCTAGTACAAGATTGATTATTTTCATTTTGAATCATTTCCGCCAAAATCTACTGCGGGAGCATCATTGGCATTAGGATTAGCTTTAAAATATTCTTTTTTCTCAAAATTGAACATTCCAGCAATAAGATTCCCTGGAAATGCTCTTCTTAATTTATTATAACTATTTACTTCTTCATTATAATCTTCACGAGCGACAGCAATACGATTTTCAGTTCCAGAGAGTTCATCCATCAGTTGGCGGAAATTCGTGTCTGCTTTTAAATCAGGATACTTTTCTACAACAACCAATAATCGATTTAATGCACCTGTTAACTCATCATTTGCGATAGCTTGATCTTGTGGTGTATTCGCCCCAGCCAATTTCGATCTAGATTCAGCGATGTCCGTCATAATCTCCTTTTCATGATTTGCATATCCTTTAACTGTATTCACTAAATTAGGTATTAAATCTAAACGTCTTTGTAATTGATTTTCAATTTGAGCATACTTCGAATCCACTTGTTCATCTGCAGTCACTAACTTGTTATAGCGTGGCACAATCAGCATCGCAATAACACCAATTATTACGGCTATTATTATTAAGGGTGTGACCAACTTTTTCAGATGAATGGCCTCCTCATTTTTTAATTATTCTCCCATCACTTCCTTATGGAAAAACATATGACTCATTATATGCTTCAAACATTTGGAAGTTTCATTTTCATCGTATAATGTTTTGCATTAAATACATACTACAATTGCGGTAAAACGCTATTTCATTAAGGAGGCCAAACAATTGACTAATAACCAATTTGGACAAACTGAATCCGGTAATATGTATAAACCACAATCTGCGATGATGAACCATGGTGGCCATGAAGTTTTAGATATGCACGAAACATTATCTGAAACAGTTGCTATGCTTAATCACGCTGTACTTTTGCGTCCACACGTACAAGACCCCGTATTACTGGATATTTTAGACCGCCAGTACAGTTTCAGCTTAGATGAGTACAATATTACAGTTGAGTCATTTAGAACAGGACGTGACCCATCACATCCGACAGGTAGCTATAAGATGAAACTTAACCATGATTTCATCTACGGCCTAGAACCATCCCAACCAAAAAAACCAATGTCCAATGCTTCTGAGCTGAATGACGAAATGATTTCAGGTTACTTACTAGGTGGTCATAAACAACTCGCTTCATGTAAGGTAACAACTGCCCTCGAAACAACTAACCCCGTCACAAGACGTGTGCTAGCCGATTCAGTACCGAACTGTATCGAAATGGCTTACGAATTATCCCTGTATCAAAACAAACATAAGTATTACCAAGTCCCACAATTAGACGGAAAAGATATGCAAGAGTTATTAAATGCTTTTGCCCCCGCTCCAAATTCCCGTCTACAATAACAAAAACGCCCAGTTATGACTTTACGTCATGACTGAGCGTTTTCTTTTGTTACGCTGTAACTTCTTCTTTTTGCTCTTGAGTTTGAGTGTTTTCAGTTGGTTTCATTGAATTTCCATTAACCGGAACACGTTTAACGAATAGCGCTAAGATAAGAGCAACTATCGTAATACCCATAGCTACAAAGAATGAGAAGTTAATGCCATCAATCAACGCTTGTTGACCAACTTGAGCTTTCATTTGAGCAATTTCTGTTGCACTTGGTACATTACCAGATTGCACAGCTGAAGCCATTTTTTCTTTCATTTCTAAACCTATCTCTTGTGCACGAGTTGCTGTATGCTTTGTCATAATTGTGATTAATACAGCTGAACCAATCGCACCAGAAACTTGTTGTAGCGTATTATTCATGGCAGTACCATGTGGATTCAACTTCATTGGTAATTGGTTTAAACCATTTGTCATAATCGGCATCGAAACCATAGACATACCAAACATACGAATTGTATATGCAAACATTAAGTAACCATAACTCGTATCAGCAGTTAATTTTGTTAACTCAAATGTTGCAATCGTAGTAATTGTTAACCCAGTAAGAGCCAATGCTTTAGGTCCAAATTTATCAAATAACTTACCTGTAATTGGTGACATAATCCCCATCACAAGCGCACCTGGTAGCATTAATAATCCGGCATCAAAAGGCGAAATACCACGAACTGTTTGAACATAAATTGGTGTAATAATCATACCTGAGAACATTGCCATAGAAACGGCGATTGAAATCGCTGAAGATAGCGCAAACATCGGATGTTTGTAGATTCTAACATCTAGCAAAGGTTGTTCCAAGAACAGTTGTCTAATAACAAATGCAGCAATACCTAAAACACCGACAATAATTGTACCGTAAACGATTGGACTATCCCAACCTTTATCTCCTGCTGAACTGAAGCCATAAAGTAAAGAACCAAATCCAATTGTAGACAAGATTAATGAAAAGACATCTAGACTTACTTTTCTTGTTTCCATTACATTGCCTAGTTTAAAGATTGCTAGTAATAATACAAGAATTGCGAAAGGCAAGATGATTTCAAATAACATACGCCAATCATAGTGCTCTATAATCCAGCCTGATAATGTTGGACCGATAGCTGGAGCAGAAATCATTACTAGACCGAAGATACCCATAACAGATCCACGTTTTTCAATTGGGAAACTTGTTAACATAACATTCATTAATAACGGTCCTAATACTGCTGCACCTGCTGCTTGGATCATACGAGCTGCAATAAGCACCCAGAACTCTGGAGCCAATATAGCTAATGCTGTACCTATAGAAAATAAAGTCATTGATGTAATAAATAAATGACGGTTTTTAAATCGAGTGATAAAGAAGGCACTTGCTGGAACTAATATACCTCCGACAAGCATATAACCCGTTGATAGCCATTGAACTTGAGAAGCCGCTACATCAAACTCCTTCATTATCGTTGGTAATGCCACATTTAATAATGTGTTGTTAAGAAAAGAAACAAAAGCACCTATAAACAAGATTACTATCATTGCGTAAGGTGGCTTTTTCTGTAATGCGTTACTATTCATTTTATATCCTCTCTACTTTCATTATATTTCGTATATAGAAGTTTACTTGATTCATTTTATACTCACGGTACAACTTTTTCAACTAAAAAATTTTGGTATTTCATAAACATTGATATTAAAGCGTTTCCAAGTTAGAATGATAGTACACTAATTGGAAATATAGGTGAAGTTATGAACAATCGTAAACGTCAAGTTATCGTTGCCTCTCAAAAGCTGTTCGTCGAAAAAGGTTTTCAAAATACTTCCATCCAAGATATTCTAGATGAATCGCATATTTCTAAAGGCACTTTTTATAATTATTTTGCTTCAAAAAACGAATGTTTAATCGCAATAATAGCTAAAGGTCGTGAGGAAGCCGATGTTCGCAAGCATGAGATGCTTATAGGACAGGATCCAAAAGATAAAGACATACTAGCTAAGCAAATCGCTGTATTGATGCAAATAAACCGTGATCAAAATTTAATCCCTATCTTTGAATCGATTTTCCATTCGGGTGACCCAGAACTTAAAGAAGTAGTAATGCGATTTCATCTAAACGAGTTAAATTGGCTCGCAAAACGAATTGTCGATATTTACGGAGAAGAATCAAAGCCACACTGTTACGATGCTGCCATCCTAACTTTCGGTATGATGCAACATATGTTGCATATTTGGAAAATTACACGTGAAGATGCTCTAGACCCAGTACAGATTGTGAAATACGTAATTCAACAGCTAGATGCCGTTTTACCAGCTCAAATTGAGAGAGGTGAACATTTCTTAGGCTGTGATCTAGCAAAGTACTTACATGAGAATTTCAAACATAAATATGTAACAAAAGAGTATTTAACAGAACAGCTAACTGGATTTTCAGAAGGTCTTATTGAAGATGACTTACAAGCTGGTAAAGAATATACAGCCTGCCTTATAAAATCATTACAAGAAGAAACCATCCCCTACTATATAATTGAAGCAATTGTATTACCCTTTAACACTAGCTTTAAAGGTACTAAACATGCTGCAGAAGCCCAAGAAATTGCAAATCTTATATGGCTATTTATAAAACAAAATAACAACCTAGACATATTAAATAGTAATTAGTTGGACACAAAAAGTCGCTTTTCAATATTAAAGCGACTTTTAATTTCTATATGACAGTTTATTATTCTATTGATTTGGGCATATTATCATTATTGGAGCCCATCATACAAAAACATCTATGTCGCTATTTAAATAACGACATAGATGTTTAAAGTGCAGTTATATACGCCCTCGGAGGGAATCGAACCCCCAGCCTAAGAACCGGAATCTTATGTGTTATCCATTACACTACGAGGGCCATTCATCAATTGCGACTTTTCTATTATACAAAGGAAACCAAAACAATTCAACCATATAAATATTGGATTCGAATCATTTGACCTTCCTTGACCATAATGTGTATGATTAAGATACAATAGAAGCAAATTGCTTTTATACAGGAAAATTGAATTTACCTTTTGAGGAGGATATTCTTATGAACTTAATCCCTACAGTTATTGAACAGACAAACCGCGGTGAACGTGCTTATGACATTTACTCACGCTTATTGAAAGACCGTATTATTATGTTAGGTAGCGCTATCGATGACAACGTTGCAAACGCTATTGTTGCTCAACTTTTATTCCTAGAAGCTGAAGATCCAGAGAAAGATATCTCTATATACATTAACAGCCCTGGTGGTAGCATTACAGCTGGTATGGCAATCTACGATACTATGCAATTCATCAAACCAAATGTACAAACAATTTGTATCGGTATGGCTGCATCTATGGGTGCATTCTTACTTGCTGCTGGTGAAAAAGGGAAACGCTTTGCATTACCAAATGCTGAAGTTATGATTCACCAACCACTAGGTGGTGCGCAAGGTCAAGCGACTGAAATTGAAATTGCTGCAAAACGCATTTTATTCCTTCGTGAAAAACTAAACAGTATTTTATCTGAACGTACAGGTCAACCAATCGAAGTTATAGCAAAAGACACAGATCGTGATAACTTCATGACAGCTGAGCGTGCGAAAGAATATGGTTTAATCGATCAAATTTTTGAACGTAACGAAATTAAATAAACACCTAAAAAACCGCTATTCTCGTAAGATGAGAATAGCGGTTTTTATATTGTATTCATTTAATCCTCAGATTGAATTAGTTTTACTAGACCTTTTAATGCAAGTGCTTCATCGGCACCATCTGCAGTTAAAATAACGTTAGATCCTTTTGCAACAGCCAAACTCATAATACCCATAATACTTTTAGCATTTACTTTTTTATTTTCTTTCGTCAAAAATACATCCGCAGAGTAGCGATTTGCTTCTTGTACGAACAAAGCAGCCTGTCTTGCTTGTAGTCCTGATTTAAGTTTTACTTCTACTTGTTGTTCTGCCATTCGTTTTACTCCTCCTATAATTACTTATATATTCATTATCGTGTGTCATCATTCCATTAAAGTTTAACCGCATCGCCTCTACGCAATGATTCAGCAATATCATCAATTTTACGTAGGCGATGATTGACACCTGATTTACTAACAGTACCTGCTGATACCATTTCACCAAGTTCTTTTAATGTCACTTCTTGATATTCCACACGTAATCGAGCAATCTCTCTAAGCTTCTCAGGTAGTTGATCAATCCCAATACTATGATCGATATATCGGATATTTTCTACTTGGCGAACAGCTGCTCCAATCGTTTTGTTTAAATTAGCCGTCTCACAGTTCACAAGTCGATTCACACTATTTCTCATATCACGTACAATTCGCACATCTTCAAATTTCATCATGGCTTGATGTGCACCTACTAAACTTAAAAAGTCTGAAATTTTCTCAGCTTCTTTTAAGTATGTGACAAATCCTTTTTTTCTTTCGATTGTTTTTGCATTTAAATCGAATTTATTCATTAAATCGGCCAGTGCCTCACCATGCTCTTTATATAACGAATACACTTCTAAATGATACGCGGAAGTTTCCGGATTATTGACAGAGCCACCAGCTAAAAATGCGCCTCTTAAATATGAACGCTTACTACTAGTTGTATCGACTAAATCTTCTGCAATTGTATGATTGAACAAAAAGTTTCCAGAGACAATTTCTAAATCCTCCAAAATTTCTTTTGCCCCTTCTCTCACACGGCAGATATAAACATTATTCTTCTTTAAACGCATTTTCTTTCGCACAAGAAGCTCCACTCTATAACTATAGAACCTCTTCATTACTGTATAAATTCTTCTTGCGATTGCTGCATTTTCAGTTTGAATATCAAGACTAAGTTGACGGTTTGCAAATGACAGAGAGCCATTCATTCTGATGAGGGCAGATAATTCTGCTTTTAAGCTTGTATCGCCTGCTTCAACTTGCGTTAATTCTTTTTTTGTTTCTGAAGCAAATGACATAATAACCCCCCTCTCTATCATGATTTATATAAAACAACGGATTTTATATCATTTTTATGTCACTGTTAAAAGAATGAGCATACTCTACTAACCATTCAGCAACCTTTGAGGCTTCATGTCGTACAACGCCATCATGAGTTGTAGCAATTTCTTTTTTCACTACTTGGATACCCATTTTTTCTAATGCTCCAACATCAAAAAAAACTGGCTCTGCTTCCTCTTCTTTATAAGCCGCTCTTACAGATGCTGGTACCTCTTCTTTATTAATTAATATCGTTTCGATAAAAGGTTGCCCTAAATGATCGTTTAATGCTTTGACATGGTCTGATGCTGCAAAGTTTTGTGTTTCTCCTGCTTGCGTCATGAGATTACATATATACACTTTCTTTCCTTTAGCACTAATAATGGCCTCTTGAATATCATCCACTAACAGATTCGGTAAAATACTTGTATATAAACTTCCAGGTCCTATAATAATAATATCCGCTTTTTTGATTGCGCTTACAGATTCCGGTAGCGGTTTCACATCCTCAGGCGATAAAAAAATCCTTTTAATACCTGTATTGAATGTTGGAATTTTAGATTCGCCTTTAACAATTGTACCATCAATTAGCTCAGCAAAAAGGGTAATTCTTTGATTTGCTGCTGGTAATACTTTACCGTGCACATTTAAGACACGACTCATTTCTCGAATAGCATGCGAAAAATCGCCAGTAATTTCAGTTAATGCGGTTAACATCAAGTTGCCTAGTGAATGACCCCTTAAATCTTCAGATGCTAAAAATCGATATTGGAACATTTCTTCTACCAGAGGTTCGACTTCAGATAGTGCAGCGATGACATTTCGCACATCGCCTGGTGGCGGTATTTCGTAGTCATCCCTTAATCTACCCGAGCTTCCCCCATCATCCGCTACCGTCACAATGGCAGTTATATCAATCGGGAACTTTTTCAATCCTCGTAAAAGAGTTGATAATCCAGTTCCTCCACCGAGAATGACGATACGAGTATTTCGTTTCCCCATAGAATTAGCCCTTTCTTTTCGCAATATCGCGATGTGTAATAACCGTTGGCACATCTTTATTCAAATAATCACCAAAATATTCGGCTAATGTAACAGAGCGATGCTGGCCCCCCGTACAACCAAATGCAATAACGAGTTGTGTTTTACCCTCTTTTTTATAAAGAGGCACCATAAATTCAAATAAATCCGTTAGTTTTTTTATTAATGTCTGTGCTTCATCATATTTTAGAACATATGATGATACGTCCTTCTCTAATCCTGTTTTAGGGCGTAAACTCTCCACATAATAAGGATTCGGTAAAAAACGCACATCAAATACTAAGTCTGCGTCAATTGGAAGACCATGCTTAAAGCCGAATGACATAACATTGACTGTAAATCTTCGAGAATTTACACCTGAAAATTGCGCAATAATTCGTTCTCGTAACTCTCGAGGTTTCATACTTGATGTATTATATATAAATTGTGCTTTTTGTTTCACTTCAGCAAGTAATTCTCTTTCATGATGGATCCCTTCTAATGGCAATCCACCAGCAGGAGCAAGTGGGTGTGAACGGCGTGTTTCTTTATAACGTCTCACTAATGTTTCATTATCTGCATCTAAGAACAAAATTTTTGTTGCAACTAAATCTTGTTTCTCGATTTGTTCTAATGCATCAATTAGTGATGAAAAGAAATCACCACCTCGTAAATCCATCACAGCTGCGATACGAGAAAATTCTTTTTTCGACTCTTTCATTAGAGTTAAGAAAGTTGGTAGTAATGCAGGTGGTAAATTATCGATGCAGTAAAAACCTAAGTCTTCAAAACTTTGGATTACCACCGTTTTCCCTGCTCCAGACATCCCCGTAATAATGATCAATTCGTTAACCGGTTGAGTGCTAGGCATTGATGCCATCTCCTTCAGTTGAAATTTGAATTGCTTCATTTAATAGTTCAAAATCTTCTGTATAAGTAAATGTACCGTATTGCATGCCTTTTTCGTTTACGGCAAACAATAAATTAGTACGATCTCCTTCAGCCATTGGTAAATGGTGCAAGCTTTCAATTGGATGCCATTCCAGGACACCCTCAATTGTATCTTCATACGGAGTACCTTCTAAGCCATCTGCAACAAATGTAAAGAGCATCCACTCATTTACAATATCTTGATCATTTTTTATCACCATTGTATATATCCCTTTTAAGTGCTGGTTTAAAGGGATTGTCCCCGTTTCTTCCCGGAATTCTCGGTTAGCAGCTGTAAAAACAGACTCCCCACTCTCAATTTTACCACCCGGCGCAACATACCAGCCTCGTCGTGGTTTTTTCAGTAAAAGAACTTTGTTATCTTTTCTAACAATCAAATTTGCTATTCTTTGCACGCACGACACTCCAAATCATTGTAAACTTATATTCATTATTATACATTGTTACACCATTAGCGTACAAAAATATGTTCGCAAGGACAGTAATTTCATATGTTTTCACCAATCTAGTCCATTATCAAAAACTATGTAACCTCCATATAAAAAAGAGGCTGCTTCTAACGGCAAATTACCGCGAAACAGCCTTACCAATATATCTATCTTAATAGGGGGTTATTGCACTTACAACTATACCCTTATTATATTGCAAATGAGTTACAGCTATGTTAAGAAGACGTTAAAATCAGCAATTAATTACTAATTTTTTCTTTTAACATTTCAACATAATGTTGAACTGCTTGAGCTGCGATACTACCATCACCAGTTGCAGTTACGATTTGACGTAATGTTTTTTCACGTACGTCACCAGCAGCGAAGATACCAGGAATCGCTGTTTCCATCTCTTCATTTGTTGGGATATATCCAGCTTCATTTAAGATTCCTAGACCCTCAAATGGTTTTGTTAATGGTAACATGCCAATATAAACGAATACACCATCAGCAGTAAATTCTTGCTCAGTACCATCCTCAGTAGAAACGAGCGTTACACTTCCTACTTTGCCATTTTCTTCATTCACTTGTTTAACAGTGTTGTTCCAAATAAAATCAATTTTATCGTTAGCAAATGCACGATCTTGAATGATTTTTTGGGCACGTAATTTATCACGACGGTGAACAATTGTTACTTTTTCAGCAAAGCGAGTTAAGTAAATACCTTCTTCAACAGCAGAGTCTCCTCCGCCAACAACAACTAAGTTTTTATTTTTGAAGAATGCCCCATCACATACTGCACAATAACTTACACCACGGCCACCAAGTTCTTTTTCACCAGGTACGCCCATTTTTTTGTATTCTGCACCTGTAGTAATGATGATTGCACGCGTTTTAAATTCTTTTGAACCTGCTTTAATTGTTTTATATTCTTCGCCATCGATAATTTCAGTAACATCGCCATAAGCATATTCAGCACCAAATTTTTTCGCGTGGTCAAACATTTTAGTAGATAATTCAGGTCCTAAAATAGAATCGAAACCTGGATAGTTTTCAACCTCTTCTGTATTAGCCATTTGTCCACCTGGAATACCGCGTTCTAACATTAATGTTGATAGATTGGCACGTGAAGTATAAACGGCAGCTGTCATCCCTGCCGGACCTGCACCGATAATAACTACATCATAAATTTTCTCTTCTGACATATCTGTTCCTCCTAGATCTGTATAAAACATTTCATTATATTCAATATCCATGGTAGAGGATAACTGGTGTACGTTCAATATTTCTGCTTACCATTTCAACATTTAAGCGTCGAATCCGGGTAAAAAATGTATTAAATCGTTCACATATTTCGTTAAAGTAGTTGTTGTAACCCCATATGCTTCAGCAATTGATTTTTTAGTAATACTTTTCATACGTGAGGATTTATACATATAATCTGCTGCTGCTACAAGAGCCTTTGGATTCTTGAATTGATAATTTTCATCTAATGCTCTTTCACACAATACGAACCACATTTGAAATAGAAATGTGGTAGGCATTGAAATAGGCATCGATTGCATGTATAAAATATCTGAAGCTTCCATTGCCCTTAAAAACGGTAAAATACTTTTATCCTGCGCATCAAATTCATGCTCAAGTGCATATGCTAAAAATAGCTTTTCCATCGAAGAATATTCATCGACATCTATCCAACTTGGATGTGCAATAATTTCCTGTTTGTGAATTGTTTTACCTAATAAGTACAAACCAAATAATCGATCACTACGGTATTTACTTTCAAGCTTTTCAACGATAAATTCGCGATTTTGCTCGATAGCATTTGGATTTGTCACACGACTCTCGTGTGCCCATGGCTCAAAGCCTTCCTTATCGGGATCGATTTCCAGTAATTTTTTCCAAGCACTTTTCCCAACAACTTTTCTACCTGAGAAATAAGCTGCATGGGATAGCCAAAAGTAAAATCCAGGATCGCCTTCAAACCCACGTTTTTGCAAACTACGTAACCATTTATAAGCTTCTTCATAACGGCCAACGAGAGCTAATGTAGCTCCTAATTTATAACGATGGTCAAATGAATATGGTTGGATTTTCACTAATAACTCAAGTAGCTCGTCCAACTCTTCTTTGTTTTTTTCATAGTAAGCCATGACCGTTAAATTACAAAGGGCATGTAAATTACCAAAATTCCCTTTTAACACTTGATGCAACAACGCTCTTGCTTGTTCAGCTTCTCCTAGATAAAAATAAGCAAGAGATAGATTATTATAGGCTGCCCAAAAATCTGGATTATCTTGAATAATTTCTTCAAATTGCTCAATGGCTTCTTTAAAATTTCCTTCTTCCATCATACGGCGAGCTTTTTCTTGTAAATACACAGCTTCTGAATCTTGCGGTTCATCGGATGTTGGTTGCTCTTTCATTTGCTCAGAAAAATCAATAATTTCAAGCGCTTCTTCCGCATAAACACCTTGTTGATCTAACTCTAGATAAAGCTTTGCGTATTTTCCTGCTTCATCTGACATGCCAAGATGAGCAGAGACTTCAGCTAAAAACAATACTATTTCTGGTTCATCAGGGTCAATTGAATGCGCTTTTCTTAACAGCTCTAAAGCATGATCATGCTGTTCAAGCTCCATTTTAATAACACCATATTGCATAAGTATAAGTGAATCTTCAGGGCTAAGTTCTACTGCTCTTTGTAAGTATTTATGCGCCTTATCAAACTGCTCTCGATCTAACGCTTGTAATGCTTTATTATAATAAAAATCCCCATTCGGAATAAAAGATACGACATTTTCTCGCGGTTTTAGTTTACGTTTTTTCTCCAAAAAAATTCCTCCGAAAAAAATAAGGAACGTATAGAAACGTCCCTTATACTCTAGTATCCTTCATTATAACATATTTAATGTTGCTCATGGCGCTTTTGAAGCACTGCTAAAACATCAAATACATCCAACTTTTGTTCTTGTAATAGTACCAATACGTGATAAATTAAATCTGCTGTTTCCCATTTCAATTCATCAGCATCGCGGTTTTTTGAAGCTATAACAACCTCTGTTGCTTCCTCACCGACTTTTTTACAAATTTTATCGATACCTTCGTTAAATAGATAAGTTGTATATGCACCCTCTGGCATTTCCTTTTCGCGGTTTTGAATAACACTACGAAGCTCCGTAATAATATCTACAGAACCCACAATTTCTGATTTTTCTTTTATGGTTTCAGTAAAGCAACTTGTCGTACCACTATGACACGCAGGTCCTGCTGGTAAAACTTCTACAATTAGTGCATCTTTGTCACAGTCAGCACGAATAGCTATCACTTTTTGTGTATTACCACTTGTGGCCCCTTTATGCCAAAGTTCTTGACGAGAACGGCTATAAAACCACGTTTCACCTGTTGCTAATGTTTTGTCTAAAGAATCCTTGTTCATGAATGCAACAGTTAATACTTCTTTCGTTTGTGCATCTTGTACCACTGTAGTAATCAAACCTTTTTCGTCAAATTGAAGATTTTCTATCATCTCACGAACACTCCCTTTTGTCGCAATTCATTTTTCACTTCTGCGACACTTGTTTCTTTATAGTGAAATATAGAAGCCGCTAGTGCAGCATCAGCATCTACATGTTGTAAAACATCATAAAAGTGATCCGCGTTTCCAGCCCCACCACTAGCAATAATTGGTACGTTGACAGCTTTACGGATTGCTTTTGTTAAAGGTAAATCAAAGCCACTTTTCTCTCCGTCTTGATCCATACTTGTGACTAATAATTCACCAGCTCCAAGTCTCACTGCTTCTTTCGCCCAAGCCACTGCTTGCCAATTCGTTTTGTTGCGACCACCGTGCGTATATATCATCCACGTACCGTCTTCTTCACTCCACTTAGCATCGATCGCCACAACGATACATTGTGCTCCGAAGTAATCAGAACCTTCTTTAATAAGTTCTGGCCGTTGCAAAGCAGAAGAATTGACTGATACTTTATCTGCACCAGCACGGAGTAATCGTTTCATATCCTCTAGTGTTCGAATGCCTCCCCCAACAGTAAAAGGAATCGCTAAAGTAGAAGCTGTTTTTCGTACGACATCAACCATTGTTTCACGGCCTTCATGCGAAGCAGAAATATCTAAAAAAACAAGCTCATCTGCGCCTTGTTCATTATAGAACTTAGCAAGCTCTACAGGATCACCAGCATCTCGTAATGAGACGAATTGAACACCTTTTACAACGCGTCCTTCCTTCACATCAAGACATGGAATAATTCGTTTCGTAAGCATTATTCTGCCTCCTCAAGTGCCTCTGGCAATGTAAATCGACCTGCGTAAAGAGCTTTCCCAATAATCACACCTGCAATTGATGAGTTTTGTGCAGCTGCTTTTACTCGTTGAATATCTACAAGTGAGCTGATACCACCAGATACGATAATCTCGGTATTTGTTGCTTCAGCTAATTTCACGTTTGCTGGAATATTCGGACCAGCTAAAGTACCATCAGTTGCAATATCAGTGAAAACAAAATATTTTGCGCCTGACTTAGCAAAATATTTCCCTACTTCAATAGCGGACTTATTAGACGTCTCAAGCCAACCATGTGTCGCTACCATGCCATCCTTTGCATCTAGTCCAATTACTATGCGTTCTGCACCAAATTCCTCTATAAAGCTCGCAACAAGCTTTGGTTCACGAATGGCTAGACTGCCAATAATCACACGATGAACCCCATTTTCAAGGTAGAAGCGTACATCCTCCTCAGAACGAATACCGCCACCTATTTGCACTTTTACCGTTAATTCTTTTGCAACGCGTATAACTTCAGCTGCATGTGTACGTTCACCGTCTTTAGCACCATCTAAATCGACCATATGTATAAAGCTTGCACCTGCTTCTGCAAAGCTTTTTGCCATCTCAAAAGGAGAGTCTGCGTACACTGTTTCTTGTGCGTAATCACCTTTAAATAAGCGTACACATTTGCCACCTCTCATATCGATTGCTGGGAAAACTTGAAATGAACTCACTACACGACAACTCCTTTTTTTACACCATCTAACCACTGTCTCAATAGAAGAACACCGAAATCACTTGATTTTTCAGGGTGAAATTGCATACCTGTAATAGAACCTCTTTGTACAATACCTGGCACTTGTTTATTGCCATAATGAGCAAAAGCAACTAATTCTGCTTGCTTCATATTAGTTGCGAAGTATGAATGAACAAAATAAACGAAATGATCACCAGTCATTTCATTTTCTTGTAACCATTCTGGACGTTGAGAAAATTGCAGTTCGTTCCATCCCATATGTGGTACTCGATAGGTACTACCATCATCATGAATCCCAGCAAAGCGCTCAATTTTCCCTTTGAAAATACCTAGTCCTTTGCCACTGCCATTCTCTGCGCTTTCTTGAAATAATAACTGCATACCTAAGCAAATACCTAGTAAGGGTTTATTGCTTTTTTCTACCTCATTTATTAATGAATCTAAATTCGTTTCTTGTAGTCGTTTCATAGCATCTTTAAAAGCACCGACCCCAGGTAAAATAAGGGCATCTGTTGCTAATAGCTCTTCTTTATCAGCAGATACTAAGACTTCATAGCCTAGACGTTTAATAGCCTGTTCAACGCTAAATAAATTCCCCATACCATAATCGATTATGCCTATTTTCATGTTAGCAGCCCCTTAGTTGAAGGTATACCTTTCACACGTGGATCAATCGATACCGCATCATCAATCGCTCTAGCCAATGCTTTAAAGATTGCTTCGATAATATGATGAGCATTGTGACCATAAGGAACAATGACATGAACATTCATACGAGCCTCTAATGCAAATTTCCATAAAAATTCATGCACTAGCTCCGTATCAAATGTACCAACTTTGTCTGTTGGGATATCTACTCTGAATTCTAAGTGTGGACGATTTGAACAATCAATAACGACTTGTGCTAATGCATCATCCATTGGCACAAATGCGTTACCATAGCGCTTAATACCTTTTTTATCACCTAACGCTTCTTTAATTGCTTGACCTAACACAATCCCTAAATCCTCTGTAGTATGGTGATCATCAATATATGTATCACCTTTTGCAGTAATAGAACCGTCAAATAAACCATGTTTCATAAATAGGTCTAGCATATGGTCCATAAAAGGAACACCCGTTGAAATAGTAGACTTCCCTTCACCATCTAAATTAATTTCTACTGCAATCTGAGTTTCATTTGTTTTTCGTTCGATAATGGCATAACGCTTTTTAGTTGCTTCCACTTGATTCGACTCCTTTATCCCACCCTCTAGACTCCACGGCTCTAGCATGTGCTTCTAATCCTTCTAATCTGGCAAGTCTAGCTATTTTCGGTGAATTTTGTGCCCAAGTTTCTTTTGTATAATAAACAACGCTTGTTTTTTTAATAAAGTCATCAACATTCAAGCCACTAGCAAAACGAGCTGTACTATTTGTTGGTAACACGTGATTTGTGCCTGCAAAATAATCTCCTACTGGCTCTGAACTATAGCGTCCGATAAATATAGCACCCGCATTACGAATTTGTTCAGCAACAACTTCTGCATTGTCAGTAACAATTTCTAAATGCTCTGGTGCTAATCGATTGATCGCTTGCACTGCTTCAGCGAGCGTTTCAGCTATATAAATACTGCCAAAGTTTTCGATCGCCTTACGTGCAATTGCTTCTCGTGGTAATGATGTTAGTTGATTTTCAACTTCCTCCGCTACTTCTTCAGCTAGTCTTTCACTCGTTGTAACTAAAATCGCACATGCCAAAGGGTCATGTTCGGCTTGAGATAATAAGTCTGCTGCAATCTCATCAGCATATGCATTCTCATCTGCAATAATAGCAATTTCGCTTGGTCCAGCAATCATATCAATGGCTACTTCACCAAACACTTCACGTTTTGCTAATGCAACAAAAATATTACCTGGTCCTGTAATTTTATCAACTGCTTGAATCGATTCTGTACCATAAGCTAGAGCACCAATTGCCTGTGCACCACCCATTTTATAAATCTCTGTAATCCCTAATATGGATGCAGCAGTTAAAACAGCTGCTGGTAGCTTACCGTCTTTTCCTGGAGGTGACACTAAAACGATGCGCTCAACACCAGCTACTTGTGCTGGAATAACATTCATTAAAACAGATGATGGGTAAGCAGCTGAGCCTCCTGGCACATAAAGACCAACAGCCGATAACGCTGTAATACGTTGCCCTAACCAAGAATCATTTTCTAGATTTAGTCGATAACCTTGGCGCTTTTGTTTGTCATGGTATGCGCGTATATTCAATGAAGCTTCTTTTAAATCTTTTATTAATTGTGCATCCATACTGCTAACTGCTTCTGCCATTTCCTCTGGTGACACACGCAATTCATTAAGAAAAACACCGTCCCATTTAGCACCATATCCTTTGACAGCAGCATCACCATTTTGACGAACATTGGCAAGTACTTCCCTAACTGTTTGTAATTGCTCCTCGTTGCCGCTCGCCAATGGGCGTTGTAAGGATATATTTTTTGTTAAGTCTTGAATCTTCATCGTTTAAACCTTCTCTCATTTCACACATTTTTTTAAACGTTTGACGAGATCTTGAATACGCTCATTCTTCATGCGATAGCTCACAGGATTGGCGATCAATCGAGAGGACACATCTGTAATGTGTTCATATTCAACTAGCCCATTTTCTTTTAATGTTTGACCAGTTGAAACAATATCCACAATGCGGTCAGCAAGTCCTATCATTGGAGCTAATTCAATCGAACCGTTTAGTCCAATAATTTCAACTTGTTCTCCTTTTTCACGGTAATAGTGGGAGGCAACTGTTGGATATTTCGTCGCTATACGTGGCGCAATATCATTTAACTTTGTATTTGGTAATCCCGCAGAAGCGATATAACATTTACTAATTTTCAAATCGAGTAATTCATGTACCGCTCTTCCTTGTTCTAGCAAAACATCTTTTCCTGCTATACCAATATCAGCTACACCATGTTCAACATATGTAGGTACGTCCATTGGCTTTGCTAGTATGAAGCGAATTTTTTCAGATGGAATTTCAATCACTAATTTACGTGATATTTCAACATCTTCTGGCAAGTCAAAACCTGCTTGAATGAGCATTTCATATGCTTCTTCGAAAATGCGCCCTTTAGGCATTGCGATTGTCAATTCAGTCATGTTCGATTCCTCCTTACCCAATACGTACAACTTTTGAAAAGAGTTGCTCAAAAACTGCTATATTCTCTATACCTTCAATCGATTGCAATGTGGTGCGTTTACCTTCTTTACGAAGAGTAGCTGCCTTTGCTACTGCTCTTGGAAACTCATTCTGTGCAAATAATACGAGCACCTCTTCTTGATCCTTTTGAAATGAAGGCATGACTTCCAACAGTTGATCGACACGTAACCCAAAACCAATTGCTCCAACCTGTGATCCAAATTCATCAAGTAATCCATCGTAGCGGCCACCATTTCCTAACGGAAAACCTGCTCCAGTAGCAAATACTTCAAATAGCATGCCACTGTAGTAATTCATATGACTCGCTAATGTGAAATCAAAATAAATGTACTTTTCCACTTCGGAAATAGCTAAAATCTTTTGCAATCTTTCCATATATATAAAATCATCTTTTTCTATTAAATATTTATCAATTTGGTTAATGTTATTTAGATCTGTCGCTTCTTCTATAAAAGTTAATAATGTTTGTTTGTTTTTCTGAGGCAACTCAAAAAGCTTAACCGCTTCTTCAAAACCTACAATATTCTTTTCTACAAGTAGTTTATGTAATTCTTTGAATTGCACTTCTGTTCTGACATTTTGAGTTAGAATAGCATTTAGAATACCTACATTTCCGATTGTTAACTTAAATTGTTTTACTTCTAATGCTTTTAGTAGTTCAATCACAGTCAATAAAACTTCAGCGTCAGCATATACAGAAGGATCTCCAATAATTTCAACACCCATTTGTTCAAATTCTGCTGGGCGTCCACCTTCTGTTTCTTGAGCGCGGAATACATTTGCAAAATAAGCTAAACGTAATGGAATCTTTTCTTTTAATAACTTCGATGATGCAACACGTGCAATTGGTGTTGTCATATCTGGACGAAGCACTAATGTATTACCTTGACTATCTACTAGCTTAAATAAAGAAGACTCAACGATTGCAGAGGCTTTACCAACTGTATCGTAATATTCAAGCGTTGGTGTTTTTATAAAGTCAAAACCTCTCAGTTGTAGAAAGTCTCGACCGGTCTGTCTGACAACTTCTTTTTTTTCAAAAATCTTTGGAAATGTATCGCGCATTCCAAGTGGTTTTTCAAACTTTCGAATTGATGACATAGTGACACTTCCTAATCTATAAACTTTAGTTCGCTAGAGTGGTAGAGTGATGATTCATGAAAGTATTTTATCTCAATTCTTACATACCGTCAATAAAAAAAACTCATAAAGCATACAAACTTTAAGAGTTTTTAGAATTGACTGACTTTTTAATATCCATTTGTTCCTTCGTGTAAATGATTTGCATAGGATTTCCTCCAACAAAAGCGCCAGCTGGAACATCTCTATTCACTAATGTTGCAGCAGAGACAATTGCATCATCTCCAATGCTCACGCCAGGCAATATTGTTGAATTTGCACCAATCATTACACGATCTCCAATAATGACATCGCCTAATCTATATTCTTCTATTAAATATTCATGCGCTAAAATCGTCGTATTATAGCCAATGATCGTATTACTTCCTACTTGAATGCGTTCAGGAAACATCGTATCGGGCATTACCATCAAAGCAAAAGCCGTCTTATCTCCTATTTTCATTTTCAAAAATGTGCGATACAACCAGTTTTTCATCGTTAAAAACGGCGTATAACGCGCCACTTGTATAACGATAAATGTTTTTGCTACTTTCCAAAAGGAAACTGTTTCATAAATTTGCCAAAGAGAACTTGCGCCTTCAACACGATATCTTTCAGTTCTCCTCATAGGTAACTTCTCCAACAATCTCTAGTAAGTCACTCAAATGATGTAACATATAATCAGGTTTGAATTGCGCTAAGAATGCTTCACCTTTCAATGACCATGCAACGCCCGCTGTTTTTACTCCAGCGTTTTTACCACCTTCAATATCGTGAGAATTATCGCCTATCATTATAACTTCATCTTTTTGAAGACCCATCTTCTCAAGTGCTAATAAAATTGGCTCTGGATCAGGCTTCACATTTTTAACATCATCTAAACCAATGATGACTTCAAATAATCCTTCTGCTTTTAAAACACGAAGTCCTCTCGCTAGCATATCTTGTCGTTTTGTTGAAACAATCGCAAGTCGAATTCCCGCTTCTTTCAGTGCTAGTAATGTTTCTAAAACACCGTCAAATTCTGTTACAAGCTCATCATGATGTGCAATATTCCATTTTCGATAATCTTGTACTAGCTCATCTACACTCTCTAAATCGACAGTTGAAAATGTTTCTTTTAAAGAAGGCCCTAAAAACGGGAAAACATCTTCTCTGCTATATTTCCCGGGGAATTTAGTCTCTAATACATGTAAAAAAGTTTGTATGATAAGCTCATTTGTATCTAATAAAGTACCGTCAAAGTCGAATAATAGTGCTTTAATTTTTCTATTTGTCATACGAATACGACTCCTTTTTCTTTCTTTTCTTCAATTCTTCGTCAAAGTGTTGTTACAACTATGGAAAAAAAGAACGCTGTCGTAATGCGATTAAAAATAACGACATTATAGGGGTTCTAACGTCACAAAAATGGATATAGCTTCGTCAACTGCATGACAAGCATTAATGACCAAGCTGATTTAACCCTGGTCATTAACACTCTTTTAGCTTTCCCTTCGCTACTCTTCAATATTACTTATCTAAATACTTTACAACTGGTTTTACGTTCATTCTTCTATAGATGAAAAGTGCAACACCTATTACTAAACCGATTAATGACACAATTTGTGCCATGCGCAAATCACCTATTAATAAACTATCAGTACGTAATCCTTCTACGAAGAAACGACCAAATGAATACCAAATAATATAAGTTAAGAATATTTCACCACGTCGTAAGTTCACTTTTCGTAAAACTAGTAACAATACGAGACCAACAACATTCCATAGTGATTCATATAAGAAAGTAGGATGATGGTAAATACCGTTTACATTCATCTGCTCAATGATCCAATTTGGCAAATGCAATCCTTCTAAGAAATCGCGTGTTACAGCACCACCATAAGCCTCTTGGTTCATAAAATTACCCCATCGGCCAATAATTTGACCTACTAATAAGCTTGGCGCTAATACATCTGCAACCTTCCAAAAACTAACCCCACGCTTTTTAGTAAAAATATATGTAGTAATAAATGCACCAATAAGTGCACCGTGTATAGCAATCCCACCATGCCAAATCTGAATAATCTCACCTGGATTTGCACTATAGAAATCCCATTTAAATATTACGTAGTAGATTCGGGCGCAAATAATAGAAATTGGTACTGCCCAAATCAATAAATCTGTTAAAAATTCCTCATGGAATCCACGTTTCACCATTTCTCTTTGCCCAATCAAAAAGGCAATAATAATACCCATCGCAATAATAACCCCGTACCATCTAACTGAAATTGGCCCTAACTCAAGTGCTACTGGGTTAATTTGTAATAATATTGAATCCATACTTTTCTCCTTCCAAATTACGAAGTTTGCCTACATCAATTTTCTTTAGACTCAATCACACTATCAAGTCTTTTAGAAAACTCTTCTGCTGCGTTGACACCAAGTTTTTTCAATCGATAATTCATTGCTGCTACTTCGATGATAACAGATAAATTTCGTCCTGGTTTAACTGGGATTGTTAACTTCGTCAATTCCGTATCAATAATTTTCATCGTCTCTTCTTCTAAACCTAGTCGATCATAGGTTTTATCAGAATCCCATACTTCTAAGTCAATAACAAGTGAAATGCGTTTATGACTTCTAACAGCACTAGCTCCAAATAATGTCATAATATCAATAATACCTATGCCACGAATTTCAAGTAAATGCTGGATTAAAGCAGGTGCATTCCCTATTAATGTATTTTCACCTTCTTGACGAATTTCTACACAGTCATCGGCAACAAGACGGTGTCCTTTTTTCACAAGTTCAAGTGCAGTCTCACTTTTACCTACACCGCTTTTCCCAGTAATCAAAACTCCAATACCATATATATCCGCCAATACACCATGAACAGCTGTCGTAGGAGCTAATTGACTTTCAAGATAATTCGTTAACATACTAGAGAAACGAGTGGTTGCCATTTTTGTTGATAATATCGGTACATGGTGCTCATTAGAAGCAACAAATAACGCTTCAGGTACTTCCATATCATGCGAAATAATAATAGCAGGTGTATCTTGTGAACAAAGTTTGTTCATTCGATCAAACTGCACATCCCTTGGCAACATATCAAAAAATGACAGCTCTGTTTTTCCTAATAGCTGAATACGTTGAGCTGGATAATGGGTAAAATAGCCTGCCATCTCAAGGCCTGGTCTAGAAATATCACTTGTTAATATATGTCGACCAATTCCCTCATGACCACTGATAACCTTCAAGTCAAACATTTTAATAACATCTTTCGTACATACTTGATCCAAAACTAACACTTCCTCCCATAAAACTACCCTTCAAAATAACAGCACTTGGAATATATTTTAACATAAAATTAATTGCTAAGCGCGTTCGTCCAGCTACGACTGTCCCTGTATGAATTGTAGAATAGGTTATTTTCACCTTTGAATATAAAGTTGAAGAAAACGCCTCTTCTATAAATCAAATTTATAAATAGAAAAAAGCAATCCATATGCCCTATGGGTTGCTCTTATCCTTGCTGTATTATCTACCTACAAAAAACCAGCTTTCCTGAAAAGAAAGCTAGTTTTAATAAGGAGCTTATTTTTGTTCAGATAACCATTTAGCTACTGCCTCGGCATCGTCACCAGAAATGAGTCCAGCAGGCATTCCATTCTTACCGTTATTAATAACATCTAAAATTTCTTTTTTGGAAAGTTTGGCACCAATTTTTGAAATGTTAGGGAAGTTACCTTGTCCTTCAAGATTTTCACCGTGACAAGTGATACAATTTTGTTGGATAATTTGTTGTGCGTCAACAGTTGCTGTTTCTGAACCAGTTTTTTCTTTTGTAGTTTCTTCTTTTGCTTTATTACCACCACCACATGCACCAAGCATAAGAGCAGAACCGATTAGCATAGCAAGTAAAGTTTTTTTCATTTGAAGACCTCCTCATTCATTGTATTGATTACAGAATAATTATACCGTATATAAACGTTTTTAAAACCTTCCACTAACAGGTATACCCACTAAAAAGCTCTGTAAACACACTTACATCAATATATCTAACAAGTTGTTTCATCTTTGTGAATTTCACTATTTCAGCATTCCCCAGAATAAAAAGCTTATTCAACTGTTTTAGTTTTCTTTTTTACCATTGCAACCTCTTTTAACACACTATCAGTAGTAGACATTAAATAATATTATCTGACCATTTATTTGCTTCTTGGTATATTGCATATAAATTTTTTCCATTAATCCCTATTTCAACAGCTAACTCTGCAACTTTATCCCAATTTAACTTATCTAAAGCAATAGCCATTTGTAGATATGGCGTCATCTCTGTCTCTCCTTCTAAAATGGTTTCTATAATAATATCTGATAAAGGAAGTTGTGATAATATACTGTTCATAGATCTCTGTAAAATTGCATCGATTAATGAAAACATTCCTACTAAAAAGTATTCGGAAGAATTTTCTTTATATTTATAACGTGCTAACATTTCACAAATTTTAGCTCTACATAAGGATGCCTTCATCAGCTCATCATACATATCAGCTTGTGCATCCTTTTGCGATTCACGATACGCTAAAATATATATCCATTTACGTAAATCTGCTAAGCCCAATAATAATATAGCTTGTTTAATTGAACGAATTTTAGATTTTCTACGTTTCGAAGATGAATTGATCAATTTTAACAATTTAAATGACATCGCAACGTCATGTTCAATTTGCTTAGTAATTTCATCAATATCGGGATCTTTCCCTCGTAATAAAGAAATTACACGATAATATTGTAGTACATTGGTTGGGATATCATTACCTCGGATAATTTGAGGTTGCTTGAAGAAATAACCTTGAAAAAGTTGATATCCATTTTCATTTGCTATGTGACATTGTGAGCGCGTCTCTACCTTTTCAGCTAACAAAACAATTTTAGGAAAGTCTTTTCTGACACGATTCTCAATCGCTTTTCGTTCCTCTTCTGAAGTAAGAAGAAAATCTACTTTAATAAAATCTGTATATGTAAATAATTCATTATAAAGTGTCACATCTTTTTGCAACTCAAAATCATCAAGAGCAATTTTATAACCTTGTTTTTTTAATTTTTTAATTCTTTTAACCAGTTTTGCTGTGATGGGGACATCTTCTAAAATTTCAATTACTACTTGATCGGGTTGTAAATGATCAAATATGTTACTCATTAAAAGGTTTTCAGTAAAGTTTATAAAGCATGGTTTACCATTTGTAAGCTCATCAAAACCAATTGAAAATAATGAATTGATCAAAACTTCAACAGTTGCCTTATCCGAATCGATAGCTGGAAACTCGTTCATGACAGCTCCGTTTCTATATAATAATTCATATGCGAAAACTTGCTTTTGTTTATTAAATATAGGTTGACGACCAATAAATACTTCCATATGGTTTCTCCTTTAAAATCTATTTCCATTTCATTATATCAGCAATTTTACTTAAAGTATTTAGTTTACTCTGTTACTTTAAACCTTTCATTTTACCTATAATTTCAATAAAATACACATTCCACAAAAATATAATTCTTCTAATTAGAAATATAAAGATAATAATCAAAGCTTAATAACTGGAAATATTTATTCAAAGATGACGAAAAATCAGAGACATGCTATCGTTTAGTTGGGAGTAATTTTTTACAATAAGGGGGAAATTGTATTGGAAACACTTATTTATAAACAACAGGAGCATTTGGCATTTGTAACATTGAATAGACCACTAGCGATGAATGCGTTCAATTATGATTTACTAGCTGAATTAGGACAAGTTGTTGAATCTATTCGTATTAATCCCGATATTCGTGTAGTCATCTTTACAGGCGCGGGTGATAAAGCTTTTAGTGTTGGTGCTGACTTGAAAGAACGAAAAACTTTAACTGAACAACGCGTAAAACGTAACCTTTATAAGATAGGTGAGGTTTTTTCAGCTATTGAAAATTTACCTCAACCGACAATAGCAATGATTAATGGCTATGCTTTCGGTGGGGGTACCGAATTAGCATTAGCATGTGACTTCCGTTTTGCCGCAGATGATGTTTCACTCGGCCTAACAGAAACGAGCCTTGGTATAATCCCAGGGGCTGGTGGAACTCAACGACTGCCTAGACTCATAGGAGAAGCAAAAGCATTAGAACTGATTTTAACTGCAAAAAGATTACAGGCTAAAGAAGCTCTAGCATACGGACTTCTGACTAAAGTCGAAAAGCGTGAAGAACTTCTTGCAAAAACAATCACCTTCGCGGAGTTAATGCTAGCTAACGGTCCAATTGCATTACAACAAGCAAAATTTGCTATCAAGCATGGTATGAATACTGACTTACAAACTGGTCTTCATATTGAGCGAAAAGCATATGAAATTACCATTCCTACTGAAGATCGTATTGAAGCACTCAATGCATTCTCTGAAAAACGAAAACCTAATTTTACAGGAAAATAATAATAAAGAGGCTGCTAGTATACGCAGCCTCTTTCTATTTATTCTTCTATGAAAATTTGTGTCCACTCATCACGTTTCGCTAGCATTTCTTTTGCAAGCTTCTTCGCACCTTCTAAACTATGACTCGCAGCCCAACCGCATTGTACTTCGTTGCATGCTGGTACTTCTGTTGCTGCCAAGACATCATTAAAAGTTTTATCTAAAATATCTAGTACCTCATCAAAGTTATCATGATTAATCATTGATAAATAGAAACCCGTTTGGCATCCCATTGGACTAAGGTCGACAACATGGTCCGAATGATTACGAATGTTCTCAGCCATTAAATGCTCTATTGAATGTAACGCAGGCATTTCCATATGCTCTTTGTTAGGTTGTTTAAATCGAATATCATATTTATAAACTTCATCACCATTTACACCTTTTTTAAGACCCGCTAATCGAACAAATGGTGCGACGACTTTTGTATGGTCTAAATTAAAGCTTTCAACATTCATTTTCCCCATGATATCAAACTCCTTTTACTATTAGTATTCTATATAAAATCAATATTACCATTTTCTATATAGTTTTTCACTAAATATTCCAACAATTCTTACTATTATAATTGGTTTTCATAAAAAAAACACTTTAGCCAATTAACTAAAGTGTTGTACTGCTAATATTTATTTCTTTACTCTCGATTTCAAAAAACCAATGATTGCTGGCAAAACTGAAACGAAAATAATAATTAATATTACTTTTGAGAAGTTGTCTTTAATTATTGGGATATTACCAAAGAAGTACCCTGTTAATGTACAAATAGAAACCCACAAGAATGCACCTATAATGTTATACATTATAAATTGACGATAATGCATTCTACTAGCACCGGCTACAAATGGGATAAACGTTCGAATAAATGGCATAAAGCGGGCGAAGATTATCGTTTTCCCACCGTGCTTATTAAAGAAGTCCTGTGCTTTTTGCATACGCTCTTGATTAATAATACGTCCTAAAAAGCTCTTCGGTGAAATAGCCGTTCCAACTTTTCGTCCAATTTCATAGTTTACTGAATCTCCAAACACAGCTGCTATGAAAAATACTAAAAGAAGTATCGGTAAATTAAATGCTCCAAGTGCCGCAAATGCTCCACTGGCAAAAAGTAATGAATCACCTGGTAAGAACGGGAATATAACAATACCCGTTTCTACAAAAACAATGGAAAAGATAATACCATATGACCAAACACCAAATTGTTGAATTATTTCAACGAGATGTTGATCAATATGCATTATAAAGCTAAATAAGTTCTGTATTAGTTCAATCATTCAATTCACTCGCAATCTTTTTTTTTCACTTGTTCATCATACTGTTTTCTCACTATACTGTCACGGATTTATAAATATGTACGCTTTCTATAAACGTTGTGAAATATAAAAAGTTCCGCTAATCATGCGGAACTTTTTATATTTATTATGAGTTTTTTATATACTTTAAATATTGTACTCATAACAACTTAGTTTAGAGAATTTACTACATCCCAATTCTTGCAATGTAGACTTTTCACCAAATAGAATAAAACCTTAGAACTTTTAGCTTATAAATATTTCTCAAACCAACCTGTAATTTGGTTAAGTCTTTCGATACGTAAATTTGGTAAGCCTGTTCGAGATAAGTTATGATCTGCATCAGGGAATCTCACAAATTGAGTTTCCTTGCCCATCGATTTCAACGTAATATACAGTTGCTCCGCTTGTTCTATTGGACAGCGGAAATCCTTTTCACTATGCAAGATTAATAATGGCGTTTCCACATTTTCTGCATATTTAAGAGGTGAATGTTGCCATAACTTTTCTACATCTTTCATATCCGTACCGATTTGCCAATCGCTGAAATAGTAACCAATATCTGATACGCCAAAGAAACTAATCCAGTTAGAGATTGAGCGTTGCGTTACAGCTGCCTTAAAGCGATTTGTATGACCTACAATCCAGTTTGTCATAAAACCACCGTAGCTCCCGCCAGTCACTCCAAGTCGATCTGTATCTATCCAATTCTGATCTGCAATCACCGCATCTAATCCTGCCATGATGTCTGCATAATCACCACCACCATAATCACCACGTACTGCATCTACAAATTCTTGGCTATATCCATGGCTTCCTCTTGGATTGACATAAAGGACACCATAACCTTGCGCTGCAATCAACTGCATCTCATGGAAAAATGAATTTGCATACATTGCATGCGGTCCACCATGAATTTCAACGATTAGTGGATACTTTCTACCTTCTTCATACTGAGATGGCTTCATCAACCAACCATACACATCAAATCCATCTGAACTTTTATAAGTAATTGCTTCAGGTTGAACAAGTTCAACCTCGTTTACAAAGGCATCATTGAAATGAGTCATTTGTTGTCTTTCACCTGTTGTTACATCGTATTTAAAAAGTTCACCTGGCATTATAGGATTACTAATCGCTAACAGCGCGAACAAACCATTACGCTCAACATCGTAGCCATAGACATGTTCATTTTCTGGACTTGCTGGGTAAATTGCCCCGTCCAATGTTGCATAATATAATCGTATATCTCCCATTGTAGACACTTGGAAATACAAGTCGTTCGCTTTCGTCCATACAACAGTTGGTGCAGTAGCTCCTTGCTGATGATCTGCTACAGCAAGATCTCCTACTGGTGCATCAAAACCCTCGGTTAGATTTCTGTAATTTTGCTCTTCTGTATCGTAAATATAAACTGCACCGTGTGTCGCGTTTCTATATGAATGATTTCCACCATAAAATGCTATGTAACGATCATCATATGAAAAATATGCATCCCCATAAGAACCTTCTTCATTTAGAATGGTCGTCTCTTCCTTTGTTTCAATATCAACTAATAGCAGGTGCCGACTGAAATCAAAATCTTTATTTTCTGCACGATTCACTGATAAAACTAACTTTTTACCATCATGTGATACTGCTTCTAAACTGTAATTATGATTGCCTTCTGAAAACAATTCAATATCAGTAGATGCTACTTCAATTTTACCAATATGATTATAACTATCTTGAGGTAATAACCCTATACTATCAGCTTTATATTTCATACCTTCTACTATGTAAGCAGTTGGTCTTTTCTTTTCTTCTTTTTCAGCTACATCCGAAAAGTTTTTACCTTCCTTAAGTCGGCCACTAAACCAAATACTCTGACCACACGGTGACCATTTGAATTGTGAAACACCATTTTCTAATGTTGTAAGCTGACGTGCCTCTCCACCATATTTAGAAATAATGTAAATTTGATTTTTTTCATTGCGATTCGATAAAAATGCAACATTTCGCCCATCCACTGACCAAGTTGGAGATGAAATACGATCTTCCCCATACGACCACTGCGTTACTGCTCCACTTTTAATATCTAAATGAAATAAGTGCGCTATATATTTGTTTTTTTCTTCATCAATACTTGTACGAACAAAGACTGCCTCTTCACCACTTGGAGATAATTGAGGATTTGTGATAGAGTGCAATTCATATAAATCCTCTGCTTTCAATAAACGCTTTGACAAAAAAAACTCCCCTTCCCTTTATATGAAAATCTCTTTAATTTTCAATATATTTGCATTAATCAAACATATATATGTATTGTAACCATAAATTACTTATAAAGACAAAGAGTTTAAATATTTTTTCTTTTTACTCTGGCATGTAGATTTTTATTCATTAAATTTTATGATAATATAGTGGAGTTATCATTAGCATCGAAGGAGTCTTACATTATGAACAAGAAACCAGAGCTCCAACGTGGGTTGGAGCAACGACATATTACGTTGATGTCGCTCGGTGCCGCCATAGGAGTCGGTCTATTTTTAGGTTCTGCAGGAGCAATAAAATTAGCTGGACCAGCTATTTTAGTTGCTTATGCACTTGGTGGCGCTGTTATTTTCATTATTATGCGTTCGCTTGGCGAAATGGCCGTAAACAATCCAGTTGCCGGTTCATTTAGTCGCTATGCTAGAGATTATTTAGGTCCTCTAGCTGGATTTATAACAGGCTGGAACTATTGGTTCTTGTGGATTGTTACTTGTATGGCAGAAATTACAGCAGTTGGCGTGTATATGCAACTTTGGTTCCCAGATTCTCCGAAATGGTTATGGGCTTTAGCAGCGTTAATTGTCATGGTTATGGTAAATTTAATTGCTGTAAAAGCTTATGGTGAATTTGAATTTTGGTTCGCACTTATTAAAATCCTTGCCATTATTTCGATGATTGTACTTGGCTTAGGTGTTATTTTATTTGGTATTGGCAATGGCGGTATTGCTGTTGGCTTTAGTAATTTATGGAGCCATGGTGGATTTTTCCCGAATGGTATACAAGGTGTTTTCATGTCCTTACCAATAGTAATGTTCGCATATCTAGGTATCGAAATGATCGGGATTACTGCTGGTGAAGCTAAAAACCCTGAAAAAGTTATTCCTAAAGCAATTGATACTGTACTTTGGCGTATTTTATTATTCTACGTAGGTGCATTACTTGTAATCATGTCGATTTATCCTTGGAACGAAGTAGGCTCTACAGGTAGTCCGTTCGTTTTAATGTTTGATAAAATTGGTTTACGTTATGCTGCAGGGATTATTAATTTTGTTGTTTTAACAGCCGCATTATCCAGCTGTAATGGTGGTATTTTCAGTACCGGCCGTATGCTATTTAACTTAGCTGAACAAAAACAAGCACCAAAAGTATTTGCGAAAATTAGTAAAGGCGGCGTACCAGCTACAGCCATTATGGCATCTGCATTCGTATTACTAATCGGTGTGGCACTGAACTATTTTGTCGCTGAAAAAGTATTCGTATGGGTGACTAGTATATCTACTTTCGGAGCAATCTGGACATGGGCAATTATTTTAATTACTCAATTAAAATTCCGGAAATCATTATCAAAAGCACAAGTATCTAAACTAAAATATAAAGCATTTATGTATCCAGTCGGACCATATTTAGCTCTTGCCTTTTTATCACTCGTCATGATTTTAATGGCATACTTCCCAGATACTCGAATCGCGCTTATTGTCGGTCCGATATGGATTTTATTTGTCTATATTATGTATCAGTTAATTTATAAAAAGTGAAAAAAAGGAGATGCCGTTTAGGCATCTCCTTTTTATTATTTATTTAGAGCATGTTCTTTCAAAGAACGACGCAAAATTTTCCCCGTCGTGTTTTTAGGTAGCTCTTCTATAATTTCAATTTGCTTAGGTATTTTATATTTCACTAGCTTTTCTTGACAATATTCATAGATTTCTTCAGTAGTTAGATTCGGATCTTTCAACACCACATATGCAAAGACCTCTTCACCAAAATTGAGATCCGGTAAACCTATTACTGCAGCTTCTACGATTCCTGGGTGTGTATACAGTACTTCTTCCACCTCACGCGGATAGACATTATAGCCACCTACTATGATCATATCTTTCTTTCGATCAACAATATAGAAGTAACCTTCCTCGTCCATTTTCGCAAGGTCTCCTGTATATAACCAACCATCACGAATAGTTACTGCTGTTTCTTCAGGCATTTTATAATAGCCTTTCATCACATTAGGACCTTTAACAACAAGTTCGCCTACTTCACCAACAGGTAATTCCTCTCCTGATTGGTTGAATACTTTATTTTCTACATTAACAATGTTCGTACCAATTGAACCAGGCTTTCGCTCACGATCTAGTGGGTTAAAGCTTGTTACTGGTGAAGCTTCAGATAAGCCATAGCCTTCGGAAATACGTACGTTAAACTTGTCTTCAAAATTATGTAGCAATGCTACGGGTAAAGAAGAACCACCCGAAATAGCTAAACGAATTGATGAGAAATCTTCTGGATTACCATCAGGGAATTGATATAAGAAATTGTACATTGTAGGTACTCCCGCAAAAACTGTAGCCTTTTGCTCTCTTGCAATTTCAAATACATCTTTCGGACTGAATCTAGGTACAATTAATAATGTTGCCGCATTTAATAGTGGTGCATTTACTACTACGGTAAGGGCAAACACATGAAAGACCGGTAAAGTCGTTACCACACGATCTTCAGGAGAAATAGTCAAATACTCCGCTACATCACGCGCATTTGAAAAAAGGTTTTTATGCGTTAACATTGCACCCTTGGGTTGTCCTGTCGTTCCCGAAGTATACAAAATAATAGCTGTATCTTCTGAATCTAATTCTATTGGTTCAAAATTCGCTGAAGATGAAGCTAGCAACATTGAAAATGATCTTACTTTTTCTTTCACAGGACTTTCTAACTCTGCCAACTTGGCTGCTGTTTCAGGAGCTGTTTCACATACAATGAACGCTTCTACATTCGGAAAGGCAGTTACTCCTACTTTCACTAATGGTAATAAAGCATCTAATGCAATAACTACTTTAGCATCTCCATTACGTACAATATACGTAATCTCATCTGTTGTGTAAATTGGATTAATCGGAATTACAGTTGCTCCTACGCGCATTGTTGCATATAAAGAAATTAAAAAATGAGGTGTATTGCCAAGTAAAAGTGCAACATGATCCCCATTTCCTACCCCTAATCCCTTTAAAGCTGAAGCAAAGCGTGCAACCGATTCTTCAAATTCACCATAATTCGTATCTTTCCCCATAAAATGATATGCAATTTTTTCCGGTTGCTCTATTGATGTTTTATGAACTGCCGAAACTAAATTCATATATTCATCTCCCCTTTGTCAAAACAGAATGAATGTTCATTCATTTCTGACTTTATTATATAAAAATTTACAAAATAAAACAACAGACAGCTATTTATAGCGTTAAGTAGTTCCACTATATTTTGTTTAGTTCTACTACTTAATTATTTTCATAGCTCAATTACTTATTTGTTAGGAGAGAGTAATAATTAGAGCTTTTTCCATCAAAAAAGCCTATCAATCACCAGAGGTAATTGATAGACTTGCTTAATTCTATAACATTAGAGGTAATTAGCATTAGCTAATATGGGATAAATAACGCCAGCGAATTAAATAGAAATAGAGAAATTGAACACAAGTAATAGCTGCTAAAACGATTAATATTTCCTTCAATATCGAAAGCTCTGCAATACCTGTCCAAAATGCCTGTAATGACATAAATGCAAATGTACTGTGCAACATTGCTAGACCCCAAGGTAAAAAGAACTGTGGTATCAACTGTCTATTCACAATTTTTCGTAGTTCCCTTTCAGTAATCCCCATTCTCCTGAGTGCATTAAATTGCTGCTTATCTCGCTCTAGACCCGTATATAATTTAAAGTAAATAAAACTACCAGATGCTAAGAAAAACACAGAAGCTGCTAATAATCCAATAAATAGCAACAATGCAAAAGTCGAACGTATAAATGAATAATCTAAGCCGGAATTCTCAAAGTAAAATGGCAATTCACCTTGATGATTATTCAGATAAGCATCTGTCACCATCGCATCTAACTCTACTCCAATATTCTTAGTTTCTGTCCACTGTGGTACATGAAATACATACAAGTGATTCGTGGACTGTTCGGCATTTGCTCCAACCATTGGCTCATCGATTAAATCGAAATCATCGTCATTTATGACAATGACATTAGTTCCAAGCTCAGTAGGAGAAAAAAGAACACGTGGATAAACTGAATTGATGTAAAGTGGAATACTATTTTCTTGTAAAACGGTCCTGACCTTCTTGTTCCTTAATTCCTCCAAAGACTTCTCGGAGTAGGCTAAAAAAATGGCCTCCCCTTGATCCAAATTGACAACAGGATACCCAAATACTAGGGCAAGTCGATTTATATCTGATTGTCGAATAATTTTTACCGGCTGTTGAGTATTAGAAGATGTTTGACGTTTAACCGTAAACTTATTTAAATGATAAGACAGTCCCTTTGCTTCTAATTCTTTCGTCAAACTATTAATATGTGCTTCTTCATAAGGATTGTCTATTTTACTCGAATAGACGAGGCCCAATGGATTTAGACGATGAAACTGATGAGTAAATGTCGACATAGAGATAAGTGTACCCATAGCTAAAAAAGCCAAGGTGGAAATCATGCAAGAGATAAAAAACATACGCGCATTTTCTCGCATAATAATAGACACTTCCGAAACAGTTATTAAACGATACTTATGCCAATACATTTTCTTTCGAGCACGTACAAAAGACATCAGCCACTGTAGTGTATCCGTGAAAAACAAATATGTCCCAAAACTTGCTAAAGGGGGTAATATTGCAGATAAAACCATTAAACGTTCTTGTGTCGTAAATGAGGCTAGCACATAAGAAAGTATTAATATCAACACACCTAAAATAGCTCGCCATTTCGAATACGAGGCCGTCTGTTCATTGCGCCAGTAACCCTTTAACAAATCAATAACATCACGATCTCGTATGAACATCACACTAACAAATGAAATAATTACAAATAAACTTGTAAATGTCCCAATTGTTAATGCAAATGGCTCCCAAGAAAAATACAAAGGTAAACTATCAATTTGTAAAATTTCACGAACAATCATAAAAAAGAATTTCGCAAAGGCATAACCGAATACAATCCCCAGAATAATTGAAGTTACTCCAATAATTATCGTCTCTAGTAATACCAGCTTATTTAACTGACGTTTTTCCATTCCAAGATGCATGAGCAAACCAAATTCCTTGGAACGGGCCTGAAGAAACGCACGCATGGAGTAGAATAAGAAGAACATCATAAATAACACTAATATGACTTCTGCGACAAACATTCCTTGGAACGCAATTTCCCTTAGAAACTCATCTTCTACCTTAGGATGAAACATGAGCATCGAGTAAATAAAAAACACCATCACGGATGATACGCTCGACATAAAAAATGCTGCATAAACTCGGTAATTTCTTATAACATTACGGTAGGCGAACTGTCGAAAAGTCACCGACATGACCTCCCAAAAGACTGAGCACATTCAAAATTCCTTGGAAAAATGTCTGACGGTGATCATCTTTATAGATTTCATTGAAATACTCACCATCTTTGATAAATAACACACGGTCACAATAGCTTGCCGCAATCGGATCATGCGTCACCATTACGATTGTCGTACCCTCTTTTTTATTAATGCGTCCTAACAGCTCTAACACATCTTTTGAGGAATTGGAATCTAAATTTCCAGTTGGTTCATCTGCTAAAATTAGAGATGGTTTATGAATAAGAGCTCGTCCAATTGCCGTCTTTTGGGCTTGCCCACCCGAGATTTCATTTGGACGTTTTTCTAAAATAGACTGAATGCCTAGCTGCTTGGATACATTCTGCACCCGCTCTTCCATTAGCTCAACATCCATATTATCCAAAGTCAAAGGTAATACCATATTCTCCTCAACCGTTAGCATCTGCAATAAGTTGAAATCTTGAAATACGAACCCAAGTTGACGACGTCGAAAATAAGCCAGTTCGTTCTTTTTCAACTCATGAGGCTTAATGCCGTCTACGGTGATTTCACCAGAAGTAGGTGTATCTATCGTTGAGACAACATTTAATAACGTTGTTTTGCCACTACCCGAAGGACCCATGACAGCCAAAAATTCGCCCTTCTCTACTTCAAAACTCAGCTGATTAAGCGCTCGATGTGTAACTTTTCCTTCATAAACTTTTGTAACTTCATCAATTTTCAAGATAGACACAAATCCACCTCACTTTCTATGAAATGTGGAAGGCGCACTTCTCAAGGAACGTATCCTAAACTCGTGTCGTCCTGACACAACGGTTACATGACCCACATCCTGTGGCCCTCTACAAGCACTCGAGGCTCGAAACAAAAGCATCTCTTCATCTTTTATCCGAGAGACCGAAGTGACTCGAGCAACTGGCGTCCGAAGCCGGAGACTATGAAATACTGAGGACGCTCTACGAACGATTAAACAAAACCTTCATCTCCGTCCCTTTCCCAACCTCAGATTCAATTAATAACTGGTGCCCTAATTTATCACAAACCTCTTGTGCTAAATATAAACCCATCCCCGTCGATTCACCCGTTTTACGTCCATTCTCACCTGTGAAAAAGGGACGTGTTACACGCTTCAAATCTGATGAAGGTATACCTATACCTTCATCTCTAATTGTCAGTTCAATATGGTTTTCCATAATGTCCGTGGATAAATATATTTTTTTACCCTCTTCAAACGTATATTTAATTGCATTTGTAATAAATTGACCAATAATAAATTTCATCCATTTTGAATCAGTTGGAACCCTAAGACTTTCATCTATCGCAATATCAGGATAAACACGATGAGCAATAAATAAGCGTTTATGCTCATTAACTGCCTCAACAACCATTTGACGAAGTTCAACTTGTTCAATTTTCATGTCCTCTTCAAATGTATCGATTCTTGCATTCATCAATACGGTCTCAAGACTACACTTCATACGGTCAACTTCTTCTTGCACACTCTTCTTATCTAATTCACCCTCTTCTTGTAATAGTAATTCTAATACAGCAAGAGGTGTTTTCATTTGATGTACCCATTGATTCATGAATTGTAAATGTCGATTTTGCTTCGCATATAAAGCCTGTACTTCAAGTTGATATATTTTATAAAGCGTGTGGATGAACACCTCTGTTTGCAAATGCTCTGGTGTTTTTGCATTTTTTTGTAATGCATCTTCCATTGCTCTAGGCTTAACAGATATCTTTTTATAAAAAGATTGGCGCATAATATAACGAGTGGCTAAATATGTGAACGTTAATATTAATGTAATCACTATGGAGTACACTGCAGTATCTACATTTCGGAAACCGTCTAGCCAATATAACACTAAAATAAATAACACTAATAACACTTCAAAAAAGACTAATGTAATATTATCCTTCAGAAATAATCTGACATTCGGCATTATTAAGACTCCTCTGAGTGTAATACAAACCGATAACCCGCGCCTCTAACTGTTTCAATCGTCGACTGAACTTCATAATCTGACAGCTTCTTTCGTACACGAGTCATGTTCACATTTAACGTATTCTCATCTACAAATGCTTGATCGTCCCACAACTCTTCTAGTAATTGCTCTCGAGAAACAACTTTAGGAGCTTGTCCCATCAACATTTCTAATATTACACATTCTTTTTTTTGCAACGGAATTTGAACTTGTTTAGTATGCAATTCCATACGTTCCAAAAACAAATGCAGCTGACCTTGTTTTACAGTTCTCTCTTCTTGCTTAGTAGCATATTCTCCAAATGACCGACGTAAATGACTCTTTATTTTTGCTAGGACGATTTCGTAATGGAACGGTTTCGTAATGAAATCATCTCCACCATTTTCAAGTGCAAAAATTTGATCCATTTCGCCTGAACGAGCTGATATAAAAATAATTGGACAAGTCGTTAACTGTCTAAGCTGACGACACCAATAATATCCATCATAAGAAGGTAAATTAATATCAAGCAAAACAAGATGAGGATTGAACGCCGTAAACTCTTCAAGGATACTATCAAAAGATTCTACAGTTTTTACTTCATAATGATATTTGCGCAAAGTATCAGCAAGTAACGAAGCAATTTTCAAATCATCCTCTACGATTAATATACGATGAGTATTCATTCCACTCTCCCCTTCATCTTGACCGCAATTTCAAACATTATGCTGTCAAATTTAATTAATAAATCAATTGTATAAATTGTTCTTTCGTAACACCGCCAAAGTATGTTGGTACATCGATAGCATTTAGTGCTTCCTCAATAACATTGCGTTCGTAATTTTTCCCTACTAATGCTTGTTCTACATCTGCCATATCACCAACGCCAAAGAAATCGCCGAAAATATGTACTTCCTCCATAACACCTTTTTTCACTTCCAAACGCACATCAATACTTCCTGAAGGGAAACGTTGAGAACGTTGTACGTTAAATTTTGGAGATTGTCCATAATTCCAATCCCATTTTTGATAACGTTCTTCAGATAATTTGTAGATATTAACCCAGTCTTCATCAGTTAGCTCATAATATTGTATATTCTCTTCGCCATCGAAAATTGATTTTAAGATTTCCAAACGGAATTCTTCTACTGTCATTGGTTCATTCATAAATTCTGTAATATTCGCTACACGCGATCGAATCGATTTGATTCCTTTTGATTGGATTTTCTCTTTTTTCACTTTTAATGCTGATACAACGGCATCAATTTCTGTATCAAACAATAATGTACCATGGCTGAACATACGACCTTTTGTTGAGAATTGAGCGTTACCTGATATTTTACGACCTTCAGCCATAATATCATTACGACCTGATAATTCAGAGTTAATACCCATTTTTTGTAACGCATCCACTACCGGTTGTGTGAACTTTTTAAAGTTTCGGAAGCTATCTCCATCATCTTTTGTTAAGAAACTGAAGTTTAAATTTCCTAAATCATGATACACAGCACCACCACCAGATAATCGACGTACAACGATGATACCATTATCTGCAACATAATCAGTATTTATCTCTTCTATTGTATTTTGATTTCGACCAATAATGATTGAGGGTTGATTGATATAGAACAGTAAAAAAGAATCTTTCTCTACATCCATCGTTTTTAACGCATACTCCTCAATTGCTAAGTTAATGCGTGGATCTGTAATACCTTTATTATCTATAAAAAACATTCATTTCACTCCTCTTTAGTGTCTCAACAATTATTTTAACTTAAAATTAGGTTTTTGTATTGACATAAATGTCTGTGTTATAATACAATACATAATAACGAAACAGTAATATAACAGATTACTTAGGAGGCGAAACACAATGTTAGAAAATGTCGTTGAATTTTTCAAAAATTTACCCGCAAAACAATGCACTGTATGCGGCGAAAAAATAGAAGAACAAAGCGAGTGCTATTCAAACACTTGTGAACATTGCAATTCTCTTTAATCGTTAATTATTGATCAACCGAATTCCCCATTCGATTGATAGCTCACATTCATCACTAATTGAACCTTAGAGATGAACCTATATTAAATCGCTTACTTTTGAAAAAGCGAAGAGAGCCTGAACCACTCTCTTCGCTTTTTCTTTTTACATAAAATGCTTCACAAAAAAAGGTTAAAGGGCATATTTCACCCTTTAACCTTTTTCAATATTATTCAGTTACTGCGTCAGTATTTGAATGACGTTTTTTAAACATTAATGCAAAGTATCCAAAAGTAATGGCTAAACAAACAACCATGAATCCTAATAGAATACCTCCATTTGTCCAGAAGAAGCTCATATCTCCAGTAGAAATCGCAGCTTTAAATCCTTGGACAGAGTATGTCATTGGTAATAACGTATTAAAAATGTGTAATGGTTTTGGTACTAATTCTAATGGGAATGTACCTGCACTAGTTGTCAATTGTAGTATCAAGATTAGAATAGCTACAAAACGACCTGGATCTGAGAAAATTGATACTAACATTTGAGTTAATGATAGGAATGTATAACTTGTAACTATCGCCATTAAAATGAAAGCACCCATATTAACAGGTTCAAGTTTTAGACCCCAAACGACTATCGCCACTGCAGCCAATGATTGAATTAATCCAACCACTGCCAAAACAGCTACTTTACTAGTAAACCATGAAATACCGTTAATCGGTTTTATCGCTGGTTCAACTAATGGGAAGACGATTGTGATTAATAGTGCACCTACAAATAGACCAAGTGCTAAGAAGTATGGCGCAAAACCTGTACCGTAGTTCGGTACTGCGTTAATTTCTTGTTTCTCAACCGCTACTGGTTCACCGACCATGTCATAAGTTTTTTGCGTTGTTTTTACTTCAGCGGCTTGTTCATTCGCTTCTTTCAATTTTCCTTGTAATGTGTTTGAACCATCTTTTAGTCCAGATGTTCCGTCTTTTAATTGACTTGAACCATCTTGTAGTTTTTCTAGGCCAGTTATAAGTGATGTAGTACCACCGCTTAATGTAACTAAACCTGTTGATAGTTTACTAGAACCATCTTGTAATTGACCCATACCACTTGTTAAGGATTGTGTACCATTTGCAAGTTGTGATGAACCATCAGCTAATTGTGATGAACCTGATTGCAATTTATTGAAACCACCAGATAGATCAGTTAAGCCAACTTGTAATTGACCTGCTCCAGCATCTAGTTTTTTAGCGCCAGCAATTGATGTACTCCAATTAGAAGCCAATTGATCAGTACCTGCTGCTAATTGTTTTGTACCAGGAGTCAATTCTCCACTCACTGTTTTATTCATTTTATCTAAACCAGCTGCAACTGTTGCTGCACCTTGTTTTAATTCTACTGCCTTATCAGACGTAGGTATTTCCATAGTTGAAACTTGATTGTTTAGTTGTGCTGTTCCCTCACTTAACGCAGCAGCAGTTGCACTGACTTTAGTAGCAGTTGCATCAATCTTTCCTGCTGATTGAAGTAAAGCACTTTTTTGTTCTTCAGAAATATTCATAGCCTTAATTTGCTTAACTAGCTCTTTTGTATCCGCTGCTAAACCTTGTGATCCTGCACTTAAACCAGCAGCTCCATCATTTGTATCCTTAACGCCCTGTTGCAAGGCTGGAACTTTTGCAGTCATAGCACCTAGACTGTCTACAAGTTGCGTAACTCCTGCAGAAACATTTTGTGCACCTGGTGCTAATTGACCTAATCCTGTACTTAACGTGCCAACACCTGTATTTACTTTTTGTGCACCGTCGTTTAGTGCATTAATATTTGCTGTATTTCCTTCTAAACCTTGCACTAAAGTTTCGGTACCTTTTTTCAATTCTGTTGAACCAGATTGTAATTGGCTTGAACCGTCTTTAGCAGATAGAATACCTGCATTCAAATCTGCAGATCCTTTTGCTAAAGATAAAGCACCTTGGTTTAACGCACCTGCACCATCTGCTGCTGAATTAATACCATTTTTTAAATCTGTTGATCCTTTTGCTGCTGTTATAGCACCACCATTTAATTGAGTAGCACCATCTGCTGCACTGCCAATACCGTCTTTTAATTGACTAGCACCGTCTTTTAATTTGTTAGAGCCCTTTTCAAGTTTTGAAGCACCATCTGCTGCCTCACCGAAACCGTCTCCTAATTTTGCAATAGTTTTAAATAGCGTTTCAGCATAAGTAGCAGAAACATTTTTATTTACTTCTGCACGCACAAGCTCCATTGCTGAATTACCAATTTGTCCACCTAAGAAGTTGTATCCTTCATTTGGTCGATAAATAATTTTCATTTGTTCAGGATTATCTTCTAATAAAGTACCAGCATTTTCTGAGAAGTTTTCGGGAATTTCAATTAAAATATAATAATCGCGATTCTTTAATCCTTCCTCCCCTTTTTCCTTAGATACTTCAACAAATTTAAATTCTTTACTATCTCGTAAATTTTCTGCTAAATCCTTACCTATTTGCATTTCTATTCCTTCTATTTCAGCGCCTTTATCATTGTTGACAAGAGCAACAGGTAAATCCTGTAAGTGTGAGTACGGATCCCAGAAAGCCCATAGGAACATACCTGCATATAGTACAGGAACGAAAAGAACTGCAATAATAGCAATCAGCATTTTTTTCGTGCGGAGAATTTTCGCAAACTCAGCCTTAATCATTCTTCATTCCTCCTACAAAACTATGTGACTAAATATCTCAATCAGTCATTTTCATTCAAAAAAAGAGTCTCACGGTAAGAGACCTCGAAAAATGGTATCTCGAAACATTGAAGCTATTTTCTCTTCTGACAGTTCAAAATCATGCGTTTCTCCCCAGTCAGCAACAAAACCAAAATACATTTTTAATAATAAGTATGCAACTAGATCTGGTTCACATTCCCGAATTTCACCTTTGCTAATCGCTGTTTTAATTTTGTCACCCACAAAATCAACAATTTCTTGTTCAATTCGAATGAGCACATGTTTCACAGCAGGTGTTCTAAGTTCCTTTTCTTCTTCTATCAATTTTGCATACAGAAGATGTACTTCTCGAAACTCTAATATTTTCATTAACACCGCGTGTGCATTTTGCTGGAATGGTTGCTCTGCTGAGATTACTTCGTCCGCTGCCGTTTTCATTTCTTGGATCATTTTCACGACAATTTCTTGAAAAAGGATTTCTTTATTACTAAAAAAAGTATAAATTGTTCCTTTCCCTACGTTCGCGATTTTCGCTACTTGATCCATCGTTGTAGCTTTATATCCAAAAAGAGAAAATGACTTCGAAGCCGCTTCAAGTATTTCTTGTCTGCGGTCCATTTTGTTTCTCACCAACTTTCGTTTTGAATAAAAATGACCAGAAAACCGTTTCAGTCATCTGGTCATTTATTCTACACGCAACAATGGAAAGTTGCAAGTGTTTTCCATACATAGTAACAAGCTATTTTATTTTGATGAATGATCAGATGATTCTTCATCTTTATTATCATCCATTTTCATGTGATCCATACCTTTTGAACTGTTATTTGATTCTTCTTTCACTTTATTCATATCTGGATTTCCCACAACTATTTTTTGTTTGGGCATGACATGTAGACCTCTTGCATTTGTGTGAGCATGCATGTAGTAAACTCCATCATGATCAAAAGTGATAGCCGCTTTGTACTGACCCTTTTCATCCAGTTTACCTTCAATCATTTGCCCATCTTCACGCAGACCAGATTCCCATACTTCAAATTTCACGTCATCTGCATCGTTCACATCTTCTCCACCTTGTGTTACATGTGCAGCTAATTCAATCTCTTTATTTGCCTCCACTTTTTCTGGAGTTAAAATATCAACTTTTACTTCGACAGTTGTTCCTTCATTATTTGACACATGTTCTTCTTTCTTTTCATCATTATTACATCCTGCAAGTAAACCTACAATCACTAATAAACCCATCATCCATTTCTTCATTATTAAAACTCCTCTACCATTGGTATTTGTATTGTAATTGTTGTTCCTTTTCCAAACTCACTATCAATTTGCCAAGTACCTTCATGCAATTTAACAAGCTGATCAACTATTGAAAGACCTAATCCACTTCCGCCATCACTACGACTTCTCGCTTTATTTACTCTATAAAATCTCTCTGTTACATGAGGTAGATCCTCAGCTGGAATCCCGATACCATGATCTTCTATTTGAATGCTTACAAATTGTCCATTTGTTTTTGCAGTTATTTCTATTGATGTCTTTTCATTAGAATAACGTATTGCATTTTCTATTAAGTTTATGAAAATTTGCTTTAATTTCTCTTCATCTGCATTAACTATGATATCCTCACTGACATCTATATTCACTTTCATGTCCTTTTTAAGCGCTTGTTGCTCTGTTAATAACACTACCTCACGAATTGTTTCTGCGAGTGGTAAAGGAAATAACGCAATCGGTTCAGATAAGTTAGTTGCTCGTGATAATTGTAACAATTCATTTGTCAGTTTTTCCATACGATTAGCTTCTCGGACGATTAAGGAAATCGTTTCATGCTGTTCTTGTTCGGGAATTAACCCTTCTTGAATAGCTTCTCCGTATCCTTTCACATAACTAATAGGAGTTCGTAATTCATGTGATACAGTAGCTAAAAAACTCTTTTGCTTCTCATCATTTTGTTGAATAGCAGTTGCCATTTTGTTAAAGGTTTTTGATAACTGGCCTATTTCGTCCTTTGATGTAACTTGGACTCTCATTTCATAATTTCCTTCAGCCATTTTCTCTGCAGCATTTTGTAATGCATTAAGAGGTTTCATAATATGACCTATTCCTTTATAAATACCCAAACCTACAATTATTAAAAATACTGCTGCACTTCCTAATAAAAAAATAACTTCTTTAGATGCCAATTCCGATATTTTTGCTAACGGGAAATATATATAAATAATACCTTCTAAACGGTTTTGATCTGTTAGCGGAATAATAACAGAAATAATTTGGCGATCGAAGCGCTCCTCATATCCCATTTTGGTGACAGTTTGTTCTTGTAAAAGTCGCTGCCGCTCTTCTGCACCAATCAATGTTTTGTAATCAATATCAAATGGTACACAAGCACTTAGTTCACGTGGATTCTTAACTGCAAATACGGAGACATCTGAGTAATTAGTGTAATTATCAATTTGCGCGATCAAATCATCGGTTACTTTACCGCCTTCATAAATCGTTGCCAATTTCTCCCCAACTTCAATCATCGACTGTTCCGTATCCTTAACATACAATCGTTCATATAAAAAATCGGTTAGTATGTACATAAAAAGAACAGTTAGTGTTAAGAAGATTAAAATCATTGCCCAAATACGCGTGGACAGTTTTTTCATATTCTTACCTCGAAACGATAGCCTAGCCCCCATACTGTGTGAATAAATTGACCAGCTTCTTTCCCTAGTTTTAATCGAAGTGTTTTTATATGCGTATCTACCGTTCTGGTTCCCCCTGCATAATCTAGACCCCATAATTTCTCTAATAATTGTTCACGTGTATGAACCGTATTTTCATTTGTCATAAATAAATGTAATAAGTCAAATTCTTTTAACGTTAGGGGAATTACATTTCCTGCTACAAATACTTTTCTAGATACCTCGTCCAAATCAATTGTCCCTTTACATAAATGCTTTACTTGTACCTCCACTGGAGCATTTCCCGTGCGACGTAACACGGCTATTATTCGAGCCACAAGTTCTGTTGATGTAAATGGTTTTACAATGTAATCATCCGCACCAATCGTTAAACCTTTTACCTTGTCCTCATTTGCGTCCTTTGCAGTTAGGAAAATGATTGGTACATTCGATGTTTTACGAATTTCTTCGCATACTTGAAAGCCATTTATACCTGGCATCATAACATCGAGCAATATTAAATCTACTTTCGCTTGAGCGAGGGTTGTTATAGCAACGTTGCCATTTTCAGCTTGTAGTGTTTGAAATCCTGACTTTTTTAACATCATGTGGATTAAATTCCTCATATCTTGTTCATCATCTACAATTAGAATGGATGTCATTCGCTCATCTCCCTTACAATCAGTTGAAATGGTCCTTTATCAACTTTCACTTTCTTTGTAACATTATTCTTTTTCATAAAGTATAATGTGTCATCATCGTACCCTGCCACTACGACATATTGTTCAAAAAGTTGTACCGCAAATGGATTAGCACCAATTTCTTGTGCACTCAATACATGACCTTCCTCATTTACTTCATATAATTGACTTTGCCCATGGCTGACAACATATATTCGGTCATCGTCATTCGCAAAACCGATTGGCATCATAGGTAGTGAAAGTTCACGCTTCTTCTGCCCCTTATTTATATCAAAAATATCGACAGTCGTATTCGGTTTCATACCTGCACCGTGTCCGCCTAGCCATAGTTCTTTTCTTTTTTCTAAAATAATCATCCCGTGAGAGGATTTTGGAATTTGCCACTTTTCTTTCACTTCAAGAGACTCTGCATCAAGAACAGAAAGTTTTGTGTCTTTATAATTAACTACATATAAATTTTGTCCGTTGGTAACCATCGACATCGGATAATTACCTACCTTCTGCTCAGCGATTTGCTCGCCTTGACTAGTATAAGACGTAACACGATTCGTTTTGCCATTTGATATGTAGAGTATTTTCTTATTTGGTGCATAGATGGCATTCGTTACTCCAGCACCAGTTGCAATGGAATACGCCACTTCACCGGTACTTAAATTATAAACGTCCGCACTCTCTAGTTGATTACCATAAAGCAGTAAATATTGCTGGCCAATCAAAGTAGCACCTGTGTACGCTTTCTCTAATTGCCAAGTAGCAAAAACCTTAAGATCTTTATTTACAAAAGTTACTGAAGGCTGCTGTATATTGACTGCTGCGATAAAGGAAGTATCTGCTGGAATCGCTGGGTACGCATCCTTTCCACATCCAACAAGGAGTAATAAGACAAATAATATGATGACCGTAACACGCTTTTTCAACTCTATCCCCCTCCCCTTTTCATCATACTGTATAAATGTGAAATAATAATGAAAGAAAGCAGAGCAAATTGTGAACAAATTGAAATGCTAAAGACTCCAGTCAAGCTGCGACAAGCACTGGAGGACTTGAAACAAAAGCATCTTTCCAGCTTTTGTCCGAGAGACCGAAGTGACCCGAGCAGCTGGCGTCCGAAGCTGGACACAATGAAATGCTGAGGACGCCAGTCAAGCTGCGACAGGCACTGGAGGACTTGAAACAAAAGCATCTTTCCAGCTTTTGTCCGAGAGACCGAAGTGACCCGAGCAGCTGGCGTCCGAAGCTGGACACTATGAAATGCTGAGGACGCCCATCTAAAGGAACATAACCTAAATTCACGGCGTCCTGCCGCAACGGTTATGTGACCCACATCCTGTTGGCCACAAGAATTACATAGAACGATTAATATAAAAAGTTACAAAAAAATCGCTCTTCTGTAGGCTATATGTAAACCAACGAAAAGAACGACTCCATTATTCAAATAACTTTATTAATAACTCATCCACTGCGTTTCGAGCCTGGTCAACACAATTAGGTAAGCTTGTTCCTTCATACGAACTCCCTACCAACTTCATTGCAGGATAATGTTCATTTAATTCTTGTTTAGCTAATTTTACACGCTGAGCGTGACCAACTTTATACTGAGGCATAGCTTCTTTCCATCTTGAAACAACCGTAAATAATGGACTCCCTTTTAGCGGGGTAACTCTATTTAAATCTTGTAAGACAATCTTTTCAATTTCACCATCCGATAAATCAACAATCGCTTCATCGCCTGAGCGTCCTATATAGACTTCCAATAAAGCATAGCCCTCTGGAACAGATGACGGCCATTTTCGATGTACCCACGAACAAGATGTAATTGAAAAATCACTATTACGCGCAACATTGAATCCAGAGCCAGTAAAACTATCATCCATTGCTTCAATGGGAAATGCCATCGATACGGTAGCAATAGTTGTTAGTGGAATATCTTGCAATCCTTGTAACAAACCTTGTTTGGCAAACATTTTTTGAGTTATAAGATGTGGTGTAGCTAAAATTACTGCATCTGCGGCAATTGAGGACTTATTATTCAATGATAATGTGACTTGATGCGCTGTTTTTGCAATCGATTCAACTTTGACACTTTTTAAAATAGTCGTATCTATAAGTCGTCCCTCTAATGCCTCTATCAACGTTTCAAGACCATTTATAAAAGTTTGGTATGGACGATCTTCAATGCCCTTCGAGTCATGAGAGATCACAGTAAGTGCCTTTTTCATACCTGTCATTAAACTTCTATATTCTTTTTCCATTTCAATTAGTTCTGGAAAAGTCGCTTGTAAACTAAGCTGTTCTATATCTCCAGAAGAAACACCTAATAAAAGTGGCTCTATAATATTCTCGACTGTTTCCTTACCGAATCTTCTACGTATAAATTTTCCTAATGGCTGATCTTCTTGTATTCGAGAACGAGGAAACCATAGGTCACATGTAGCACGTATTTTACCACTCCATGACACAATATCAGAAGCTAAAAATGAAGAAAACTTTGTGGGAATCCCTAAAATCGAACCTACTGGTACTGGATATAGTTTATCATTGACAGTAATGTACCTTTGACCTGCTTCACTTCGAATGAGCTGGTCTTCGATACCTAAGTCTTTTACTAATTTGGCCATACTATTATTGTTATCAATAAATGAGTTTGGACCGCGTTCAATGATAAAATTTTCCTTGCGCACAGTTTGAATCTTGCCACCTAAACGATGAGAAGATTCAATCAGTACTATTTCTAATGGAAGTTTTTTCTCTTTAGCCTCTTTTTGCAAATAGAACGCAGCAGCTAAGCCTGTAATCCCACCACCGATAACAGCTACTCTTTGCTTTTGTTCAGTCACATCAATCATCACTTTCTATTAGGCTTGAGATAACGTTTTATTAATAACATCAACCATAGCATCGATGAATAATGGATCATCGTTTGGCATAGCTGGACGACGATAGTTAGCGCCTAATTCTTCACAAACAACACGACATTCATAGTCATTGTCATACAAAACTTCTAAATGTTCCGCAGTAAAGCCTACTGGTGTATAAACAAATGAACGGAAGCCTTTTTCATTGTATAGTTCACGAGTTAAATCTTGAACATCTGGCCCTAGCCAAGGCTCTGGTGTTTGACCAGCACTTTGCCAGCCTACTTCCATATGTTCTACTCCTGTTTCATTTTGAAGAATTTCAGCTGTCTCATGAAGTTGGTCCGCATACGGGTCACCTAATTTAACAATCTTTTCAGGTAATGAGTGGTTAGAAACAATTAGGCAAGCTGTTTTACGTTCTTCTTCTGACATATCAGCAAACGCTTCATTGATTTTTTCTGTCCAATATTGGATGAATTTCGGCTCTTTGTACCAGCTCTCAACTGAAGTGATTGTTAAACCACCTAATTCTTCAGCTTTTTCTTTCGCACGGCCATTGTACGATTTAATAGAGAATGTTGAGAAGTGAGGTGCAAGTACGATGGAAACTGCTTCAGTAATACCGTCTTTATGCATTGCTTCAACTGCATCTTCTACGAATGGCGCAATATGTTTTAGACCAATATATAATTTGTACTCTACTTCATCTTGAACTTCATTTAAACGAGCACATAATGCTGCTGCTTGTTTACGAGTTGTTTCAGCAAGCGGAGAAATACCACCGATAGCTTGATAACGACTACGTAAGTCTTCGATTAACTCTTCGCTAGGTTTGCGACCATGGCGAATATGTGTATAGTATGTTTCAATTTCATCTTCGTTGTTTGGTGTACCATAAGCCATAACTAATAAGCCCATTGTTTTTTTCATCGTAATTTCACCTCAAAAAATTATTTACTACTTATTAAAAACGTACTTTAACTTGCTCTGCACTGTACTCATGAATAAGTGTTGTTAAACGTTTTAAAACATCTGGATCTACTGAAGGGAACACGCCGTGTCCTAGGTTGAAAATATGACCTGGTACTTCTAAGCCTTGGTCAATAATTGCTTTTGTGCGTTCTTCAATAATAGACCAATCAGCTAATAATAGTGTTGGATCTAAGTTACCTTGAACTGGTTTAGTCATACCCATAGCACGCGCTTCTTTAATCGGCAAACGCCAATCTAAGCCAACAACATCTACCGGTAAATCATGCCACTCCATTGCTAAGTGGCTTGCGCCTACACCGAATGTGATCATCGGAACATCTAACTCTTTTAGCTCACTAAATATTCTTGTCATAACTGGTTTAATGAAGATACGGTAATCTTCTTTACTTAGTGCTCCAACCCATGAATCGAAAATTTGGAATGCCTTAGCCCCTGCTCCAACTTGCGCTTTAATATCCACAATAATCATATCCGCTAACTTGTCCATTAACATGAACCAAGCTTGTGGCTCAGAGACCATGAATGATTTTGTTAAGCTGTAGCTTTTAGAAGGACCGCCTTCAATCATATAGCTTGCAAGTGTAAATGGAGCGCCCGCAAAACCGATTAACGGTACATCTAATTGTTCTTCAGTTAAAAGTTTTATTGTATCAAGCACGAATGGTACATGTTCTTCAGGATTAAATTCGCGTAAAGCTTCTACATCCTTTACAGAGCGAATTGGGTTTGAAATTACTGGACCAATACCTGCTTTAATCTTTACATCAACACCCATACCTGGTAGTGGCGTTACGATATCTTTATATAAAATAGCTGCATCAACATTATAATTTTGTACCGGTAAATGTGTCACATAAGCACACAATTCTGGTTGATGAGTAATTTCCTCTAATGAGTATTTTTCTTTAATCTTACGGTATTCAGGCTGTGAACGCCCTGCTTGACGCATATACCAAACAGGAGTATAGGCTGTCCTCTCTCCACGTGCTGCGCGTAAAAGCGTATCATTAATCTTTCTCATGAATAGATTCATTCCCTTCATATATAAAAGTTATTCTTTTCGACTTTCGTATCCGTTTTCACTATAGTCGTTTCCCATGTTATTGTATAGTTTTCCGCCCGAATTGTCATGAAAATGTTTGTAATGTTGACATCTTTTCGACAAAGATGTCTGACAATCTCATAACCCTCAAATTCTTTTAATATATTTTACTTATTATCGATATATCAAACATATAATTATTAATTGTGCGCATTATAATGTTTACTTAATATAAACTATGGCTAAATATTATATACAAATGCATGCTAAAAGCACCCGGCTCGAGCAACTAGCCACTGAAACTGATTATATTTAAGAACACTCAAATTAAATAGGAGGCGTTATTATTGAATATTTATTTAACATCTGGAACTCCAGAATTTATGGAGAACTTACGAAAAAAATACTCTAATGAAAAAATGATTGTATTACATGGCACTGGCAACTCTATGTTGCTACATGAGTCAGAGAGAAAATCTGTATTCCAAACCCCTAGAAGCTACGAAGTAATCGATTCAATTAATGAATTAGAAGACAAAGGTTTCTTTGTAATGAATCATCTACCTGTTTCTGATGAAGGCCGTCCTCTATTTGAACATCGCTTTTTAAGTCGTTCGCATGTAATTGAATCAGATCCTGGTTTCAAAGCATACCGTCTACTTAAACCTCTCAATTCCGAAACTTATATTGTCTTAACGGAATGGTCAGGTCCAACTTCCTTTGAAGCTTGGAAAGTATCAAAAGCATATAAAGACGCTTTTGAAAAGCAAGTTGCTGCAGCAGGTATTGAAAATCGCAACATTTTCACAAGTAAAGCGTATGTACAAACTTATACCACTGCAAAAAATGAAGAAACTGAAGATTAATTTCTAAAGTCGAGTCAAGCGCTCGGCTTTTTTGATATAATAAAGCAATTCAAGAATACTAATTATGAGTGGGGTATAGCAGATGAAACTACAGCTTTTTGATAAACTAGATGCTTCTTATAAAGACATGGTGCAAATTCGCCGCCATTTACATATGTATCCTGAAGTTTCTTTTAATGAGACTGAAACAGCTAAGTATATACAAAAATTTTACGATCAGCTCGGCGTTGTTTATGAAGCGAATGTTGGTGGCAACGGGGTTGTTGCTCGCATTAAAGGGGCAAAACCTGGTAAAACGATTGCATTACGAGCAGATTTTGATGCACTTCCTATTCAAGAATTAAACGATGTTCCCTATAAATCAACTGTCGCTGGTGTTATGCATGCTTGTGGTCATGATGGTCATACAGCCACATTACTACAACTGGCAAAAGCACTTCATGAAATGCGCGATCAACTAGCTGGTGAATATGTCATCATTCATCAACATGCTGAAGAAATAGCGCCTGGTGGAGCAAAGCCTATGGTAGAAGCGGGATGCTTGGATGGAGTCGATGCTGTATTTGGTACACATTTATGGTCACAAACACCATTTGGCACTATTGAACATCGTTCTGGCCCTATGATGGCTTCAGCAGATCGCTTCGAAATTTCTATACACGGTCGCGGTGGACATGGCGCAATGCCACAAGATACGATTGATACAGTAACAGTTGGGGCTCAGCTTGTTACAAATTTACAGCAAATTGTTTCTCGTCGAGTAGACCCTATTAAATCGGCAGTAGTAACAATCGGTTCCTTCCATGCTGGAGATACTTTTAATGTGATTGCAGGAGAAGCTAAAATGTCAGGTACTGTACGAACATTTTTACCTGAAGTCCGTGATCTAGTGGAAACTGAAATTGAACGTATTATTAAAGGTACATGCCTTGCAGCTGATTGTGCCTACACATTCGAATACATTAGGGGCTATCCAGCTGTTGTCAATCATGAAAAAGAGTCTGCTTTCCTTTTTGACATCGCGAAGGATATTCCTGGCGTAATTGAAGTAGTTGAATGTGCTCCACTTATGGTTGGGGAAGATTTTTCGTACTATCTAGAAAAGGTACCTGGTGTATTCTTCTTTACAGGTGCAATGCCTGAAGGAACTGCGTATGCTCATCATCATTCAAAATTTGATTTCCGTGAAGAAGCAATGTTGATTGCTGCTAAAACGTTAGGTGCAGCAGTACTTGATTATCAAAATATATAACAAAAAAATCCTGAGACATTTTCACTGTCCCAGGATTTTCTTTATTTTGTCATTCGTAATGTAAGCTCGCCAACGATTAACATTATCACAGGTCCAACATAAAATAATGGGTTACCTATGCCACAAATTAATACGATAACCACTTGTACAATATTTACTACTCGAACAATTTTATGAACTGCTAGTTTACGATAAACTGCAGGTAATGGATATAACATATACATACTGAAGTCTGTTGAAGAAATTAATGCTTGCTTCAACTGAATTGTCGTCGCAAATGCAAGCGCTGCTAAAAAGACGCCAACCGCAACAGGCATATTAATGATAAAAGCGCCTATTCCCGCTATCGCCGTTAAGCGTACCCATAAATAGAAATGGTCATCTGTACGAACGAAAGTGCGGAACACCAAATAGGCTTGTGTATTTTCTTTTTTAAACGGCACCATTTTATATAGCGCATCCAACCACTGACGTCTTTTAATGCTACCATGTATGTGCGGTACATCCGTAAAATAATTAGCAAAGCGATAAAGACGCAACATACGATTTTGCTCAAGCTTTACGAAATGCTCATAGGGAAAGGGATGCCTAGTCTTTTGTTTCATCCAAGTATAACCATAATAGATTACTGGAGTAGCAACAATAATCATCATCCATACATTCATTAATAACACTGATGCTAGAACAGTAATGGAAATCAGTACTCTTACAATGCGATCTCCCCATACTGCTTGTCCTCTATTAGCCCAACGAAATGCAAAGTCAACTTGTACATTCCACCATTTCATGAACACAACAACTACAAATGCTAATCCGATTGTTTCAGTAGATACTTGTCCTATTTGCTTTAACATAGGTAGAGCTATGATAAACGGTATAACAACGACAAGAATCTGTGACCAAAAAGTCCAATTCAAAGCCTTCTTTAAATAAATTGGAAGCTTCGTCTCAAGTGGCAATAAGTAAACTTGGTCTGGCTCACGGATTAATGTGGTAGGACTACTAAATGCTAATAGAAAACCTAATACTATTGCAGTTACTAATATAGAAGGAAAATCGATTGGATTGGTTTTCAGCCACTCACTGTATTGATAACCACCAGCACCGATGATGAATACAAGTACGATTGCCATATGCCCAGTAAAGACATACTTCATATACTTTTGCACTTCATTTATATAATGAAAGAAGCGTGTACGCCACACATCATGCAAGCTATTCATGTTCTTGCTCCTTCGTCATTGCGATGTATAAGTCGTCCAAAGTTGCACCAGGCATATTGAATGCTTGGCGTAAGTCATTCATCGTCCCTTGTGCGCGAAGTCGGCCATTATGTAACAATAAAATACGGTCACAATGTTTTTCAGCCGTCGATAATATATGTGTAGACATCAATATAGATGCCCCGTCTTTTTTCTTTTCATCCATATGATCTAATAATGATTGAATACCTAGAGGATCTAGCCCTAAAAATGGCTCATCAATAATATATAATGATGGATTAACTAAGAATGCACACATAATCATCACTTTTTGACGCATCCCTTTTGAGAAATGAGACGGGAACCAGTTTAAACGCTTTTCCATACGGAATTCTTTTAATAATGGCTCAGAGCGTTCTTTTAATGTTTGTTCATCCAAACCATATGCCATTGCAGTTAATTCTAAATGTTCTTTCAAAGTTAATTCATCATATAATACAGGTGTTTCTGGAATATATGAAAATGAGGAACGATATTGATCCATATTTTCCTTTATTGTGATCCCATTTAGAAGAATGTCTCCACTTTTTTGAGTCATTAATCCGATGATGTGTTTAATTGTAGTACTTTTCCCTGCCCCATTCAGTCCAATTAGTCCGACTAGTTCTCCAGGTTGAATTGTAAAGGATAAATCATGAATAACAGGTTTTCTCGTATAACCACCTGTTACGGATTGTAATTCTAATACTGTCATTCCTCGTCACTCCTATTCTTCTTACAGTTTATCAAAATTTTCGCAATCTAGCAGTTACCAATATGGTAAAATAAAAAGCAAAATGATGAAAGGTGTGTTTTTTTCTATGAGCGATTGTTTATTTTGTAAAATTATCGACGGTTCAATTCCTAGTATGAAAGTTTACGAAGACGAATTTGTCTATGCCTTTATGGATATTGGGCCCTTATCAAAAGGTCATACATTATTAATTCCTAAAGAGCACGTGGCAAACATTTTTGAAATGTCTTCTGAAGTAGCTTCGAATCTCTTTGCCGTTGCACCTAAAATAGCTAATGCTATAAAAGATACCTTCAACCCAGCTGGCATGAACTTAGTAAATAATAACGGTGAAGCGGCAGGACAAACTGTATTCCACTTTCATTTACACTTCATACCAAGATATGATGAAACAGATGGATTTAAACCTACTTGGATTACAAAACCAGATGAATATACGCCAGTAATTTTAGCTAATTTAGCTGAACAAATCATTACCAACCTAAATAAATAGGACTAACTCCCTTTTTATTACTATTATATAATAGTATTGATTTCCCGATAATTTACCTGTATTATCATGTATAAGTTTCGCTTCCGATCACGAGGATACGGAAGGAAATAACAAAAGTTGAGCTCAGTGTAGCTTTAGGAGAGATGAGAAATGAATACGAAGAATTTAGTTTTAATGGCACTTTTAGTTGGTGTAGGTGCGGCATTATATGTCGTAATTCCAGGAATTAATGGTGGTATGAAGCCAGACTTCATGCTAACGATGATGTTTATCGGAATCTTATTATTCCCTGGTATTAAGGAAGTTTTCTTACTAGCGATAACAACAGGCGTGATTTCAGGCTTATTTTCAACATTCCCAGCTGGATTTGTACCGAATATTATCGACAAATTAGTAACAGCATTTATTTTCTATGCAGCAGTTGTATTATTACAAAAGTTTGCTCAGAAAATTGCAGTATCGGCTGTTCTTGCCGGTGTAGGTACGATTATTTCAGGAAGTGTTTTCTTAGGTTCTGCAATACTAGTTGTTGGCGCGAAAATTCCATTTACAGCATTATTTATAACAGTTGTACTACCTGCTGTTGCCATTAACGTCGTAGCATTTATTATTATTTACCCAATCATCATTAATTTGGTTAAACGTTCGAAATTTAATACATCTTTAACACATGCCTAAATACTAAAAATAAAAAGATAATATAATTCTGAAGGTCACTATCTACAATACTATAGATAATGACCTTCTTTTTAATAGCTACAAATAATAAATAATTTTTGTTTTAATTTCTTTTATTGAATATCATGTTTTATTATAGTAAAAGAAGGATATACATAGTTTAAAGTAGGAAGGAGAAACGAAAAAATGAAAACATCTACATTTTTACTCGGCTTAACAACTGGAGCAATCGGTGGTATGGTAGCTGTTCTTTTATCTACACCACAATCAGGTAAAGAATTTAGAACATCATTGCAAACTACTAAAGAGGATCTTCAAAATAGACTTGCTGATATAAAAGGTTCTATTGAGAACATAAAAAATGAAGCTCAACAAACCATTCCTAAGGTGATTGAAGAATCAAAAGAATCTTTTGCTTCTTGGCAAGCTGAGACAGCGCCTATTCAAGAAAATCTACAACAAGAAATTGCTTCCTTACAAAGCTCTGTGGAAGAAATCGAAAAACATCTAGCAGAATTCCAAAATCGTAAAAACCAAAAAAATAATGAATAAAATTATACGATAAAAGTATATTTTTTGAGAAAAATAATTAAACTAATATAAAAATATATTTTTTGTACTATTTTATATTGGAAAACGATTGTTTATTATTTACAAATAATGTTATAATGTTAGAAAATTGCGAAAGTTGGTGATAGCTATGTCTGAAGACTTGTATACGGTTCGTGAAGCTATGCTTTACAGCCAAAGAATCGCCCAGCTATCGAAGGCCCTTTGGAAAGCTGCTGAAAAAGATTGGCAAGCATGGATTAAACCATATGATTTGAATATCAATGAGCACCATGTATTATGGATTGCTTCTAATCTTCAAGGCGCATCGATTTCTGATATAGCAAAATTTGGTGTAATGCACGTATCGACCGCATTTAATTTCTCTAAAAATTTAGAGGAGCGTGGATTGCTTGCATTTTCTAAACGTAATGACGATAAGCGAAATACATATGTTGAGCTCACCGAAAAAGGTAAGTCATTACTTGTTGAATTGACAGAAAATTACAAGAGATCTAAACAAAGTGTTCTTGAAGGCTCACTTCCTTTAAAAGAAATGTATGGTAAATTCCCTGAATTATTAGACCTTATGGCTATTATTCGTAATATCTACGGGGATGATTTCATGGATATTTTTGAAGGTTCCTTACGCAATATTGAATAATATTTAAAACGAGTTCAACCTGAGTATTGCTCCAATCGTTCAATACTCAGGTATGAAAACGCTATCTTTTTTTTAATATAAAATGACTTGATTTTCCTTATGAAAACCATTAATGTTAGGTTTCGAAGATTATCATATATTGAAATTGGAGATGCTAAACCTTGCATTGCTGGAAAACAATTAATGTACAGAAACAATACGGCCACGATCGTATTTTTTTATTGTCTACTATAATCGTCATTAGCGTATTTTCTATCTTTTATATAGTTTTAAATATATTTAAAGAAGATCCGTTATCTGATCACTTATTCCCGCTCTTTTTAATGGTCTTTTTTATGATTTACCCTGCTCATAAGCTGCTACATTTTATTCCATTATTTAATTATCGTAAAAGTTTGCGCTTTTCCATCGAGAAACAATATAGTTTTTTACCTGTATTGTCGATGCGTATTCATGAGCCTATATTAAAAAGTCGTTATGTTTTTGCATTACTCGTACCATTTATTCTACTGAACTTAGTTTTAATAATTGGCGCGATAATGTTTCCACCCTTTAGACATTACTTTTCGATTTTGTTGGCTTATCACTGTGGACTTTGCTTAATTGATCTATTGTATGTCAAACATCTTAGACATTCGCCTAAAACGGCATTGATTGAAGAAACAGATAAGGGGTTTGAAATTTTAGTTCCATCATCCAACCAATGATGATTAACTTGTCATTTCTGTTCTTTGTTTGTTATGCTTATGATGTAGATAGAGGGGAGGAAAAGACTTGATGATTGCCATTGTCGTCCTATTCTCGGTGTTTTATTTATTTCAAATCAACCGGATGACGTATGCACTTTGTGCGCAAAAAGAAATTCCTGAAGAAAAACAACCAAAAATATACCGAACTATAAATGTATTGATTACTATTTTGTTAATCTCCTTTTACTTGGAGATTCTGTTTACTGTGTAAACAATATTCATTTTATAGCATTGAAAATAGCTTATTGGATAAGTTCTATCAACATTAAGTTAGTTCTTCCGTCCTCAAATTAGTGAACAGAATAAATAAAAAAGTCCATTCGCATCTCTGCAAGTGGACTTTCTTATTGCCTAAAAATCAGCACATAAATGCTGTGCCAACAATAATTAACAAAATAAATAACACAACAATTAAAGCAAAGCCTGAACTATTAGAATGTCCACCACCATTACTCATTACCCGCACCTCCCCTCTCTTTGCTATCTTATGCAAATATGTTTGATGGTTTTAGGCTAAATGAATATGCAACCTTTTTCTTTTTATTTCGTTTTGTGTTATAGTTACAAATACATTAGTTAGAAGTGACTAAAGTTGGGAGAGATTTTAAAGATGAAGAAAACAGTATTATCACTTACACTAGCAGCATCTGTTCTTGCTCTTGCTGCATGTGGAAATAATCCAAGTGACGAAGTAGTAGCAGAATCAAAAGCAGGTAATATTACAAAAGAACAAATGTACCAAGAAATGAAGAACGTGGCTGGTACACAAACGCTTCAAACATTAGTTATCAAAAATGTTTTAGAAGATAAATACAAAATAACTGATAAAGAAGTAGATGCAGAATTCAAGAAGCAAAAAGAAGCAATGGGTGACACCTTCGAACAAACTCTAGCTGCTCAAGGTTTAACGGAAAAAGATTTCAAAGAAGATTACATCCGTATTCTGTTATTACAAGAAAAAGCTATGGATATTTCTGAAAAAGATATCGAAGCATACTACGAACGTATGAAAACAGAAGTGAAAGCTAGCCATATCTTAGTTGCTGATGAAGAAACAGCTAAAGAAGTAAAATCTAAACTAGATAAAGGTGAAGATTTCGCTAAACTTGCTAAAAAGTACTCTACAGATCCAGGTTCTAAAGAAGCTGGCGGTGAACTAGGTTGGTTCGGCCCAGATAAAATGGTTGCTGAATTTACAGACGCTTCATACGCTCTTAAAAAGGGTGAGATTAGTGAGCCAGTTAAATCTGCTCACGGCTATCACATCATTAAATTAGAGGACAAGCGTGAAGTTAAAGACCTTCCTTCATTAGAAGATAGCAAAGATGAAATTAAACAAAAAGTTGCTGCAACTGAAAAAGCTCAAACTAAATTCATTGAAACAACTACTAAATTAATTAAAGAAGCTGACGTGAAGATTAAAGACGAAGATCTAAAAGACGCACTAAGCCAATTTTTAAAAGAAGATACTACTACTGAAAAATAATTAGCCTCATAAAAGTGCTTGATCCATTTCGATGGATCAGGTATTTTTTTATTTTTACGGGCCTCTGTCCTCTTAATGTTTTACTTTATCGCATGTTATAGAGTTAACAAGTTAGAACGGAGGTGATTCCTTTGAAACGTCACAACCATCACCACTGCCATGGTTTCGGTCACGGCCGCGGTCACGGCCACGGTCATTGCCATCACGGTCAACATCCGATCGTATGCCCTACACAATATCAGTTCAATGATTGCTATGTTGAAAGAGAAGTTCCAGTTATTCACCCAGTAGTTACTGTAAACAGAAAGCACATTGTTAATGTACCGCGTCATTACTACACACAATCAACTGAAAACGTAGTAGTTGATCCAGGAAACCCAGTTCACTGCAATAAGAATAGACCATGTCATAAACCATTCCATGGACTGTTCCGTAACTGTTAACAGTAATACTCTTTTAGTACGTAAAAAGGACCTCTCAGCATCGCTGAAAGGCCCTTTTATATTTTATTAGTCTATTGTTGGCTTATAGAATGAACGATTATCCAATGGGAAAAGTCTTTCTGTAAATTCTCCTGGAACAGTTTTACCTAGTGCACGTTTTAGCATATTCATTTTGGCATCGATATTATCGATGTAGTGAAGCATCTCCGCTTCTTGCAACATTGGCTTTTTAGGGCTTCCCCATTCTTCCTTACCGTGATGAGATAACACCATATGTTGCAATAACATGACTTCTTCACCTTCGATTTGAAGTGTATCTGCGGCTTTCGCAATTTCTGTCACCATAATCGAAATATGCCCTAACATATTACCTGTGACGGTATATGATGTTGCAACTGGTCCAGATAATTCAACTACCTTACCGATATCATGTAAAATAATACCTGCATATAATAAGTCCTTATTTAAAGTCGGATATAAATCAGCAATAGCCCGGCCTAATTTCAACATCGATACAACGTGATCGAGTAAACCAGATGCATAATCATGGTGATTTTTTGTCGCTGCTGGGAACGTCATAACCTCATCTTGATTTTCTTTTAATATATGTCTAGTAATGCGAGAAATTTGTGGGTTTTTAATTTCGAAGAAGAACTGCATCAATTGCTCAAATAATTCCTCTTTTGGCGTTTCTGCAGATGGTACTAAATCCACTACGGAAACTCCCTCATCATTCGCTACTGGACGGATTGCTTTTATACGTAGTTGAGCTTTACCACGATAATCATGGATTTCTCCACCTACACGTACAATGCCCTCAGATTGATATAGTTTTTCATGCTCTTCGCCTGTATCCCATAATTTCGCTTCAATACTACCGCTCTTGTCTTGTAAAATAAGCGTCATAAATGGCTTCCCCATTGTTGTAACGCCTTTTGTAGCTTGCTTAATTAATAAATAATGATCGACTGGCTCTCCGACTTGAAGTGATGCTATACCATTCATATGGAAGTCAATCTCCTTTCACCTTTTAAATTTGAAACATGAATGACGAATGATTTTGACCATTGATCTATCATATTTTCATGACATGTAAAATAGAGTATCTGGTGTTTCGTTTGAATACTATTAACTAATTGTACCATGTTCCCAATGCGCAAACGATCAAAATGGACAAAAGGATCATCCATAATAATCGGAAATGGTGCAGATTGTTGTAATGAATCCGCCAATGCAAATCGTAATGCTATATAGGCTTGCTCTTTCGTCGCTTGGCTCAATTCAGCTATTGTATAGCGCATACCATCCTCAGTAACTGCTTCGAAAATACTTTCTGAGTTTATCTCTAATGTATCATAGTGGCCACCTGTTAACTGTTTAAAATATCGCTCCGCACCTTGCAAAACTGCTGGCAGTCTTTTTTCTTTCAAGTTACGCATAGTTTCCTGTATTGCTGTTGTAATTGCTTGATTAATAGCCCATTCACGTGCTTGCTCTGCTAAAGCGGCTTTTTGCTCTTCAAACCTTTGTATCTGAACACCATATTTCTCATCTGATAATAGACCTATTGTTTTCGCTTGTAGCTCTGCATGTTCACTGACTAACTTATCTTTTTTCTCTTGTAAAGATAGCAGAGTGGCTGATATTTGCTCAAGTAGACTTTTGGATTCTATATCGTTTAATTGAACGTTGACAGAGGACTCATCGAACATTGCCAACTGTTCCTCTACTTGTTTTAATGATAGGAAATTGTCTTTATAAAGTTGAAATTGCTCGTTAGCCTTATAGAAATCCTCGGCTATTTCAACATCAGCTTCTTCAAATAAATTTAAGATTTCAGTTGTATAAGATTTATGCAAATTCGTCTTCTCATCAATAATATTTTCTAATTGTTGTAGTTTTTCTTTGGCCGTTACAACAATTTGCTGTTGCTCAGTCATTTTGAAAAAGATAGATTGGACGGTAGCGGATAAATTTTCTCTCGTACAAATAATTTCGCAAGCTGCTGAGGCATCCTTTATACGCTCATTTACTAGCGCAGTAAGTCGCTCTATTTGATGTTCTTTCATCATTATACTTGTGCTTTTTTGCTGCAGCTCACGTACTTGTCTGAATAGCTCTGTTAGAAGTTCGGGTTGTAATGAGCCGCTTATTTGAAAACGTTTTAAAAAAAGTTGAAGTTGTTCTTCACTTTGTTCGATATACATATTGAATTTAGATACGGCTTGTTGGGCTTCTTTCATTTGTACTTTTTTATCATCATACTGTTCTTGTAACAGAGTAATACGATCTTCAAATTGGCGAATTTTTGTCAGTATTTGTTCCATTTCAGATTGCTGTGATTCAAAATCGCGAATTTCACGTTGAAGAGCTTCTGCATTTACAGAATTATTTTCATTTGGCCCTGTACCATTGTCCAAAATAAACCATAGAACAGCAGCTACAATAATACCTATTGCGATTACAAGCCCATTAGATTGACTAATGCCAATTAGAATAGCTATTATCGCAATAGTTATACTTAAGAGTTTTACTGATTTTGTACTTTTAGATGCTTTAATATCTTGATTTAAGGTCGCCTTCGCTTCAGCTACTTTTTGTATTTTTGCTGACCAATTGGCGGCTCGTTCTATCTCATAGTCAGACGGTTGCTGTTCAAAAAAATTGTCTAGTTTTTGTTCGACCGTTGCTAACTCCTGTTGAAGCTGATCTACAGTACGTTGACCAAATCGATATTGCTCTTCATTTTCTTCCAATTGCTTTACTAATTGACGAAAATATTCTTCCTGTTCAAGAGAAACTTCCGTTTGTTCTAAAGCTTGTTGCTGTTCATAATCTGTAATGCCCAGCAAACGAAATTGAGCGATTTTTTCTTGTTGTAGTAATTCAATATCATTCTCTAAACTTTTCACCTTAGAGTTCCATTCGCGCCACTCACTATCTTGGTCATTGAGATTCTTTAATAGTTGGTATCTTTCATCATTAAAATCTGCTTGGAGCTGTTTTTCGATTACTTCTTTTTCTTGCTGAACTTGGTTTAATGTAGCTTGTACTTCGAGTTTTTTGTCTTTGTACAGCTCATAACGATGCACTCCATTTGTAGGAAATCCCCTTTGTAGAATTGATCGGAGCTCTTGTTCTATCTGTTCCTTCTTTTGTAAAAGCGGATAGAGTTGACGGAATATATGTAACTTCTGCTGTTCTTGCAATTGCATAGATTCAGTTGATTTAATATCATCTAATTCTGCTGTAATTTGCTGTAATCTTAAAATAGTAGGATCATATTCCTCAAGTTTTTTACGCTCTTCTTTTAGAATCTGATCACTTTCACGAAGCTCTTCAATCTGCTTATTTATCGTTGGGTTTTTACCAGATTTCTTAAAGAGTTCTCCAATTTTCTTATCAAGATCCTTTTCAAGTTTAGTTAACTGATCAACACCTGTTGTACCTGAAGCTAATAATACTTTACTCAGTTCATCCTCAGACATATGCTCTAGCTGTTGCAATTGGTGAACAGAAAATGAAAAAATGGCTTCAAATCCTTCGCGATTATAGCCATGTACTATTTTGGCTAACGCCTCTTCGTGCCCTCTTGTACCATCTTCAAAATAGACCGTAACATCCCCTGTTGCTTTCCCCTTCACACGTTCAATGATACAATTTCCGAATTCATCGTCTATTACATGCACTTGTCCTCCATATTTACCGCCGGCTTTCGGTTCGTAGCGAAGCTGATGCGCATTTTTTTGAGGAAAACCAAATAATATATGAAGTATAAATTGCTGAATCGTCGTTTTCCCCGCTTCATTGAGCCCATAGAATACATTGATACCTTGTTTTAAATTAATCGTTACATTCTCATGTTGCCCGAATCCAAAAATAACTAATTTGCGGATATACATAATGTTCACTCCCTTCTTTACTTCAAAGTTAAAGTTTCTTTGATACTAAATTTTTAAATAAGTCTTTAGTTTGCGCTGAGATTTGCTCTAAATCTACTCCAGATAGAGGTTCTAAATAACGACCTCCTCTAGGATGCTGATAGAGATCTTTCAGCTTTTCCTTCCATTGCATTTCGTCCCAACTATCAATAACATGAAGTACTGCTTCTGTTGCAACAGTGGGATCATATTCTATGAATTCTTGCCAATTGACCTGAACAGACTGTACCCAGATAGCAGGAGATTTCAACTCCTCTCTCTCCCTAATCAATTCAAGCCATTCTTCTATAGTACTCTCTTCAAATAACATCTTAGCGCTAGATTCTAATTGCACAAATTTTAGTTCTACAACACCTGCACCGTTAATATCACGAAACTGTTGCAACGACTTTTCACATGCTTGTAAAATTTCATTGGCGTGAATAAGGCCATCACAATTAACTTCAAATTCATCGTAAACAATCACTGATGTCGGTACAAAATTCAAGTTTGTGCGATGCTGGTCCATCTCTACATCATAAAACCCTTTTATACCCTGCTCTTTTCGATGCCGACTTTGAATATTACCCGAATAAACAATCGGTGGATGTTCATTTATTATTTGACGTAAGTGAATATGCCCTAGTGCCCAATAATCATATTGTTTCGAAAGTAAAGCTTCTTTTGTAAACGGTGCATAGACATCATGCGTTGTATTTCCCATTAAGCTTCCATGGAGCATACCAATATGAAATGCTTCCTTATTTGTAGCAACTGGATATGTATTTATCATAGGCTCCGTCACATGCCGATCAGGATAACTAAAGCCATATATATGAACAGCAATTTCGCGTATTTGCAAGGTCACTTGCTTTGTTTGCTTTGGTAGTACATGGACATTTGGAGGCAATTCGAAGCGAGTCCATTTCCCATTCAGATGATCGTGATTTCCATAACTCAAAATGACTGGTATATTCTTGTCACAAAGTTGCTCCATACCTTTTTGGAATTTAGCTTGTGCACGTAAACTACGATCTTCTCCATCATATATATCGCCAACAATGACAATAAAATCTGGCCTTTCTTTTACTGCATATTGGATGAATCGGTCAAATGCTGCAAATGTGCTATTACGAAGTTCCTGTAAACGCTCCTTTGGGAGTGACGACATCCCTTTAAATGGGCTATCTAGATGTAAATCGGCAGTATGAAAAAATCGAATAGTAGACATGATTTCCTCCTCTAAAAGATACGAATATTTGTTCTTATTTTATCACAAAATTCCGGTAATTTATAGCAAAAGCTCTAGCATAACTAATAGACTACTATTAATATCCCCTTACTGATTTGTATGTTTTTTCTGACTTTTCTAGTATAATGAATAAACATTCATAAAAAAGGGTGATGAATATGAAAACGTATCGATTTACAGCGTTCGAAAAATCAGGTAAAACACTTTTTGACGAAGCTTGGGAGTTTGCTGATGATGTAACTGCCAAAACTCAAGGGCAACAACAAGTTGAAGAAAAAGGTTTGGCGGATCAAACACATCGCTTAGTAAACTCTGCCGGCAAATTAATATTGTTCCATTCATAATGAAAATGCCTTTCACAAAAGTTACATTGTGAAAGGCATTTTTTTACTGTCCGTTGAAAACCGGTGTACGTTTCTGTACGAATGCTTGAATACCTTCTAAATGATCAACCGATTTACGCATTTTTGATTGCGTAACTGCTTCCATTTTGAGAACATTCGATAGCTCTGCACACTTTTGAGTATGCAAGATTTCCTTTGAAGCAATCATTGCAGCAACTGGTGATTGTAACAATTTTTGAGCTAATAAATCTGCCTGTTCAGAAGCTTTCCCTTCAGGTACTACTTCATCTACCAAGCCTAGTTTTTTTGCTTCAGGCCCCTGCAATACGTCACCTGACCAAATCATCTGTTTTGCAAGCGGTGTGCCTAAACGTTCCTTCATGAAGAAATGACCTGCACCATCTGGTATAAGACCAATTCCAATGAAATTCATCGCTAGTTTACTAGTTTCTTCAGCAATAATTATGTCACTAGCTAGCGTTAAACTAAAGCCTAAACCTGCTGATGCCCCGTGAACTGCCGCAATTGTTATCATTGGCAACATATATATAGCCTTAACAAAGCGTGTAATATCAACCATTACTTCGTCAATATCCATCGGGCTGTCCTCATTCAGCATCGCTTTAATATCTCCACCAGCTGAAAATACTTTCCCTTCCCCTTTAATAATGAGTACTTGTATATCCCCATCATCATTTAACGCTTCAAAGCAATCAGCTAATTCTCTCATCATCACTTCATTCATAGAATTCATCGCAGCTGGCCTGTTCAAAGTCAACGTTGCCAATCTACCATTCTTCTCTAGTTTCAATGTTTCAAATGTCATTAAAAACACCCCTTTGTTTAAAAATGAACAGTTATTCATATATTAATATTCTCTATTTTCTGCAGAACACCTTTTTTTTCAGAAAAATTATTATTTTTTATATCTGTCAAAACGCCACGCCCTGCCTGCCTGCCGCTAAATAAACAGCCTCCTAAAAAAGTTCCTTCTAATGCTCTATAGCCATGAACACCTCCGCCTCCGAATCCAGCAACTTCCCCAGCGGCATACAATCCTTCAATCGGCTTCATCGATCCATCTAACACTCGGCCATCTAAATCTGTCTGTAAACCACCTAATGTTTTACGTGTTAGAATATTTAGTCGAACAGCAATCAACGGCCCCTTACTGGCATCTAATAGTTTATGTGGTTTAGCAACACGAATGACTTTATCCCCTATATAGTTTCTAGCTCCGTGAATTGCTTTTGCTTGCAAATCCATCGTAAATTTCTTATTTATCTCGTCGTCTCGTTCTTTCATTTGTTCTTCAATATGTTCAATATGAATTAGTTCATTTCCTGCAATTTTGTTCATACCATTCACTAATTCTCTTAAATTATTAGCCACCACAAAATCTGCTCCATTTTCCATAAATGCTTTAACAGGTTTTGTCGGCCCAGGTAAAATACGTTGGAGCACTTTCCTAACATTTTTCTCAGTTAAATCTGGATTTTGTTCTGAACCTGACAATGCGAATTCCTTTTCAATAATCTTCTCTGTCAATATAAACCAAGAATAATCATAACCAGTTTTTTGAATAGCCTCCAACGTACCCAGGGTATCAAAACCAGGAAAATTAGGAGCTTTCAAACGATTTCCTTCAGCATCTAACCAAAGTGAAGAGGGTCCAGGTAAAATGCGAATACCATGATTTTGCCAAACGGGATTCCAATTTTGAATCCCTTCTGTATAATGCCACATTCTATCTTTGTTGACGATACGACCTCCCACACGTTCAGAAATGATTAGCATTCGCCCATCTACATGTGCAGGTACTCCAGAAATCATTCGTTCTGGAGCCTTTCCTAAACTTTGTGGCCAATTTTTGCGCACCAATTCGATATTAGCCCCTATTCCACCACTCGTGACAATAATTGCCTTCGCTTTGTATTCAAAATCGCCTATGGTATCGCGTTCACTTTCTTCTCCACGTTTAGCACTACTAGGCACTAAAATTTTCCCCCTTACTCCCGTTATAGCATTTATGGAAGTTATCAATTCATCTACTTGATGACGCGGTTTATAGTCTACGAGCCCAGTTTTAATAGCGGCCCATAATTTCACTTCAAATGGCTTCACTAATCCGGGGCCAGTTCCCCATGTTATATGAAAGCGAGGAACTGAATTACCTTGACGTTCTGCCCACCCTACAACAGGAAAGAATCTAATACCTAAACTATGCAACCATTCGCGTTTCTCCCCTGATGCAAACTCCACATACGCTTGTGCCCATTTTATAGCCCAGTAATCTTCGTCTTTCTCTCTATCAAACTTTGCAAAGCCTAGCCAATCTCTCCAGGCTAAGTCTTTTGAATCCTTTACACCAAGACGCCTTTGTTCCGGTGAATCAACAAGAAATAATCCACCAAAAGACCACCAAGCTTGTCCGCCAAGAGAAGCTTCTGGCTCTTGATCAAGTAATAATACTTTCTTGCCCTGATCCGATAATTCTGCTGTAGCTACGAGTCCAGTCAATCCTGCTCCTATGACTATTACATCATAATCCATCACTCTCACCCTCCCCTACTGATAAAGTAAATAATAATTCGTTCCCTAGTATTTCTTCACCCCATGTTTAAACACCTCTATTTACAATAAATGCAGATTAGAAATTTGGATTTTTTAAAAAATGAGTAATGAATACCTAAATTCCCACGAAAAAAGAAGCCATTTTGAACAGATTTTTATTCAGAATGACTTCTTTTATATTAGTTGTAAGTAGCTACTCAAGAAAATAAGCCTTTTTTCTTCAGTAATAATTCATGTAAACCATTAGGATAAATTATTTTTTTCCCCTCAATGATATCTTTTTTTGAAATCCATTTTGCATATGTAATTTTACTGCCCTCAACAACTTTAAAACTTTCTTTTTGATATTGGGCTACATTTTTAAATTCCACTAAGTAAATCTGAATTACCTCATGACCTATACTCCCGTCAATTCTAAAGATGTTTTCTAAACATGAAATATATCCTTTCAATAAGATATCCACGGCTATTTCTTCTTTATATTCTCTAATGATAGTTTCACTAGATTTTTCACCAAATTCAATAGTTCCACCAATCGGACGATAATACAGCCCTATTCCTTTTGAATGTTTTCCATCTTGTTCTTCTAATAGAATCTTATCGTCCTTGATAATTATTCCAATTGACTTTGCTATTGGATACATCAACTTCCCTCCCTAAACTTTCCCGTATTTTATTAACAACTTGCTTATTTTACATTCTATATGAATTGGAAATTCAAAACCATTTGTGTGTTTTTATCAATAAGCTGATTCTATCAATAAATTTTAAAATTTTATTTTCCACCTATATCCCGAACGATTGACTGTTATAACAATAAAATTTCAAACTAAAGTTTACTATTTTAGAACAATAATTTGAAAAGACATGTCTTTTTATGAAAACGCTTCACTTTATTATGCTAATATCATAAATCTTCTAGAATATGCATTCTGTATGGACTTATTAAAAAATATCTTCGCCATATTAAAATACATTTCCCATTATAACCAGTTCCAAAAACCCAAATCCCCACCCCTATCTGTCCTCTCCAATAACACGAACTATATCCATGATTTATAAATAATTTATTCGGTTTTAAGTTGATTTACACCTCGTTTAAACCGAATTTATATTAATTTTCCAAAACAATGTTGACATTAACCGAATATAGCATTAATATTGATTTAAATTTAAAACACAGCAAAAATATGATGACGGAGACATGCTTCCCGATTTTGAAATCTTTAGAGAGCTAATGGTTGGTGAAAATTAGCGGTTTCAGCGGCAAGTTCCACTCCCGAATAGATAGGTTGAACATTCCAAAGTATGCCTATACGAATCATGCACGTTACGCATATAGCAAAGACTGTCCTTTTAGAGCGGACAGTAATCCAAGGGTGGTACCGCGTCTGTTAATTTAGCCTTTCGCCCCTTACATAATCTTATGTAAGGGACGGAAGGCTTTTTATATTTTCAAATACTTAAATTGTTTTTCAAATAAGAGAGGAGATTTAACATGTTACAAGATTATCAATTATTAAGAATTCCAGGTCCAACTCCAATTCCACCAAGCGTAGAGCGCGCTATGGCACAGCCAATGATTGGTCACCGAGGTTCGGAAACAACTAAAATGATCCAAAACATTAAACCAGGTTTGAAAAAAGTGTTCGGTACAGAACAAGATGTTCTTATGATTACAGGTAGTGGTACATCTGGTTTAGAAGCTGCAATCGTTAATGTTGTAAAACCTGGCGATAAAGTCTTAGTTGTAGCAACTGGTGTATTCGGTCAACGTTTCACAAAAATTTGCCAAGCTTATCAAATTGACGTTGAAGAATTTGCAGTTGAATGGGGTACATCGTTAAATCCAACAGCGGTAAAAGATTACTTAAAAGAACACCAAGATATTACTGCTGTATTCTCTACTTATTGCGAAACATCAACAGGTGTTATCAATCCAGTTGGCGAATTAGCAAAAGCAGTTCATGAAGTATCTGAAGCACTAGTAATCGTTGATGGTGTATCTTGCATGGGCGGCATTGAAACAAAAATGGACGAATGGGGTATCGATGTTCTAGTAACCGGTTCTCAAAAAGCATTTATGCTTCCTGCAGGCTTAAACTTTATCGGTGTGAGTGATCGCGCTTGGAAAGTCATCGAAACTAACCCTAAAAAAGGCTTTTACTTAGACTTAACAAAATACCGCGACAACTTAGAAAAAGATACAACGCCGTTCACACCTGCTTTATCTTTACTATTTGGTCTTGAACAAGTACTCAAAAACCTGGAAGCTGAAGGGTTTGAAGAAGTATATAAACGCCATGCATTAATGCGTGATATGACACGTGCAGCATTTAAAGCGCTAGATATCCCATTATTTACAACAGATGCGGATGCTTCTCCTACAGTAACCGCTGTAAAACCAGTTGATTTTGATGCTGAAGCATTCCGTAAAGTACTAAAATCTGATTTCAACCTATCTGTAGCAGGTGGTCAACAACACCTAAAAGGACAAATCTTCCGTGTTGGTCATATGGGCTACTGTGCTCCAACTGATGTGCTACAAACATTGGCAGCAATCGAAATTGCACTTGTCAAAATTGGTAAAGAGATTGAACTTGGCAGAGGTTTAGCAGCAGCGCAAAAAATTTATCTTGAAGGAGCGAACAACTAATTATGGCAATTAACATTTTAATCAGTGACCCATTAAGCGAAGATGGTATTTACCCTCTTCGCCAAGAAAAAAAATTAGATTTAAATATCGTAATCGATACAGGCTTAACTCCAGATGAATTAAAGGCTAAAATTAAAGATTTTGATGTTTTATTAGTTCGTAGCCAAACAAAGGTTACTCGTGACATCATTGAAGCTGCCGATAATTTAAAATTAATCGGTCGCGCTGGTGTTGGTGTTGATAACATCGACCTAGATGCCGCTACTGAAAAAGGGATTATCGTAGTAAATGCACCAGATGGTAATACTAACTCTGCTGCTGAACATACAACTGCAATGATTATGGCTCTTGCTCGTCATATTCCACATGCACATATGTCATTACAAGAAGGGCGCTGGGATCGTAAAAAATTCGTCGGTGTTGAATTAAAAAATAAAACACTAGGTGTTATCGGTTTCGGGCGTATCGGACAAGAAGTGGCACACCGTGCAAAAGGTAATCGCATGGACGTTATTGCATACGATCCATTCTTAACTGCTGAAAAAGCTGGAAAACTAGGCGTAGACTTCGGTTCAGTTGAAGATGTAGTTAAAGTAGCTGACTTTATCACAGTCCATACACCTCTATTAAAAGAAACAAAACATATGATCAACAAAGAAATCTTTGCATTGATGAAAGACGGTGTTCGTATCATCAACTGTGCTCGTGGTGGAATCATTGATGAAGAAGCACTCTATGATGCAATTGTTGAAGGTAAAGTCGCTGGTGCTGCTCTTGACGTAATGGAGGAAGAACCATTTGTAGGAAACCACCTATTAGAATTACCTCAAGTCATTGCGACACCACACTTAGGTGCTTCTACTATTGAAGCACAAGAATCAGTTGCTGTTGACGTAAGCCATGATATCCTAAGCTACTTCAACATTGGTACGGTTCGAAATCCAGTAAACATGCCATCTGTCCCTAAAGACATTATTGCAAAAATTGAACCTTTCTTCGATCTTGGTGAAAAATTAGGTGCTTTTGTCTCTCGCCTATCAGATGCGGCGGTCGAAGAAATCAATCTATACTTCGCTGGTGAGTTGGCTAACTTCGATGTTCGTCCATTAACAAACAACACTGTTAAAGGATTATTAAAACGTAATTTAGGTAACCACGTAAATAACGTAAATGCACGTTATTTAGCCGAACGTAACACAATTAAAATTAACGAACATAAAACTACTACAGCAAAAGGTTTCTTAAACTCAATCGCTGTTGAATTAGTCACAGCTACTGAAACGCATAAAGTAACGGGAACTCTATTAAACGGTCTTGGTGCTCGTATCGTTAAAGTAGATGACTATGTAATCGATGTTGTACCAGAAGGCCACTTATTATTTATCAAACATACTGATAAACCAGGTGCAATCGGCCGTGTTGGAACACTATTAGCAGAGAAAGATATCAACATCGCAACAATGCAAGTTGGCCGTTCAAACCAAGGCGGAGATGCCATCATGATGTTATCAGTAGATAACCATATCGAAAACGTTGACTTCCTAAAAGCACAAGACAACATCTTTGATGCGAAAACTATTGATTTATAATAAATGCTGAAGCGGCCCGCTCAGCCCCGACAAACACTGGAAGGCTCGAATCAAAGGCGCTTTTCGCCTTTGACCGAGAGACTAAAGTGACCTCGAGGGGCTGGCCGATGAAGCTGGATATCTATCTTAATGCTGATGGCGCTCGTCCAGCTGCGAGGTCGTTGGAAGGCGGAAGCCAAAGTCGCTCTTTGACTTTGAGCGCACGACTGAAACGACCCGAGCCGCTAGCGCCTATATCTTATTTAATCACTTCACATGTATCTCACAAAACAACCCGATCCTTTAAAGGATCGGGTTGTTTTAACTCGTTTATTTAAAAGAAACTTCAAAAAATCTTCTAATATAAAATATAGACAGCTTTTCAAAGTATTAGATTGTTTTAAGTAGAGGTATTAATTCACGTAATGATTTAATCTCATAGGTTGGTGTAACATCTTTATTTGGTGTTTTTTCTTCACGATTAATCCAAGCTGAACGCATGTTAACACGCGATGAGCCTAAAATGTCGGTCATCAAATTATCGCCAACCATAATAGCTTCTTCCGCTTGAATGTCAGCAACTTTTAAGACGTGTTCGAAAATAGAAGCATCCGGTTTACCACGACCAAAATTACCAGAAATAACGATATGATCAAAGTAAGGAGCGATTTCAGGTGTAATTTCCAATTTTGTGTGCTGTAAACTTGGTGAACCGTTTGTTAATAAAATTAATTTAAAGTTCCCTTTTAATGTATCCAGTACTTCAAATGTTTCTTCATAAACAAAAGGACTTTGCTTACGCGCCTCGATAAAATAATTCCCTAGTTTTGCACCAAGTTCCTCATTATCTATTCCTAATTTAGCCAAACCTACTGTCCAAGAATCTTTACGATAAGTTGGAACTACTCTTTTTAATTGTTGAAATTCATCTGTTGGATCATCAAATGTCCCCCAAAGGCCTTCAAATGGGTTAATGCCAATCATTTGTGTATATTCATATGTAGGGTACGATGCATAGAAATTGCGTGCTGCTTCTCTGACTGTTTCTTCAAGCTCAAAAGGGTTTACTGTCACCTGCTCTGTTGCCTTTTTACAAGTAAGTTCAAATGCAGTCGCAATACTTTTCTTATCCCAAAGTAAAGTATCATCTAAGTCAAATATTACCGTTCGAATCGTCAAAATAATCGTCTCCCTCATCACAATAAAAATTTATGTATTATCACTATCCTAGCATATTTCAAGCTACATATATTAAGAATTCTTTAAAATAAGTCGACATTGCCATTCCAATAATACAAAAAGATCATTAGCATAAGATTCTTTGCTAATGACCTACTATAAAGGGTTTCAATTTTCTTCACCCATATCATCCAATGCATCAGGATAAATTATTTCATTATATATTTTACCATTCTTGGAATCTTTCATTTTGATAGTAACCTTCAAATCTTCCTCGGCTGTTCCGTCAAAGACTTGATAGAACATACCTGCAATACCTAAAGAGAATACCACAAAACTATCGAAGCTATTTTCAAACTCTTTTTTATCTACTGTCATTATAAACTCAGAGAAATTACTGTTATAGCTAACCTTAAGAACTGAAGGTATTTCTGAATCGCTTTCAATTTCATTTACATTCGAAGCTGTACTCTCCTTCATTTCCTTCATCAGAGTATCATGATGCTCACGTGACATAATGTAGGTCACAGAACCATCACTGTTCTTTTCAACTTTTATATATTTCTTTTTTTCCTTGGCATCTGCAATAATTGAATCTATATCTTCACCTTCATAAAATGAAGCTGGGACTTTTATTTCGATATTCATTAAGTCTCGATTTACTGCAACGTCACTTTTATCTTGCTGTTTATTCTCTGCTATCTCACCAGATGAGCAGCCTGAAATCACTAATGTACTAGCGATTATTCCGCCTGCTAGTAAAACTTTGAACTCCATAACTCCCTACCTTCCGAACACATACTTCTCAATATTGTATCATATTACAGGTAGGCATTTTAGGTTAATTATATTAATTTCGATAGAATTCGCTTACTTATGGGCATTTTATCTCAAATAAGAAAAATGCTAATGCAAGGCAGTAGTTTCCTGTTGAATCTATTTCTTCATTTTTATTCTACTTAAAATGCGATACAAACCACTCCATGAAAAATTACTCAACTAATTTCTGTCAAACAGCGTTCAATTTTTCTTTCAATAAAAGCATACTTTTTATCCGTAGATGCTATATAATAGAAGCTTTTTAAAAACATCTTGCAGTTCGCTTGTAGAATAACAAACTTCTTAGTAGATGCTTTCTCTTTTTGTTTGGCTAAAAAAGGCGGAATTCGTTCGAAAAGTCCTTTTGCTATATCAATAGATAATCCATTTTCAAGCATCGTAAGTATGGGCATGATTACTCTCTCATCCTCATCCGAAAGATACACTGCTTTCGAAGTGAAAATTTTATTCACTAATGACTGAAAGATTTCATCATAATCAGCTACTTTTAATTTTGGGTTCTTTACTAGTTCATCAACTGCATACGCAGTATTTGTAACACTATGAGCCCATCCCTTATTTGTCACATAGCCCCTTATATCTTCTTCCAAATCTAAATATGTAACTAACTTGTCCTTCACTTTTCCAATCATTTCTTCAGTCAAAAATGGATGCTGTAAGTCTTGATTTAATAGTAAAGCAATTAATAAAGCTGTATAAGAGCGTTTGAAGACGCTATCCACGCCATTTTCACCAATTTCATCAAATAAATAAATGTCACTAAGAGCCGTATTTAGCATATCTATCATTAGTTCATTTGATAGGTGCCTATTGTGAATAAGTTTCCAAAATACTTGATAAATCAATTCATCTCGAAGTTCAGCATCATTTGATCCAATATGCTCCATCATAGAAAAGACAAAATGATACTCAGCTACATTTGCCAAACTCCTTTGGCCACTTTGTAACTCTAAAAGTAGACTCTTTACCTCTTTCTCATTCATAGCTACACCACCTTTAGTGATAGTTCTCTTTAGTTAACATATTCACTGGCGACGTTATTCATGATTAATCTTTATTATTCCAATATTTAGATACAATAAAATTTTAATTAGACAGAAAAAGCACTTAAGCTATACCTATTGAAAATAAATCGGCATTTACTTAAGAACCATTATTAATTATTACTTCATTAGCACATTCAAACATACTACAAATCTCAACCTATACCATTTAGTAAGATAAAGAGAACGCCTAAGAATATCACTAGAAATAATTTGTATTACGCCTCTATACTTCTTTTATGATTTTTTGTACCGTTTCAAATGTCCTCCTTCTTAAATGTATCGCTGCATTTTGAATTGATTCTTGCTGTGTAACCGATTCATTTGCTACGCTTGCGATTGCCAAGAAATGTTCAGATAGTGATGAGTAACTATCCCCATCTACATAACCTGAAATTAAGACAACTGGGATTTGCAATTTTTTTGCTGCATTTGCGATGCCGATGGGTGCTTTCCCCGAAAGTGTTTGAGCATCTGATTTTCCCTCCCCTGTAATAATCAATGATGCTCCATGAATTTGACCATGAAAATCAATTGCTCTCATAACGACTTCTATCCCTGGTTTTAATACTACTGGAAAAAAAGCTAAAAATGCTCCACCTAGTCCGCCTGCAGCGCCTGCACCGGGTTCATTATGCAATGCAACACCTGTCAAAGCTTCAATTGCATCTGCTAATATCGTTAAATTATGATCAATTCGTTGCACCATTTCTGGTGTTACTCCTTTTTGTGGGCCGAAAATAGTAGTCGTCCCATTCGTCCCAACAAATGGATTATCAACGTCACATGCGATAACAAACTCAGATACCTTTATGCGTTCATCGAAAAACGAATCATCAATTTTATATAGAGTACTAAGTGCTTCTGCACCAAGTTCTAATTCCTTTCCATCAGTATTTAAAAACTTCATACCAAGTGCATTGAGCATACCAGTACCTCCATCGTTCGTAGCACTTCCCCCAATACCTATAATGAATTTTCGGAACCCAGCATCTAATGCCTCACGTATTAACTGTCCAGTTCCATAAGTTGAAGCGATAAGTGGATTTCTTTCGTCATTCGACAAAAGCGTTAAACCAGACGCCTTTGCCATTTCAATGACACACGTCTCCCTATTACCTAAAATGCCGTATTCAGCTTCAATCAGTCGACCTATTGGATCTTGTACCCTCACACTAACAATTTGACCATTTGTAGCTTCCACTAGTGGCTCTAGTGTCCCCTCACCCCCATCTGCTACAGGTAATAGTACAGTTTTAATTTTTGGATTTATCTCATGAATAGCAGCTATCATTTCTTTTGCGGCTTCTTTAGCCGTAAGTGACCCCTTAAAAGAGTCCGGACTAACAACGATTTTCAAAACAATCCCCCCTAAATTAAAGCGCTTACAATTATTATAGTGATAAATTCATTTTTTTACATTATACTTAACGTATAAATCCCCTGTATTATAACAACTAGTTTTTATACACTCCGGAGGAAAATTATGATATCAAAACAGTTAGCAAACCAAATAGTAGAACAGACCATGCTTCGTTTGCACCGCAATATAAACGTTGTACATACAAATGGAAGAATTTTGGCTTCAGGAGATCGGTTACGTGTAGAAAGTATACATGGAGGGGCTAGAATTGTTTCAGAAACAGAAAAACCGCTCATTATTACGGAAGAAAACAATCATCTTTTCCAAAATGCAAAGCCTGGTATTAACTTACCCATCTTCTTTCAAAATGAGCTTGTAGGTGTAATTGGTATTACTGGTAACCCAGATGATATTGCAGAATGGGCCCCGCTTGTTCAGTTAACAACTGAAATGATGGTGCACCAAGCACTTATAGCCTCACAAAGCGAATGGAAACGTAAATTGCGTGAAACGATTTTCGAAGATTTGATGACTCAACAGCCTTTGCAAAAAGTAATGAAAGAACGTTTGTCTAAAATTGGCTTCTTTCATGCACCGCCCTTTTATGGTATTACATTGGATATCGAACCAAAACTAACAGCATACCAATCTTTTGTCGAACATATGGAGGATTTTTTTATCCATGAATCTGTCATCTTTGGTAGATATCAATTAAATGAGCATTTCATTTTAGTATCTGGTATGGATGCTAAAGCGATTGTAGACAAACTAACGCTGTTGTTGACTCAAGTAAAAAAATATTTCATTGTTAAAATGGGCATCGGTCAACCAGTTCAAACATTAGAAAAAGTATTTAACTCTTATGAAACAGCAAGAAACGCCATTGAGTACGGTGACAAAACAAAAACGATCAACTTTTTTGAAGAAGTTGAAGTTTTTTCTTTACTAAAAAAAAGTGATTCTCAGGAAGCTTTGCTCTTCACGAATCGTACATTAAAAGATTTAAATAATAAACTTATACATACGTTGGTTGTCTATTTTTCACATAATCAACAACTTACAGTTTGTTCTGAAGAACTAGGGATTCACCGACATACACTGACATATCGCTTAAATCAAATACATGAAATAACCGGTTATAATCCTGCCATATTCCAAGAGGCAATCATTCTTCAAATCGCCCTTTGGTTAAGAAATAAAAATAGGTGAACATCACTTGATTAGAGATGTTCACCTATTTTTTTATATTAATTCAGGTTCTTCTTTATATAGTTCATCAAGAATTTCTAGCTTTTTATCAATAGCATCTTCAAATGTCATAATATAAGCTGCAGGATCTTTAGGATTATGGAATTGTGTAATCTTGCCTGTTTCTGCATTAACGAATTTACTTGAAGCTCCACAACCAAGTCCTATTATTGTTTGAACCTCTTCCATAATCACAATGTTATATATACTTTCTTCACCTTTTTTAGAATATCCTACGTTTTCAAGATTCCCTAAAATATTTTTTTGACGATATAAGTAATACGGCTCGTAGTTATTATCTGTAGTCCATTCATGTGCACGATGCATCATTTTCTCAGCTGTTTCACGGTCTGCAACTTTATATTTTTGTTTGTTATGCGTCATTTCTGAAGCACGTTTAAATGATAATGTATGCACGGTTAGTGATTCCGGTTGCATTTTTTCTGTTTCAGCTAGCGAATTTTCAAATTCTTCTAGACCTTCATTTGGTAAGCCGATAATTAAATCCATATTAATATTATTCATTCCCATATTACGAGAAAGCCAGAACTTATCAATAGTCTCCTGAACTGTATGGTGACGTCCAATCGCCTTTAATGTTTCATCTGTGTAGGATTGTGGATTAACACTAATACGGTCAATTCCCCATTTTTTTAAGACATCTAATTTTGCAGGGGTAATTGTATCTGGGCGTCCAGCCTCCACAGTCACTTCACGAATCGATTCAGCGTGTGGAAATGATTCATACATCGTTTGATATAATGCATCCATCTCATCAGCTTCTATAGATGTGGGTGTTCCTCCACCCCAATAAATAGATGTAATTTTCATATCACGTTCCTTTAACCATTTCCCCATTTCACGAATCTCAATATGAAGCCCATCTAAGAATGACTCTACTCGGCCATTTTTACGATGGATAGCATACGCAGGGAATGTACAGTAAGCACATTTTGTAGGACAAAATGGAATACCAATATAAATACTCACTTCATTACCTATTGTATCTAAATCTGGAATAGTCGTGAGCTGACGATCTACTATTTTTTTCATTAGCGTTATTTTTTCATCTGATAGTCTAAATTCTTCTTTTAACTTAGTATGAATTTCTAAATCAGTTAATCCACTTTTTCTAAATTTATGATACAGCTTTGTAGGACGTATACCCGTTAAGATACCCCATTTCTGGTGAATGCCCGTCAGTTTTTCAAGTGTGTCTAAAAGCACATGAGATAATGCTCTCTTCAGTCGAATGTTTTGTTCCTTTTCATTAGCTTCATCAGCGTACTCTTGAACAAATTTACTTAAATACGTTTCACCATCTGAATGTAATTCAGCGGTTGTTGTTACTGTATGATTGGCTTCTATATGCCATTCAAAATAAACATTTAAATCCGTATCTTTTTCTGTTTTCGAAACTTTCGAATCCTCAAAAAACAAATTTGTAATATGATTGAAGACTCTCACCCAATCCTGAGGGTAATCTCCATTAATTCCAAGGACTTTCATATCAGCTATTCACTTCTTTCGTTTTTACTTTCAAATAAAATAGAAAAACTTTATATCATACTTACTATAATGTTAAAGGAGCGAGTAAATTGTCTTTTCTCACAAGAAAGTCAAAGCCTATAAATACATCTCTAGAAATATTAGTTTCCCAAGAATTTAATAACATTGTTATATCTAATTCGCTAAACCCGTCCATATATATACAGATGGATATGATTCAGCTAACTAAAAACGACTTAGCTACTTTACACATTATGAAACCTACTCTTGTCAAAAACATTGAATCCATTGTAGCAAAATTTCATGAAAATCTCGAAAAAGAATATTCATTTGGTAAAATTATTAATCAAAACAGTTCGATTAACAGTTTAAGAACTGAAGACACATCAAGAAGCTCTCACAAAAGAAAATGAGCGAAAGTCAGAAATCATGGATATAATTCAATCTAACTCCATTTCTCTTAGTGCGGTTACTTCTGAGACAACTAGTGATATCGTTGAAATGACAAAAATACTTTGCTCTCTAGAAAAGCTGTCTAGCAATAATTATTTATAGGTGTGCAGGATTTAAACGGAAACTTAAATTCAATTCAGCAGAATTCGGAACCTATCCATGATGCGACTAAAAGCTTAACTGCTATGTAAAATTAAAACCTCGTACTGATAATTGTCAGTGCGAGGTTTTAATTTTACATATATTCCCCTTTAAATGATACATCTAGAACTTCATTCGTAGGATAAGTTGCTAATTTTCCCTTTATGCTTTAGATGCAATTAGTAAACGCCAAATAAAATGAGATAAAAAATGCAAATTGAAGGGAAATATTTCTGAATAACACAAAAATAAATCCCCTCAACATAATTTATGTTTTATTAATATCCAGAACAAAGGTTACACAAATATCTATACACCGCATATTTTATTGAGCAGTAGTACTTAAGATGCTAAGTTGTCTGTGCTTAATTTACTGTTGCTTTGTGTTCCCCAAATGAGCTTTACCCATTCAGGATGATCAATGAATGGATTACGGTTGCCTTGCCATTCTTGAATGACATTATTTCGGTTCATTTCAAACTCATCGACTGGATCTTGTAAATGCCATTGTAACAATACAGAAAGCTTGCCATGATACGGGGCAGTTCCATTATTCAATTTTTCATTTAATTCGAGATCTACTTTATCACCTTGTTCATAGCGTGTTGCCATATATAATAGTATTCTGGCAACGTCACCTTTTACTCTATTAGGTGGTTCGAATGAATTAGAAGTCTTAAAACAACCATTACACCCTGCAACTGGACTACCGCCGTTATCAAAATCTAGATTACCTCGGCTACTGTTCACGTTCACATCAGTTGGACGTAAATGGTGGATATCTGTACCGGGACCTTTAGTTGTACCAAAGTTTCCATGTGATTTTGCCCATGTATGTTCTCGGTTCCAGTCACCAACATTTCCTCCGTTACGGGTTTTAGAGCGTGATTCTCCCGAATAAAACAAAATCACATTATTTGAGTTATTTGGGTCTTCATCTGTTTCTCTTAACGCTTCCCATGCTTGGTCGTAAGTTAATTGTTTATGCTCATCTATAATGTCATGTAATGCTGTTTTTAAAGCTTGACCAGTTTTCCCCATTGCGTCTTTATAATAATCGTCAGCTGGAACATCGGCTGCAGTAACAGTTACAGAGAAATTAGTTGTTACTTCTTTTTTACCGTCAGTAGCTGTAACACCAATAATATAGCTTCCTTCTTCAAGTAAAAGTGTCAGTGTAGCAGTCGCTTGGTTGACATTACCTTTTGTTGCTGTGAATGTTAGTTTGTCACCATCAGGATCAGAGAAGTGGTTTGTAAGTAACACCGAAACCATCTCCCCAGTCTTTACCGTTTTGTTTGGAATTTCACTCGTTACAACTGGTGCTTTATTTTCAGAAGGGAAAGAAGGAACCTCAATGGGTTCCCCTTTCGTATTCGTAAATTTAATTCGTTCTGCTTTGGCACCGTTAATAAACTCAATGCTTTGAATATTTTCTGCACCTCTTATTTCGCTAACGTTTTGCCCATCAATAATTATCTCTTTCATTTCTGTACCTTTTAAATCTATTATAGCCCCTTCTTTATTTGCGGCTATCATGACTTTTGTTGTTTTGAATCCAGCACCATTCAGTTCTGCATAATTACTTTTTAATAAGATACCTTCTGTGATGATAGATGCCCCATCTAAATGTACGGCAACACTTGGTTTCGTAATAGTCAATTTCTTTGTTTTAAAATTAACCAAATCATACGTTTTTTCTGGTTTCACTGGTTCAACTTCTGATTCTTCATCCAAATCGACTTGTACCAAAACAGGGTCATGATCACTTGCTCGACCAGCCATATCTGTAAAATCAGCATTGATATGAAGGATATCAATTGCGGTTTTATTTACTAAGTTATTAGAAACTAGAATATGATCTAACACTTGGGAATTCCCTTGGTAAAGATATGTGTAACGATCGGATTCTTCTACTTTATGAATCATATTCGTCATATTCTTACCTTCATGAATTTTTAGAGATTCAGTAAATTGGTAATCATTGAAATCCCCAAGAGAAATAATATTTTCTTTTGGATTTTTTGTTTTAATATCATTTATAAAATTTGAAACAATTTGTGCAATTTTTTTACGTTGAATTTCACTTTTATAAACAGGTGGTTGACTAGAACCAAATAATGGTGTGTCACCTGATTTTGAATTCCAATGGTTTGCAATGACCACTACATTCTCACCTTGGAAATTAAATTGTGCTGCTAATGGTTTACGACTACTATTAAATGCCTCATTTGTTGGATCAATTCGACCTGGATTCAACGTAAGCTTTCCATCTTCATAACCTACTGCAGTCTTTGCATCCCCTTGTGGATTCCCATTAGTTAATGTCACACGATTTGGATTATATAAGAATCCGACACGTATATTAGCATTTGGAGCTCCACCATCTTGATTGTTTACTGGGTCAATGTTTACATATTTATATTCCACACCACTTGCAGCTTTTATAGCTGTAATCAATCTTGCATAACTTTGATCTGCCTTGCTATCGCCTACACTTTCACCATTATTATCTTGTACTTCAGTCACACCTACGATATCAGGGCTTTGCATATCAATACCAATTGCTCTAGCTAATTTACTAGCTTTGCTATCAGAAGTTGATGTCTTATTATTTGAAAAATTTTCCAAGTTATAAGAAGCAACCGTTAACTTGTCATCTGCTTTGACAATCGTTGTTTTTTCAGGTGTTGCATTTCCTTTTCTATGAGCTGCTTTCATCTCATCTAAAGAAGCATAGATTTTAAAGTTTTGATATGAATAACCAACTATACCTGTAATTGGACCATTAAATCGATCTCCTGTCGCTACTTCAAAATCACGTGCAGTTCCATTTGGCTCTAAACGGAATTGGATACGATTTGGATTTTGGTTATTTTCCTTATATAAAACCCCGCCGTGAAGTGAATTTGTTTTTGCACTTTCAAGAACCGTCACCAAGTCACCATTATCTTGTGGCGCTACAGTTTTCACATTTCCGACTTGTACACGCATACCTTCAATGCTTTCCCAGAAATCAATTGCATCTACTGTTGGATTAAAAACGGATAAATTATCACTATCGATTGCTTTTAATGACATCTTATCCTCATCAATAATGATTGGCTCTGGCAGCTTAACACCGCTTTTAATGACTGAAACCTTTCCACCTTGATCATCACGAACATTTATTTGAGTTGTTTTCAAGTCTGTATCTTGACGATCACTATATCCATCGTATGCATATTCACTTACTTTTCCTGTAACGGATACTAAATCACCCACTTTGATTGGCCAAGCTTTGTTTCCGCTATAAAGTAGAATAGCTTCAGATGTATTTGGATTGCTATCCGCCAAATCATCTGGCGTTTGGATCGTATAATAATTTGCAGTGCCTAGCTTAAATGAATAAGTTACAACACCTTCAATAGCCTCCACAATTTGATTATTAAATGGAGTAGCATGTTTATCTCCTTGAATATCATGAATTTCAAATCGGTCTGCAATTGTATAATTGAAAGTCGACACTTCACTTAATTTACCATCTTGAGCTTTCACCATGGCCTTGAGTGTTGTAGTTTTAGTAATTTGGATTGGCTTTTCATATTTAGTACTAGCAATAGTTGGATCAGTACCATCTATCGTGTAATATATCTCTGCATTTGCACTACTTGTAGATAAAGTGACAGCTGTATCTTTAACATATGTCCCACTTCCTGGAGTAGCGACAGCAGGCGCTAATGTTGTACTATCAACAACGATATCTGTTGTAGAACGCGGGATAATTTGGTAGTCATTATCGAATTGTTGAACAATCCCTGTAATAGACTCATATTTCGTATTGGCTGTTAAACCTGAAGCATTCGTTTCGTCCCGTACGATGAATTCTGTTCCATCATTCCCAGTAAAGTTTGCCCAACTACCGCCATCTTGTACTGTGGTAAGTGAAACGTTCTTCACTGTCACAAGTTGTGATTCGTTTTCTTCCTTAACATCTGCACCTGTAATTACTTTTGGTTGAGGTTCACCTACATTTTTCTTACTTTCTACAATGGTTGCTCCATCTAATTGAAGCAATCCACGATAATCTGCTAATTTACCTGTTAATGTAACTTCATCTCCAACCACGGCATTTAAACCTACCGGACGAACTGCAATACCACCAGTCGCATCTTGAACTGAAAGAGTATTCTTTAACTTTGCAGCGACAATACCTTTAATCGTTACAGTTTCTCCCATTGCTTTAGTGCGAGCATCTGCAATTGTTTGTGTTGCAGATTCACCTACAACTGTATAAGTGAATTCAGAAATAGAGCTGTTATCTAATCCATCTTTTACTGCAAATGCCTTAATCATCATATTTTCATTAATCACGATTGGTTCTGAAAATACTGTACTTGAGGTAGTTGGATCACTACCATCTAACGTATAGTAGATTGTTGCGCCCAAAGTGTTTGTTGATAATGTAATTATAGTACCCTTCGGGACACTTGATGATGGCGTAGAAACCGATACACTTTCTACTTTATTTTCTGTAGGTGGAGTACTATCATCAACCATTGTATGGGAACCTAAATTGGATGAATCGTCCTTAGGAAAAGCTTCCCACTCTATCGTTTTATCGAATACATCATTAATAACTGTGTCTCCAGTTGTAACGGTACTTTTACGTATTAATGTGACATCAGCTCCCCAATTATCCTTAGAACCTACTTGTCCAATAGAATCAACGACTACATCAGACCTTTTTAATACAACTGGATCATCACCATTGAAATTAATTACTGTACTATTTGCACCATTACCTTTGCTCTTTATATCTGCATTTGCCGCATTATTGTACAAAACATATGTTTTTTTATTATCCAATGTTCCCGATAATTTTAACGATGCAGTTGCTGCAGTTGAGCCATTAGCGTAAAGCTCTAATGTATAATTACTTAAATCGATTGAAGATCCTGTACCGTTATAAAGCTCGATTGCTTTGTTGCTACTACTCCCTTCAATATATTCAGAAATAATTAGATCCGTCGCATTAGTTGCAGCTTCCACAGATGTTGATAGTGTAGGCAGTATTAAGCTTGCAGCTAAACTTACCGACAACAAAGAATTTAACCCTTTTTTCCATTTTCCTTTACTCATAGAGTCAGTCTCCTTCTACACTTATAAAGTTTATTTGTAGCACTAACATGATATTCAAATGGGAAAGCCGGCAGCCTATGAGCTGGAGGCTTGGGTGGAAAATCAGAAAATTGTTTCTCCAGCTACTTCGATATTATTAAAGCTAGTCAAATTCTTTCCTACAATTGAGGAAAGAACTAAATCCCCTTCTATTTTAATATTAGAAATGGTAATATCTTTCGATAATGTACCAGTGATAATTAAGTCTCCTTTAATGACTGCATTGGATAAAGAAGAAATATCTGTTATATCTACAGTTACACTCTCTTTGTAAACTTTTGGCGTTGAAGTTGTTCCAGAGAAATCTGCACCTGCGACGTTACCACCAGGAAGTTCAGTATTTGGATTTTCTTCTTCACTAACGTCTACAATACGTCCTTCTATCGTAGGATTGATTTTTTTAAGAGACGCTAAGTGTTCTGCTAAATTTTCCCAATCCGAAAGTCCTAAGTCTGTTACACGACCTTCTTCATAGGCTTTTTTAAAGACATCATATCCATCTCCACCTTTTGCAGTGAAGGCGTTTGTTGCTACTGTGTAGCTCACTTCGTCTTTAATCTCCGTATAATTGTTAGCTTTATCTTTGTACTTAATTGAAATAACACGTTTTCCTACTGGCTTGCTTGAGTCATATTCTACTTTGGCACCAGATACGTGAAGGAAGCCTCCGCTTTCTTTTGGCGATTCCTTAAAGCTTATTTCAAATGCTCGCTTTAATTCAGCTCCTGTAAGAGTCATTGTTGCTAATGTATTACCAAATGGTAGTACTGATATAACTTCCCCAACAGTGATATCACCTGCATCAATGTTTGATCGAATACCTCCACCATTTTGTAGTGCCATGATAATATTAGAATTTTTGGTCTGCGCTATTGCTTTTGCTAACATTCCATCTGTAATGATATTACCAAGTGCTGTTTCACTATTACGCACACTTATACCCGTATCTGATGTTCTTGGGTTACTCAATTCACTTAACGCTTCTGCTCCGACTGCTTTACTTGATACTTCTTTTATCTTATCAGCGTATTTTTTAAGTAGATTAGCTGCTTCTGCGTCATCTGCAAGGCTGCTAAGTTTAATCAATTCTCCATTTGTTGTAATAACTTTACCTTTACTATCAAACTCAACATCAACAGTGCCTAAATAATCACTATATTGATACGCCTGAACAATAACAGTTGGATCTTTTGTTTTATTGTTATTATCTTGCCCTACGACGACTGGCTTATTTAATTGTGTATGACTATGACCACCAACAATCACGTCAATGCCCTTAACTGTTGAAGCTAATATTAAATCATTATCGATTTTCGCATTATCATCATAACCGATATGTGTTAATGCAATAATTTTATCGACACCTTGACCTTCAAATGCTTTAACTGCTTTTTCAGCCTCTTTAATATAATTTTCAAACACTATACTACCAGGGCTTGAAATATCCTTTGTTTCTTCCGTTGTTAAACCAAAAATCCCTACCTTTTCGCCATTAATTTCTTTAATGATTCCATTATAAATTTTACCTTTTTCAGGCTTACTCGAGATTAAATCTGTAAATAAGCCCGTAAAACGCTTATCTGCAGAAAAGTCTACATTCGCACTAATAAATGGGAAATTTGCCCCTTTAATAAAATTAGCTAAAGCTTGATGCCCCTCCGGACTTGAACCTAAATCAAATTCATGATTACCAAAGGTCATGGCATCATAGCGTAATAAATTCATAAATGCCAAATCTGCTTTTCCTTGGAATTCATTAAAATATAACGTTCCACTAAAAACATCACCTGCGTCTAGTAATAACGCATTTGGCTTTTTAGCTCTTACATTTTTGATGGCAGTTGTTCTTTTCGCTATATTATCTAAATGTGCATGCGTGTCGTTGGTATGCATTAATGACAAAGTAAAATTTTCTTCGCTATTCCCGTCTTATACCACATCTTGTGGCTTTCGTTTCGGGCCTACACCGTACAGGCGACTTTCATCGCATACGGCGTGCTATCAGTAGAATGATTGTCTTTTCACTTTTTTCTACCTCATTAAATACTCATAAAAATTTAATATTCTGAATTATCAATTGAGGAGATAAGCAATTAAGAGAATACTCTGCTGACTGGGTTCCTTCGCTCCAGCTGGTTTTATCCTTTTCGTATGTTACCATACAAATCCAAACGGCCAGCAATCATCACTACTACGAACCCGCTGCCGTTCTTCTTGCTTCATCAGTGCTGATTCACCTCGTCAAGAAGAACTTCAAACGTTCCGTTATATCCACCCCTTATTTTGACAGCCTTAGGTCTCCACTATTCAGTTGTGAGAATGGTTAGTTTAACAGTCAATTTTGCTAACCCCCATTACATCATTTCATCTATAAGGTTGAATGTTGAACTCCTAGCGTTTCGCAACATTCACTACCTCACACTGCCTACATGGATTCGTCTGCCTAACCATAGCTGTCTTTTAAAGAGCCCCGCCTCGTTTTTTCGAGTACGACTTCACCTGACTTAACCCCTTCCGCTGATCAGCGCATCACTGGGTCCAGGAGGATTAGGCACTTGCTTCAAAAGACTGTTGAGCAAGAGTAGGGATTACACCTACCAATTGGAAAATAACAGTTAGAAACATTCATTATGAAGGTTTTTATCTTTAAAATGTTCTATTCAAAATGATTATTCCCACTTATTTCACTAGATGTTTTTCTAGCTTATAAAGTAACGTTTCGTTTAATTTTATTGAGGAGTTACTACTACATTTGGTAAAGTTGCTGTTACGGCATTTCCTATCGCTTTATCATTTTTGGGCGTCACTTGTACAGAAATTACTTTGCCTATTTGATCTGTTGTCAGTTTAAATGTCGAAGTAGTTGCCCCAGTAATTGCTTTTCCATCTGCATACCACTGGAATGTTGTACCCTTTTCTACATCTTTATCTACATCTGTATAAGTATATGTAACTTCTAACGTTACACCTACTTTTGCAACTCCAACAATCTTGACACTTGATGCTGTTGGAGCATGATCACTTGTTCCGCCATTGTTACCTGACGATGATCCACTTTCAACACCATTCTCAACCTGTATTGTTTTTCCGTCCGGGGTTGTAATAGTTCCCGACGCTAGACTAGAACCGCTGTACCATTTACCTCCATATTTTACGATGCCTACATTTAACTCTGTATTGTTATATAATTTACTTTCAAACAGTGTTAAACCTTGATTGAATGCCGAGCCATTGTATAGTTTCCCTTCAAACAATATAAGACCTTGATTTAATGCTGCACCACTATATAGTTTGTCTCTATATAGCTTTAGACCTTTGTTTAAAACTGCACCGTCATATAATTTATTTTTGTATAAATACTTTCCAGTGTTTATAACACCGTTAACGTATAAATCCCCTGTATTTTTACCAAGTCCAGTTAAAGCCTTTCCATTTTCATACCATTTACCTTTATACCAATTACCCATTGCGAGCTTTCCATTAATATATAATTTACCAGTGTTTTTACCAAAACCCGTTAATGCTTTACCTTTTTCGTACCATTTGCCTTTATACCAACCAGTAGATTTAATACCTTTTTTATAATAAAGCCCTGATTTTATACCTGTTAGTAACTTGCCATCTTTGTAAACCTTACCATTGAAAGTCTTTATCCCTTTTACTATTTTGCTAGTTGATTTTGAAACTAGCTTCCCTTTGGTAATTTTATAGCTAGAAGACCCTGCTGCCTCCGCACTGTTTATCGGAACAACGACGGCGCTTGTTAATAAAGTTGCCCCTAACACTAATGATGTTAAAGATTTTACAAATTTATAACTGTACTTCCTCACTATCTCACACCTCTCTATTTTTGGGGTTGTATTTACCTAATAGAAAAGCTATTAAGTTCAACCACTTCGATTATATGGTATGACTCTTATAGATTCTATATTACTGCAGCAACATTTACATATTTTACAATATCCATCCAACATGGCTACTTAATTTACAAATAGTGCATAATATAATATATTTGAGTAATCTCATTATATTAATTTATTAACAAATTTCGCTAATTAAATTCCTTTCACCTAATAACTTAGACCTATTAAAAATTACGATTATATATTTTTTGGACACTCTACTTATGTAATTCCTTCAATCTGAAACTAAAAATATTTAAGTATATTCATTGGCATATCTATAAAAAAAACTGGTCTATTTGTAGCTATGCTTTAATAATTGAAATTACTAAGTCAATTAAATTTGCTTAAAAATAAAAAAGGAGATACTACAATTCATGTAGTATCTCCTTTTCAATTTTCTTTATTATTTTGCTCGATCTAATGTATTTGTGTATTCCTCACAAATTATATTCGTGATTAGATTTCTGCGTATAGTTCTTGAACTGGTTTAATCAGAATACGATTTACTTCTTCAATTAAACCACTTAGAGCCATTTCGGCTTGAAGCATTTTTTCTATCTTACTATTCTGTTGAGCAAGTTGAGCAGTTTTTCCAGCGTAAGTTAATTCATCTTCTTGGATTTGTTCGCCCTTTGCTTGTTTTTCTTGTAAATTCAATTGAACTTTACGGAAGTTTTGGAACAATGCTAGTGCCTCTGAATCATTTTTCACTACCTCAACAGCAGCTTTTAATGCTTCAAATTCTGCCGTTTGACGGAATGTTGCTTCTAACTTGTTAATGTCATTATAAATGTTAATCATTTTGATACCCTACTTTCAATTTTATTGAATCAGCGTCACGATAATACCTTGAACAACCCCAATAATACCACCAAGTACGAAACCTAATACTGTAATCATTTTAAATTCTCTTTTTGAAATGCCCAGTACCAAATCCTCAAGTACTTCAACAGGGAATGTGTCAACTTGTTCACGTACCACTTCTTCTAAATTCAATCGTTTTAAAACATCTTCCAATTTCGCTTCTGCTTGTACAAAAGCATTGTCAACTACCTGTGGTACAACATTTTGTTGCATCCACTCGGCACCATTTGTCCAATAATGTACAATTGGCTGGTCTAAACGATTTTCAATTTTCAATTCACTCTTCACATAACTTTGAACCGCTTTTGTTGTTGAATTAAAATCTAAATCGCCAACTAGTTGAGTAACCGTTTGATCTTGTAATTTAACCCATTCATTCGATAACATATTCGAAACGAGCACAAATGTGCCATCTGCATTTAGAAATTTTTTAATTTCCTTTTGAGCTTTGTTAACTATTGATGAAGAGTCGCCTAAAAACATTTGAATCATGCCACCAAGCGTTCCTTTTGTATCAAGGAAATCATCAATTAATCGTTTAATCGTTTGATAGCCTTCATCTGATTCAAAATAAACATCGCCTTTATTTAAAATATAACGAGCGATATCCGGAATTTTCGTATTCGCCTTCTCTTGCCATCTTTCAGGTAAAAGCTCGCGAACCTTTTTTGTAGATAGGACATTTTGTACTTTATCTACTTGGTCAATGATTAAAGCATCAACTTTTTCTTCAATCGCTAAGTGGAAATTTTCGATACCCGCTTGCATCAGCCAGTCATTGATTGTTTTATCATCTGTAAACAAAGTTGTTTCTATTTTTTCATTTAACCATTGTTCAATTTTCAATCGAATATCATTTGAAAAGAACTTTTTACGGAATGTCTCAGGTGTGAGTAAATAATTCACTACTGTTTTTCCTAGTTGTCTTGCTAAATCATCTCGGCGTTTTGGAATTAAACCCGGTGTAAAAGGAACACGCCAAGAACCAATATAAATTGCTTTATAAGGCCTAAAGAGCATTTTAATCGCTAAATGATTCGTAAATCCACCGATGACTGCTCCAATGACAGCCATGAATAGTATTGTTACGAACACACCCATATTCTTCACCCATTTCTTCAAAAACTCTCCTACATTATAACAGACAGTCAAGTAGGTGAGAATTAATAGCTATTGAAGTTAGGGATTTCATACTATTTATAGAGCATTGTAAATTGTTGAAAAGCGAATCGCATGCTCCATCTCATCTTGCATAGCGATAAAGAATGGGTATTGTCCTTGTTCAAGTGGCGTATTTAAGAACATTTCTTTATATAAATCCGTCGCTTCAAGCTCTTCACCTATTGCCTCTTTTGCACAAGCTTTAAGATTTTTGCATGGTGGTCTTTTCGTTAAATTTTGTACATATTCTCCAGTCATCATATAATGAAGTTGTTGGAACATCTCATAATGAGTCTTCTCATCGGTTATTGCATGCTCGATATAAGATTTCCATGTAGGATCGTTCGTCAGCTCAAGCATCGATTTGTACCAATAATACGTCTGATATTCATCTTGAATCGCTTTCTTTAGCTGTTCTTCAAACATACCGCCATCTCCTATACGCTTTTTCACACTATATGCGAACGGGAACGGCACTATGAAAAGGGGTATACATATGATTCAACATTTCAGCTTCAAACCACTGTTCGAAAATACAAAATTACCAGGCTGGCAAATCGCCTTTTTCTACAAGCATCAACGATACGAAGGCGAATATAAAAAAGACGGCTCCATCATATGGTCAGGGTCAATACCACCAAATGAAGAAACCGTAAAAAAAATGATCCATGAACTAATGCTTTATCATGTATATGACTAATTAAATGCTTCAGGCGCTCGTTCAGGCTCGACAGGCGTTGGAGGGCTCGAACACAAGACGCTTTTTGTCTTGTGCCGAGAGACCGAAACGTCCCGAGAGTCTAGCGCCTGAAGCTGGATATCTGAGTAAATGCTTCCGGCGCTCGTTCAGCTGCGAGGACGTTGGAAGGCGGAAGCCAAAGTCGCTCTTTGACTTTGAGCGCCCGACTGAAACGACCCGAGCAGCTAGCGCCTGAAGCTGGATACACCTAAATGCTTCGGGCGCTCGTTCAGACTCGACAGGCGTTGGAGGGCTCGAACACAAGACGCTTTTTGTCTTGTGCCGAGAGACCGAAACGTCCCGAGAGTCTAGGGATTATCACCATCACCAGTGACGGCTTGAATCAAACTTTTTTCACGTTTTGTGAGCTCCAAATGTTGAATATAATTCTCGCTTGTTTCCTTGTCTACTTTCTCACTACACCCCGCTAATACAAAGACAGACAAACAAGCAGCCAATAATATCTGTTTCATTTATATAACCCCCAATTCATAGAATAGCCTTTCCTTAATATCCATCAATGTGTAAAAAGGAAAATATCTCATTATACTTATCTATATTTAACTGTGGATATTTAGAACATCGATTACTTAACAACAATTAATCATTTATGTCACAAAATAAAAAAGCATTATTATTAGAATACTCTTTTAAGGAGTGCCTAATAATAATGCCTCTAAAAATGGTAACTTGTAACTAAACCTTCAAATACTCTTCTCTCCACATAACAACTTCTTTTTCAAGTAGTAGCTTCTCCAACTTATCATCCCATTGAGATAACAATGTATTCCATACTCGAACGAAAAGAAGGTCCTGTTCACGGTTGTATAAGATAAATTCAAGACAAGGTACATCATTAATCTGACGTGCTTCTTTTGATAAGATATCAGTAATGACTGTTTGTTCTTCACCTTCGTCTTCAGATTTACGGCTATTTTGCAGAACTTCTATTAACTCTTCCTCTACAAATATTAATGTCTCCTCAGGTTCCTCTAAAGCATATCGAAACAGATCTGGTAACTCGTCATATTCATCCATCTGATCAATTTCCACAGGTAAGAATGCCTCGTGGCAAGCGCTGTAAAGCAACTGCTGTGTTTCTATTTCCTGCTCTTCTTCAAACACGCCATTTTCGAGTTGGATTTTACCCTTAGATGTTAAATGATAGTATTTCTCTCCTTTTTCAATTAGCCCTGTTTTTGTTAAATTTATGAGGAGGTCTTGAATGAAGAGATCCTCTACTAACAGTAATTCACCCAATTCGTTCGCATTTGAAATTTCTGCTTGTTGAAAAGTCAGGAGTGTCATTTTCATTAAAATATCCATTTTCAAACGTTTCACTGGCTGATAAGTGATATCAATTGATTGCACTGGCACGCACCAGCTTGAGGATTTTAAAACCTCTACTTTACCATTTTGTAAAACTTCTCTTTTTAATCGTTTTTCTAATGCTTGCATACTTGGCTCTCCTTTCCATTTTACTGTTTCACATTGCCGTCTTGGTCACGGAGGCCTTTTTGTTCTTTCACCGTTTCTAATAGTTGACTATACATATCTCGCGTATGTTTCTGCTTCGCTCTTTGTGTAAACATTTCTGTACTACCTACAAGAATTAGTAGCTCCCTTGCACGCGATAGCGCTACATTTAATCGGCGATAATCTTTGGCGAAACCAATATCTCCACCTTTATGTTGTGTATTACGAACCATACTCACGATAATAACATCCATTTCCATCCCTTGGAACTTATCAACAGTACCCGTTCGTAGATGTAACTGTTGTAGATTTAGTTCTTGCTGAATAAGGCGGTCGATTTTCTTAACTTGCTCCCCGTAAAAACTAATAACACCTATGCTTTTACGTTCATCTTGTTTTATTTTCCCTGCCGCTTTAGCCATTTCAGTTGCATGCTCTAAATCGAGTAGCATTTGGCGAATTGTATCTAATTCACCTTGATTGAACCGACTTTTACCATTTTTCATTTGTTCTTCAAAATAAGGCTTTTCATTTGGCATATCTAGCCATAATAAGTGATCATTCCGTTTTATATAATCCCCCTCTAGGAAATGGTCTCGAACATTATCCGAATCGATTAGACCGCATTGCAGTTGGTCATCTTCATTTTCATAAAAAGGGGTGATTGTCTTCATAATATCCTCATGCATACGATATTGAATCGCTAGCATTTGTTTATTATCTCGAGGGAGGTTTTTGAAAAGGCGTTCGAATAAAGATTCTTTCAATAATTTTTTTAACTCAGCGCTTTCCTCTAGTGCGTCACTTTCTTCGATAATCGCCTTTAACGTTTCCTCTAACGTATCGTCTCCAACTAATGGGGGTAGCTGATGATGATCTCCTACGAGAATAATTTTTTTCCCTTTTAACATTGGCAGCAACAATTCTGGTGGTGTTGCTTTAGACACCTCATCAATAATAACGACATCGAATGTTGGATAATTATCCATAAATTCTTTTCGTGCTGAAGCTACACATGTTGTCCCAATAACATTGGCATGTCGTACATACATTTTACGAATTTCATCTAAATCATGTTCATTAGCTTCTTGTAGTAATGTATACCATTGTTTTTGTAGTGCTTGTTTAATAGGTAACTGGGCTTTGTTATGCTGAAGTTTTGTTATTTTTTCTGTCAGCTTTTTAATAGCATACTCTGCTTGTAATTGTTGATCTTCATAATCTTGATCAAGGATTTCTCCCAGAGCTTTTAATTCCTTTTCCTGCTGTAAGCCTCTTGAATTAATCTCTTGAATTGCTAGTTTCTTTTCTTCAAGGTCACTAGCTATAGTAGTTCTTTCTTCCATTAACTTTTGGTGCTGCTGCTGCATTTGATCTAACTGAGGGATGGTTTGTAAAACTACTTGGTGCGTTGATTTTACATGCTGCAATTCTTCTTCTAATTTGTGTAACATTGTGGTTAGTTGCTCTGAATTGCTAGAGATAGGTATGTCAGAAAAACTCAACTTTAATTGGTCATATCGTTTTTGAAGCTGGGCTTGCTTATCTTTTAATAACATCCCTTTATTCGTTAAAGTACTTTTCTTTTGCTGTGCGTTAGCTAATACTTCAGTTGTTTGTTTAATCACTTCTTGCTTGATCATCTCAAATAATCTAACAGCTTCTTGTTTTAGTTGTTGTAGAATTGTACCTTGTTCCCATACAAATTTTCTTCTTAAATAAAGTCTTTCTAAATGCGGTTTTAACTGAACAGGGTTTACAACTTTTTGTGTTATTAAAAACTGCTTCATATAGTCTATCGCTTCATGCACTTCACGGATCGAATAAGATGAATAGCTATCTTCTGGACGTGCATTAACTTGTTGCAAAATAATTTGAGCAGCATGCCCCATTTGCTGTTCTACATAGTCAATTGCTGCTTTCAACTTATTATTTACAGCCATCCAATCATGATAACTCACCATTTGGTTTTTAATTTTCTCTAATGCATTAATCTGGCGTTCAATGATGAAACCCATTGGAATGTCGTACTGTTGCATAAAATCAATGAGCTCATCAACTTTAGTAAAGTCTTTCAACTCATGTTGCAATTGATGTAGTTCTAAAATATTTTTTTGCCAAGTCATGTATTCATTACGAGAATTGTTTAGTTCTTCGTTAACAGCTTCTAATTCTTCTTCAGTTTGACGATACAGCAATTGATTTCTAGTTTTTTCAATTTCATTAGTTAATCGATTAGTCCGCTCAAGTAATTTTTCACTGGATTCATTCGTTTCAACAAAACGCTCTAACTCTTCTACCTTCGATAAGACATGTTTGTATTTATTTGCTACTTCTCCAAAATGCTCTTCAAGGTCCCTAAGTTCCCTTCTATAAGTACCTAACATCTTTTTTAGTTTTTGAATTTCTTCAGTTATTACTTCATAATCGAGTTTTGCCTGTTGTTGTTCTACTATTTTTTCTTTTATAGACATTAGCTGGGCTTCGAATTTTAACAGTTCTTCCTCACATGTCGCTAATGTTGCAGTAAGTTCCGATTCTTGACTAGCATGCAACGTTAGCTCCTGCTCGATATCTTGTAATGTTTGCTCTCTCCAATATTCAGCTACATTTTCTTCAATGAATTTCTTGCCTTCTTCTTCAATACTTTCTGTTCGACCAAAGCGTAAAATGCGAATATCTTTATTTGAAAGTAGTCGACTTAATGCATTATCAACAGCTAAGTTAGACTGAGACGCTACTAATGTACGTAAACCTGCTTTCGCATTTTGCTGACAAATTTCTGAGATAACCGTTGTTTTACCAGTGCCTGGTGGACCTTGAATAACAAATAAATCTTCAGCTGACATTGCACCAATCACAGCTTCTTGTTGAAATTCATTTAATCGGTTATGAAACTCCAGTTTAGCTCGCTTTTTTCGTGCTTGAATTCGAGGTCGATCTTCAAATAATATCTTTTCTAAATTAGCATTTGCAGCTAAGCCTTTTTCTAAATCTGCAAAACCTCTACGTAATCTTCGAATCTGACTTAAAGTAGCAAAGTTACTAAAGATGACTTCCTTTGATTTTGGTTTTAGCTGATTTTTTCGAAGTTGCTCCCTTATATATGGACGAAGCTCAATTTCTACTGTTCTATTCGCGCGATTCACTTTTAATACTTCTCCAAGTTCATCTCGTGAGCCTTTAAATTTCGCACTTAATCCCTTAGCTTTATTCCATTCATTATCCTTTAAGCCACTACAATTTAGCGTCATGCGACTGAAGTCTTCATTGACCGAAAGCTTTGAGAATGATGCATTCATATCCTCTATCGTAGCATCACGCTCTTGGATTTTTAAATAACCTTCCCAGCTAGAAATACGTTTTCTAACATATTCTGAACGTTCTTCAGCTATTGGCAACTGGCGGATTTTAGAATGGAGTTCAATTGGCAATCCTACAGTATTCTTATGGGTGGTCACGAACTCTAACTGTGTAGCAAATCTCCTATTTGTACTAACAGGAACCCTTGAACTGATAACACGGAAATTAGTTGCCAGTAGTCCTTCATATTTAACAATACAATTCATCACAGCAACTTGACTATCTAGCTTTTCAGCAAGGTTTGTGTTTGCTACATTGTCAAAATAAATTGTAATTGCAGTCTCTCCTTGTGCAGAATTACTCAATCTTTCAATATGTACTAAAAACGATTTTTGAATATGAAAAAAAGCATGCTCATCTTTTGACCATGCTAAAATTCCTTCACGTGCTTTGTTTGTCATGATTAGGTTTGTACGCACCGTTTCAATTTTAGCTACTACTTGTCCCATGAACATATCTTCCTCTCTTTGAAATTGGTTCACTTTAAAAACACTAATTTCTATAATAGCAGTTTTACCATCGTATTTGAATTTTCGAATGTTAGAAAGGCGATGGTAATTGATGTATTACGCAATAATTATTGAAAAACTATAAAAAACACCTACTTGTCGTTTTATTATCAATCGCAACAAGTAGATGTTCTTTTTTCTTAAGTTTTCCTTATGCCACTTCGAGCTTTTTATTCCGTCCAAATACCAAATAAAAATAGGTAGAAGCAATTAAATACAATATTCCTGTTATTGTAAAGGTATAAGCATATCCCCAGTAGTGCCCATACTTCGTAACAAAAAAGGCAGCTGGCAGTCCCATTGATGCCCAGCCGACTTGGAATACCATCTGATTGACTGAATTCCCTAACCCCTTATATTTATCATGTACAATTTCCATAGCAATAGCCGATTGAATCGGGTTCGCTGCATTCATCAATGCTTGGCGGAATAAAAAACCAATCGATGCTATAACTAAAGAATTCGTAAATGCGGTTAAAAATAAAAATGGAATGGATAAAAACTGGAATATAATAATAGCTCTAACTTCACCTACACGTTTAACTAATGCAGGTCCTATCAACATTGCAACAGCTGTCATTGCCGATCCTAGTGCTAAAATAAGTCCTATATATGTATTGGATGCATTAAAACGATTAGCGAAATACAAATTTAAATATGGAATGACGAGCCCTGATCCTATACCAATAATCAATTGGGCTACACCAAATAGTAAAATGATTCTTATATTTTCTTTGAAGCTTGCACTCTTTTCTGATACTTTTACTACATTTTTAATGGAAACTACTGTTTCCATGACAACTTTCTTTTCCATCTTCAAGCGTAACAATGGAAATAATCCAATGACAAAGAATGCGACCCCACTATATAGTGATACCCGAATTCCTTCAACAGCTGACAATTTCATAAGAAAACTTGCGCAGTCAGCCACAACTCCACCAAGTAAATTCCCAATAAAACCGGCAATTGTCATGATTGAAAAGTGAATACTAAATAATTTCATTCTTTCAGAAGCCTTGGAGTTTTCAGCTAAAAATGGTACCCCTGAAACTTGAGCTACTGCCCATACAATGCCTGTTGCGAATGCTGACCAAAGCATCGGTTGTTCAACCGTGACAATACTTCTATAGAAAAATGTAATTGCTGTTAATCCTGTTCCGATAATAAGCGCCCACTTACGTCCAAATCGATCACTTAGAAGACCGGCTGGAATTAGCATAATAGCAGTTGCTAACGCTGTCATTGCAATAACATTTCCATTAACAGCTTCCTTCATGCCTAATTCTTTAATATATAAATTGTACATCACACTGAATATGCCCATACCAATTTGAATTAGTATATTCCCAACCATGAACAACTTTATATTTCGATTAAAAGATTTGATACTATACAACCACTCTTGCCACCTGCTCAGGATTGACACCTACTTTCACAAGCTAATTAATTCGTCTCCCTAAATATACGAGTATCGGCAAAGTTTTGCAATAGCTACATGCTTCAAATACACTATTATTAACAAAAATTACATTTCTTGAATCGGAGGAAATGTTTGTATGCCAGAAGTAGTCTATTATTTATTCTTCTCTTTTTTCGTGTCACTACTTATAAGTGGCATATTAAATGTCTTTTTGGAAACCACTTCAAAATTGAACTGGCTTACCTCTATAACCTTTTGTGCCGTTCTTTCCATTTTCATCGCTACTCTAATGAACTGATTTTCCCATTAAAAGAGACCCATCAATTGTTTGAGAAATTGATGGATCTTCATATTAACTAATATTTTTTTCACCTGATTGCAGTTTATACATTTGCTCATAACGCCCACCTTGTTTCAGTAGCTCATCGTGAGTACCCTGTTCTACAATTTCACCACGGTCTAATACTAAAATGCGATCTGCATTCTTAATAGTAGAAAGTCTATGTGCGATGATAAATGTCGTACGTCCCCTTTTCAAAACATCCATTGCGTGCTGAATGATTTCCTCAGTTTCCGTATCTATATTGGAAGTCGCTTCATCAAGGATTAATATCGCAGGGTCAAAGGCAAGCGCTCTGGCGAATGAAATTAACTGACGTTGTCCGGAAGATAATGTACTTCCTTTCTCAATCACAGGTTCATCCAAACCCTTCGGTAAATTTTTCAAGACGCGTTCACCACCAACTGCATCCAATGCTTTCTGTACTGTGTCACGCGTAATCCTAGGATCTCCTAAACTAACATTCGATTCAATCGTACCCGTAAATAGATACGGATCTTGCAATACAATTCCCATATGCTCTCGAATGGTTTGACGTGAATGTTCTTTAATATTGATACCGTCAATTGTAATCGCACCTTTTGAAACGTCATAAAAACTGAAAAGTAAATTCATGATAGAACTTTTCCCAGAACCCGTATGACCAACAAGCGCGACTGTCTCTCCTTGCTTCGCTTCAAAATCAATATCCTTCAGCACATATTCTTGTTCCTTATAAGCAAACCATACATGCTCGAAGCGAACATTTCCTTTATATCGAGGTATACGTTTATCGACTACAGGCTCCCCTGGTTGATCTAATAATTCAAAGACACGCTCAGCTGCAACATTCGCTCTTTCTAAGCGAGCCAATTGATTGACGATACCTGTTACAGGATTAAATAAACGCGTAATATAATCAACAAAAGCATATAGCATACCGACTGAAATAGCAGCTGCACCATTCATTTCAGCACTGCCAAAATACCAGATAAAAAGGACAAATGTAAGCGAACGAATAACGCCTACTAAATTGTGAGATGTAGCTGCATCTAATATAAGCAGCTTATTTTGATAACGATAATGCTCTTCATTTAGTGCCGCAAATTCATCTTCAATTTGTTTTTCGCGACTAAAAGCTTGAATAATAGTCATCCCATTAATCGATTCGTTGATCATACCGTTCATATCAGAAACTTTTCCTCGTACAATATGATTGTACTTTGAAGCATACTTACGATACACAATCGTCCAAATAATTAATATTGGAATAACAAATAATGCGATTAATGCCATCTTCCAATCAAGGAAGAATAACGCGATATAAATCCCGAAGATCGTCATAAAGCTCGCTGCAAACTGTGAGACAACCGTTACAAACAAATCACGAATAGCTTCCGTATCATTTGTAACACGTGCAACCACTTTTCCAGCAGGCAAATTATCAAAATAACGAATCGGCAATGTTTGGATATGCTCATAGACTTCATTGCGCATTTTTTGAATAATACGATTTGCACCCATTTGAAGTAAAAGATACTGACCGTATCTAAAAATGGCGGCAACAACTGCTAAACTGAAGAATACAGCCAATAAAATTGCAATCGGCTGAAAATCAATACCTGCGACTTCTGCTTTTGCAATATGATCATCAATAATTTTCTTTGCTACTAATGGTCCCGCTAAGTCTGCTGCAACTGCAATAGCTAATAATAACAGGCCTGAAATAAGTAGCTTTTTGTACATTAAAGCATATTGAAATAATCGTTTACCAGTACCCATTATTTCACCCCCTCAACTTGCTGACGGTCATGCTGTTCTTTGTACCAGCCCTCTTCTTCAAGCAATGTTTGATGTGTACCTTCTTCAACGATGCGACCATCCTCTAATACAATGACCCAATCCGCATGTTGAATTGCCGATAAGCGGTGTGTCACAATTATGGTCGTTTTGTCACTTCTAGCTGTTTGGATATTTTGAATAATTGTTGCTTCTGTTTTAGCATCCACTGCTGACAAGGAATCATCTAATATTAATATTTCTGGATCACGAATTAATGCGCGAGCAATTGAAATACGTTGCTTTTGCCCCCCTGATAATGAAACCCCTTTTTCTCCAACTAATGTTTGCAAACCGAGTGGTAGCATTTCTAAATCACGCTCGAAGTTTGCTAAACGGATTGCTTCATGTAATTCGTCCTCTGTCGCATCTGATTTACCAAACAAAATATTCTCTTTCACTGTTCTAGAAAATAGTACGTGATCTTGAGGTACATAACCAATCCAGTTACGAACCTGTTCCTTTGTTTGATTATGAATAGGGCTATTTGAGACATATAAATCGCCTTCACCGTTTGGATATTCACGTAATAGCTGTTTAACGACCGTCGTCTTTCCACTACCTGTTTTCCCAACAATCCCTAGCGTTTGCCCTTTTTTCAAAGAAACTTCAAGGTTTGCCAGGTTAATAGAAGATGATTGTGGATATTGGAATGTCACATCTTTGAAAACAATAGACTCTGGATTTTGAATGATTGTTGGCGTTTTTGGATCAACAACATCTTCTTTCTCGTCTAATGTTTCCTGTACACGATCAAGTGATGCATTCCCACGTTGCATAACATTAATGAGTTCTCCAATCGCAAACATTGGCCATACGATCATACCTAGATACACATTAAATGTTACTAGCTCACCTAAAGTCATTTCTTGCTTTGATACTAAATAAGCACCAAAACCAAGACCAATCATATAGCTAAGGCCTGTTAAAATCTTTGTAATTGGATTAAATAATGCATCAATTTTCTCGACATGCATATTTTTTTTGTAAACATCTTCTGTCATTTCACTAAATTGCTGCTCTGTAGCACGTTCTTGAACATATGCACGAACAACACGAACACCCTCTACAGCTTCAAGTACGCTATCATTCATTTCACCAAACACGTCTTGAGCTTTCATATAGCGCTCATGAATTCTCTTACCAAGAATTTGCATAATGATTGCTAATATCGGTAATGGTAATATAGCCGCTATTGTTAGCTTCCACGAAACAAGGAATCCCATCGTTAGTAAAATTGTCAATAAGTATAATGTCGAATCAATTAACGTCATAATACCAAATCCAGCTGTTTCAGAGACAGCACGTAAATCATTTGTCGCTCTCGCCATCAAATCTCCTGTACGATTTCGTTCATAAAAAGGTGGAGACATTTTCAAAAACTTTATCATGAGCTTTGATCTCAGTTTACGTTCAATTACATTCGCTCCACCAAACAATTGATATTGCCATATAAAGTTGACGACATACGACAACACCAAAATAACTAGCATCGCAGCAATATAAAACATAAGAGAATGACTTGTTAATGTTTCTGAATGGATTGCATCGATCGATTGACCAATAATCCACGGTGGCGTCACTTCAATTACATTAGCCACTAGTAACAATGCGATAGCTATTGCGTAACGCTTTCGATTTTCTTTAAAAAACCATTTTAATTTAAATAAGACCTCAAACATCTATTATTCCTACTTTCCTATTCTGTTTTTTCACTAACCGTCTTCAATCGAATCCTTGTTAAATTTCTTTTTCCGCTTTTGAATAAACATATTCAGCTCTCCTTTTATAATTTTGCACTCGTAATTCACTTAAAAAGGCAACAAAAAAAGCGTACACCCCTTTCAGAGCATACGCTTTTGAAAAAAGATACAGGTATCTACACCCATACCAATTAGTTATAAAAGTTAAATTACAGAATTATTTGCTGAACAGGTAGGTGTGGATTCATTATTTAATTGTCTAAATAAACTTCTTAATTTTTTCATAATCCATACCTCCTTTTTCATAAATTATTTAGTGCCTCTCAATATTAGCACTCCGAATTTTGAATTGTCAATACTTTTAGAATAAATTGGGTAATTTAATTATATTCTTACTTTTGACAATATTTCCTACTTCAATAAACAATTATTATTTATAGTCAAAACAAATCATGTAGATGATTTGTTTTTTCACCTTAGTTGTCATATCATTGTATTACTTAACTATTTTTTATATTACAGGAGGTGTACACTTTGTTCTCTCCCCTCATTTGGGTCTGGAACAAAGGAAGTCTTTGGACATAGCCATACGGTTGACAGCATTTGCTGTCTTGATCGCATGTTCGGCTTTTTTCGTAGCAACTGAATTTTCTATCGTTAAAGTCAGAACAACTCGAATTGATCAGCTTATAGCTGAGGGTAACAAAAAAGCATTAAAAGCAAAAAAAGTAGTATCTAATTTGGATGAATATTTATCCGCTTGTCAGTTGGGAATTACGATTACTTCTTTAGGACTTGGTTGGCTCGGTGAAGAAACAGTATCGATCTTATTGAGACCGATATTTGATTTGTTCGCACTTGAAGGAAGTGTGACATCTGTTCTATCCTTCGTGTTGTCATTCTCCATCGTGACATTTGTTCACGTTGTAGTAGGTGAATTAGCACCAAAAACACTAGCCATTCAGAAGGCAGAATCTGTAGCATTAGCAACAGCGGGTCCTTTAATTATGTTCCACAACATCATGTATCCATTTATTAAAACATTAAACTTCTCTGCTCGTTCATTGTCATCACTTTTCGGTTTAAAGGATGTTTCTGAATCAGAAGTGGCAATGACAGAAGAAGAATTGCGTATGATTTTATCGGATAGTTTGAAAAGCGGTGAAATAAATCAGTCTGAATATAAATATGTGAATAGCATTTTTGAATTCGACGATCGTATTGCCAAAGAAATTATGGTACCTCGTACAGAAATCATTGGTATTGAAAAAGAAATGACTCTTAAAGAAGTTTTCGAAGTGATGGGTGTTGAGCAGTATACACGCTACCCTATTATTGATGGAGACAAAGACCATATTATAGGTCTCGTCAATATGAAGCATCTTTTAACTGCTTACATTAAAGACCCAACTAATGGTTCAAAATCAGTAACGGAATATATGCAACCAATCATTCGCGTCATCGAAACAATCCCAGTTAGTGACTTATTGTTGAAAATTCAACGGGAACGTATTCATATGGCTATTTTAATGGATGAATACGGTGGTACATCTGGACTTGTAACAATCGAAGATATTATCGAGGAAATTGTCGGTGATATTCGAGACGAGTTTGATGCAGACGAGATTCCTGAAGTTCGTAAAGTAGATGAGAACCATTTTATCTTTGATGCCAAAATGTTAATTGAAAACGTAAATGATTTCCTTAAAATTGACATCAATGAAGATGATATCGATACTATCGGCGGTTGGTTTATGACCAAAAACTTCGATGCCGTTAAAGGCGAAGCAATTATTGAACAAGGCTATGAATTTATCGTAAAAGAAGTAGATGGTCATCATATCTTATACTTAGAAGTTATTAAGATACCAGATGAATCCAACAACGAATCACTAGAAGATGTAAACTCATCTTCTGAAGAATAATTATGAAAATTTAACAAGAAACGACGCACACTAATATTAGTGTGCGTCGTTTTGTATTGTCCAGAAATTTTGCAGGGGGGAAACATTGTGGAGTTATACACAAATTTAAGACAAGGGGAAAGAGGCGCTTGGCTAAGCATTGTCACTTATCTCATACTCAGCACCTCAAAGCTTATAATTGGTTTTATGGGTGCATCTACTGCATTAAAGGCTGATGGTCTAAATAATACAACAGATATTATCGCTTCTGTTGCAGTTCTGATTGGCTTACGTATTTCACAAAAGCCACCAGATGGAGATCACCACTATGGACATTTAAGAGCTGAAACGGTTGCTTCCCTTATAGCATCATTCATCATGGCAGTAGTTGGACTACAAGTGTTATTCAATTCAGGCAAAAGTTTTATCGATAACAACCACTCATCCCCTTCTCTGCTAACAGCTGTTGTTGCTATTATTAGTGGTATTATTATGTACGGTGTTTATCGTTACAATTTAAAGTTATCTGAACGCACTAAAAGTTCAGCGGTAAAAGCAGCTGCTCTTGATAATCGTTCAGATGCACTTGTCAGTTTTGGTACTGCAATTGGTATTTTAGGTGCTATTGTTGGTTTTCCGATAATTGATTCCATTACCGCCATTATCGTTGGCATTATCATCATTAAAACAGCCTACGAAATATTTTTTGAAGCTGTTCATACATTGACTGACGGCTTTGACGAAGAAGAGGTTGAAACGTTATCTACTCTTGTCCGTAATGTAGATGGTGTTATTCGTCTCATAGATTTTAAAGGACGTAATCATGGGAATATGGTATTTGTAGATTTAACAGTCACTGTTAATCCTGAACTAAATGTTTGGAAAAGTCATCAAATCACCGAAGATATCGAAAATACAATTCGTCTAGTAAAACCATTAACAGTAGTACTTGTGCATATTGAACCAGATGGCTTAGTACATGAACATAAATCTGGATTAATGTAATTTTTTGATAATAATTGAATATTTATGTTGACTTTATTTTTCCAATTTGTTAATCTAATAACAACTTTAAGGAAAGCAGGTGAGGTTTTATGACAAATTTAATGAGCATTGCATCAACGCAAATCGGTTTGTTACAAAATACTCGCCATCCGTATGCTTTTTAAGGATACTTTCTTTTATTGTGCGTGTATAAACTGTAGCTGCCGATTTGCAGCTACAGTTTTTTTTATTTTTAATGCTGAAGGCGCTCGTTTAGACTCGACAAGCACTGTAACCTTTGAATCGAAAACATCTTTTTAGTTTTCGACCGAGAAGGTGAAAGTGACCTCGAGAGTCTGGCGCCTGAAGCTGGATATCTAGATTAAATGCTGAACACGACCGTTTAGCTACGACTGGCACTGCAGGGCTCGAACACAAGACGCTTTTTGTCTTGTGCCGAGAGACCGAAGTGACCCGAGTAGCTGGCGTGTGAAGCTGGATATCTAAATGCTGAGAACCCACTTTCAAAAAGAGTCGCCTCAGCTCAATATCTCTACACACACAATAGGAGGATTTACAAATGACAAAATTACAAGATTTCGGATGGAATAATACTTGGGAAGAAAAATATAAAATTGCCCAAGCTTCAAATAAATTAGCAAAAACAATTCCAGGACGTGTATTGCTAGAGCATAAACACTCCTACCGTGTTATCACGGAACAAGGTGAATGGCTTTCTAGTCCATCAGGCAGCTTCCAACATACTGCTTTTGAACGTCGTGATTTCCCTGCAGTTGGTGATTGGGTATTAGTTGAACAAATGCCTGGTGAAGAAAAAGCGATTATTCATGCCGTATTACCGCGTACCTCTTTGTTCTCCCGTAAAGTCGCTGGATTAACTACTGCGGAACAATTAATCGCAGTCAATGTAGACATCGTTTTTTTAATCATGAGTTTAAACTTAGATTTTAATCTTCGACGATTAGAGCGCTATTTAATCGCAGCTTGGGACTCAGGTGCCACACCAATCATCGTATTAACGAAAAAAGATCTATGTGAAGATGTCACACCTTTTATTCAAGAAGCAGAATCTGTTGCTTTCGGTGTACCCATCTATACAGTAAGTAGTTTTACTGGTGAAGGTATTAATGAGCTTCAACAATTATTAGTTAATGGTAAGACAGCTGCACTTTTAGGATCATCTGGTGTTGGTAAATCATCTTTAACCAATGCACTATGTGGCACTGAAGTTATGTTCGTCCAAGAAGTTCGTGAGGATGATGATAAAGGTCGCCATACGACAACACACCGAGAATTATTCAAGATTCCGGGTGGCGGATTATTAATTGATACCCCGGGAATGCGTGAATTCCAGTTATGGGATCAAGGTGAAAGCTTGGATAGTAGTTTTAAAGATATAGAAGAACTATCATCTCAGTGTCGTTTTAGAGATTGTGAACACAAGCGTGAACCTGGATGCGCAGTACAAAATGCAATATATGAGGGCACACTAACAAACGAACGATACAATAGCTATATAAAGCTAAAGCGAGAATTGGCTTATATTGAAAGAAAGACTAACGCTCAAGCACAAATTGCTGAACGCAATAAATGGAAACAGGTTTCAAAAACCTTAAAACAAAAACCACAGAAAAAACGTTAAAAAAAGCTGTCCTATCAGTCATTTCAATGACTAAGGGACAGCTTTCTCTTTTATGGTTGCTCACTCGATTCAGTTAATCCATGTTTGACTGCATAAAGTGCAGCTTGAGTACGATCTTGCACTTCTAATTTTGAAAAAATATTCGAAATATGCGTCTTCACAGTTTTTTCTGTAACAAAAAGTGAAGATGCAATTTCTCTATTACTCTTACCCTTTGTTAATTCAGCTAGAACATCACGTTCTCGAGGGGTCAAAGCATGCTTCATATGTGGCAAATCTTCTTGCATCTCTCGACTTTTAATAAGTTGAGTTGTCGCTTGTGGATGCAGTGTGTTTTCTCCTGCCATTATTCTACGAATTGATGTCACCAATTCATCTGGTTCAATATCTTTCAATTGGTAACCTGCAGCCCCTGCTTCAATTGCAGGAATGACATGGTCACTATCTGAAAAACTCGTCAGCATTAATACTTGCGTTTCAGGAAATTTTGCCTTAATTCGTTTTGTAGCTTGAATACCATCTAATTCCGGCATAACTAAATCCATTAAAACGATATCTGGCCTTAATTCCGACGTTAATGCCACTGCTTCCTTACCATTTTGAGCTTCACCAATAACCTCTATGTCCTTTTGCGTTTTTAGAAAAAACAATAATCCTCTTCTTACAACATGGTGATCGTCTGCGATTAATACTCTAATCATCGAAATCCCCCTTAATATGGTAGACGGATTAAAATTTCCGTTCCTCTTCCAATATTACTCACCCAATCAACTTTACCGCCAAGTGCCTTTGCGCGATCTCGCATGCTTTGCAAACCGATTGATGGCAATTTCACAAGAGAGTCAACTTGAAATCCCCTACCTTCATCTTTAATAACTAATAACACATCTGTCTGTGTAATAATGACGAAAATTTCTGCATCTTTAACACCTGAATGCTTACGTACGTTATTTAGCGCTTCTTGAGTAATACGAAATAACGTTTCTTCCACACGGGAAGGCAATTGTAAAACACCCGATACATTCACAGATAGGTTTAGACCTAACATTTCAGCATAACCTTTAATCGCCTCCATTAAGCCACTTTCTAAACCTTTAGGGCGTAATTGCCAAATCAAAGCACGCATTTCTGTTAAGGCTTCTTGTGTTAAATTCTGAATTTCCTTAAACGTTTCCTTCATTTCTGGTTGCTCAGCCATTTCAAATCCAGCACGAGATGTTAACGTAACAGAGAATAATAGTTGATTCACTGAATCATGCAAATCTCTCGCTAATCGATTTCTCTCTTCAACTAGTGCCATTTGCTGTTCTTGTTTTGTTAGTAAAATTCGTTTTATTGCAGATCCCATTTGAAAGGCAACTGACTCTAAAAGAGCTAGCTCGTCATCAGAAAAACTGACGGTATTTGGCGTAGCTACATTTAATAGCCCAAAACGCTCTTGTCCAGACTGTAAGGGTACTGTGGCATGATGGGTAATCCCCCCATCCCCTTCTAGTTCAGCAGCATTGGCACTTTCAATTCGCTGACATTCAATAATATTCGAAGCTTTTTTTAATTCATTATTCCGATAACGTGATACGCACCAACAACCACCTTTCTCTAAAAAATGACAGTTATTATATTTTAAAGCTTGTGGCAAATTTTCATGCGCTATGAGCTCATGTCTACCTTTTTTATTAATAAAAAATACCCAACCTGTTTCAAAATTCGTACCTGCTAAAAACTTTCTAAGAGCACCTTGCAACATTGCTTGAATTTCAGTTTCTTCATTTAGAAGTTCGGCAATTTCCTTGAGTAAACTAATGTTCGAATGATCATTTTGCTGCATGTAATTGCCTCCTTCCTTTTTCTATCTATAAATATATTGTACCTACTATGATACCACTGCCTGTCATACATTCGCATGAAATAGCTCTCATTCTTTTGACTGAGAAAATAAAAAAACCACCATTTCTACTCATAAAATACAGTGGTAAAAACTTATTATTCTTTTGAACATTGTCAACGATATAGATTTTGATCAAGCTCTTCCAAATAAACGACACTAACATCTTCGTTTTATCGAATTAACACATCTTAATCGGTTTCTCTAATGAACACTTAACCTCATAATGTTAATTGTCCCTTCCTTTAATGATGGGTTTCCAATAAAATTGACGAGTCACACCTTTTCGTGCATCATTAAGTAGTTGTACTACTTTTGTACGTAGATAATTAGAATCGACTATAACTTCATTTCAGTATAAATTATAGTCAACTGGATTATCATTGATAATATAACCATTATCAATGTCTGAGGTTCCTCATTTTAATTACGGCTATATTTCAGGTTGGAACAATAGCTCATTATGTTTACCTCTAATTCCGCAACGTTTAACGTTAGGAAAAATGACTATGTTAATATTTAGTTATTCATGTTAGGAAATAATTCTTTTTGAATTGCTCTTTAAATGTAGTCATACTGTACCATCGATAGCATGATCATACTTTACTCAAGCATTGAAATCTCGCTCTCACAAGATCGCCTTATTTTTATAATAGAGAAGTTTTTGTCCAGGATATAATATTTTACATATCTATACACTCCCTCTATAATTCAAAGGGAAATACTCTAATACTAGGAGATTTTTGCATGTCAAAAAAAGTTGAAAATAGTTTACTATTCATATGGATCGTCTCATTGGTCGCAATGCTAGGCTCCTTATTTTTTTCCGAAATTCAACAGTACGAGCCTTGTGAACTTTGTTGGTATCAACGTATTTTAATGTACCCAATTGTCCTCATCACAACAGTTGCTTATATTCAAAAAAATGCACGTATTGCTGTAACTTTAGCTGTTTTCTCGATAATCGGTGGCTGTATTTCCATTTACCATTATGGTATTCAAAAATTCGAATTTTTATCTAGCTCTGCAATAACATGTGGTCGTGTACCTTGTACAGGGCAATACATCAACTGGTTTGGCTTCATTACCATCCCATTCCTTGCATTAACAGCATTCGTCTTAATCGCAGGAGCAAGCTTTTACATGTTAAAAGCATCTAAGGAGGAAAATAATTGAAAAAGCTACTAATCATTGCCGGCGTAATTGTTGTCATATTTGGACTAATCATCGTCTTAAACAATCAAGGAAATGAAGAAAAATTAAAAGCTAACCTTTATGACAAAGACGATTTAAAACAATCTACAATTAATTTACTTAGCGATAAAAACTATCAAAACATCATTACACCGACAGAACTTGAGAAAAAGCTATCTAAAGGTGACTCAGCAGTGGTATACTTCTTCAGTCCAGAGTGTACACATTGTAAAGCTGCAACACCTAAATTAATGCCAATAGCTAAAGAATTAGGTGTACACATTGATCAATTGAACTTACTTGAATATGATTTGTTTGACAAATACGGCATCAAAGGCACACCAACGCTTTCTTATTTTAAGGATGGTAAAGAGATTCAACGTATGGAAGGCGATGCAGACGAAGCTACTTTCGAAGCATTCCTAAAACAAACTGATCTCGTGAAATAATACAACTAGAAAGGATTATGTTGTACAAACAACATAATCCTTCTTTTTAATGGGGGAATATTAATGAAACAATCTTGGACATTCACTATTCTACAAGATAACCAAACTATCGAAGAACTACTACGTGAACAATGGAAGCTAGGTAAAAAAACTGTACATGAATTACGCATGACAAAAGCCATCTCAGATACAAACGGCGAACTTCTACAATGGAAAGACCCTCGTCCAAAAGGTATGGAAATTGTCATAACTATGGATGTACCAGAATCTTCATATGAGGCAACTCGTGAATGTGAAGTTAATGTAGTATACGAAGATCCACATTGCTTAATCGTTTCTAAACCAAAAGGTATGGCTACACATCCAAATGACGTTTGGGATCGCTTTACTTGTATGAATCATGTTATGAAATATATACAAGAACAAGGTGGAGTATACGCGGAGCATGTTCATCGACTAGACCAAGGTACAGCTGGGCTTTTACTAGTTGCAAAACACCCAATCGCAAAATCCATTTTCGACCGTTTGCTAGAAGAGAAGAAAATCCTTCGTGTATATGAAGCAGAAGTTCAAGGTCATATGAAAGAGCGCAAAGGGACAATCCGTGAAGCCATTGCCAAAGACCGCCACCATGGTACTCGCCGACGCGTAGCTCCCGAAGGTCAAATGGCTATTACGAACTTTGAAGTCGTACGTCATCTGCAATATTCAACAATCGTCAACCTAGTATTAGAAACTGGACGTACGCATCAAATTCGTGTACACCTTTCACATATCGGTCATCCTATTGTAGGAGATACTTTATATGACGCAAGAGAAACTGCATCTGGCGATTATTCTCTACATGCAAGAAAACTCCAATTTGCTCATCCATTTACAGATAAGAAAATGGAGATTATTGATCAATAAATATTAACATAGTATCTCTGAGCGGTTTATTGCTTGGAGGTACTTTTTTATTGGGAAATTTGGGTAGGGATTGGTGTTACTTGCTTTGGATTTAGCGCTACTCACTTTGGCTTTAGCTCTTCTCACTCTCGCTTTGGCGCTACTCACTCGGGCTTTAGCGCTACTCGCTCTGGCTTTGGCGCTACTCACTTTGGCTTTAGCTCTACTCGCTGGCTTTGGCGCTTCTCACTCGGGTTTTAGCTCTACTCACTACCGCTTTGGCGCTACTCGCTCTGGCTTTAGCTCTTCTCACTACCGCTTTGGCGCTTCTCACTCGGGCTTTAGCGCTACTCGCTGGCTATAGCTCTTCTCACTCCCTCTTTGGCGCTACTCGCTCTGGCTTTAGCTCTTCTCACTCCCTCTTTGGCGCTTCTCACTCAGACTTTAGCGCTACTTGCTCTGGCTTTGGCGCTACTCGCTGGCTTTAGCTCTACTCACTACCGCTTCGGCGCTACTCGCTGGCTTTAGCGTTACTCACTTTGGCTTTAGCTCTACTCGCTCTGGCTTTGGCGCTACTCACTGACTTTAGCTCTACTCACTACCGCTTTGGCGCTTCTCACTCGGGCTTTAGCGCTACTCGCTCTGGCTTTAGCTCTACTCACTACCGCTTTGGCGCTTCTCGCTGGCTTTAGCTCTACTCACTACCGCTTTGGCGCTTCTCACTCGGGCTTTGGCGCTACTCGCTCGGGCTTTGGCGCTACTCGCTGGCTTTGGCGCTACTCACTCGGGCTTTAGCTCTACTTGCTCTGGCTTTGACGCTACTCGCTGGCTTTAGCTCTTCTCACTCCCGCTTTGGCGCTTCTCAAGCAATAAAATAAAAAAACGCGAGAAGAAAACACAACATTTTCTTCTCGCGTTTTTTATTATTTTTTCTTCTAACACATTCCCTAAAGCGTACCTAAATATACGTTTCAAGCGTTACCAAGTTGCAACTTAGCGAAAGCCTTCAACATTAAAATTTAAAACTAAAGTTATCCGGATCTGCTCCTGTTCTTTCGTCCTTGTTTAGTGCGCTAATTAGTTGCATGTCTTCGTTTGTAAGTTCGAAATCGAATACTTGAGCATTTGCTTTTATACGACTTGGTGTTACTGATTTCGGAATAACAATATTGCCCAATTGCAAATGCCAACGAATGACTACATGTGCTGCAGATTTTCCGTATTTTTGGCCAATACTAGTGATAGTTTCATCATCTATGGTTTTACCTCTAGCTAATGGAGACCATGCTGTAACGGCGATGTCATTTGCTGTACAGAAGTCACGTACTTCTACTTGTGTTAAGTATGGGTGTACTTCAATCTGGTTGACCATTGGTTTGACATTGGCTGTAGCAAATATTTCTTCTAGATGGTGAATTTGATGGTTAGAAACACCTGTTGCGCGAAGTAGCTTTTCATCATATAAGCGTTCAATCGCACGATATGTGTCTTTGAATTTATCAGGAACCGCCCAGTGAGTTAAATATAAATCTAAGTAATCCATATCTAATTTCTTTAATGAAGTCTCGAAAGCGCGTAAAGTTTCATCATAGCCCTGATCAGTGTTCCAAACTTTTGATGTAATGAATAAATCTTCACGTTTTACATTAGAAGCTTTGACTGCTTCCCCGACCTCTACTTCATTGTTATATAGTGAAGCTGTGTCAATTGCCATATACCCTGCATCAATTGCAGTGGTCATCGCTTGAATTGCTTCATCACGATCAGTCATTTTGTACACACCAAGGCCAAAACGTGGCATTTCTACGCCGTTATGTAGTGTTTTTGTAGATGTAATATTCAACACATCGCACAACTCCTTCTAATTGATTAATTTCATTATACAAATGTAATCAAATTTTTTCGAGAATAAAGACTTTGGGAAAAGAGTTGATTCCTCAAATAGAAATCATTAATAAACCCTTGTTATTTCTCGAATATGCACAAATAACATATTTCACATCATCAAAATCGTTCACTTCCAAGAAAGAAGGTATTAAAATGTTTCGTTTAAAGGAAAATGAAACGAATGTTAAGACTGAACTTATAGCAGGAATAACTACATTCTTTACTATGATATACATTGTTGTTGTGAATCCAAGTATGTTATCTGCATCTGGGGTTCCACTTGACCAAGTTTTCATAGCGACAATAATTGCCATCGTTATAGGTACTTTATGGATGTCGCTATTTGCGAATTATCCACTCGTTATCGGGCCAAGTATTGGGTTAAATGCATATTTTACTTATTCAATCGTCGTATCATCGGAAGGTAATATTGATTATTTAACTGGTTTTGCTGCTGTTTTCGTATCAGGTATTATTTTCGTTCTGTTATCACTAACACCACTGCGTGAAAAACTTATTTTAGCAATTCCTGAAAATTTAAAACGGGCAATTGCTGCCGGTATTGGTTTATTTATTGCTTTCCTAGGCTTGCGTATGGGGAATATTATTGTCGATAGTGAAAGTAACTTAGTGATGCTAGGTGATTTAACTTCTCCCGGCGTGCTACTAACATTATTCGGTTTATTTGTTACTGTCATTTTAATAGTACGCAATGTCAGTGGTGCCCTATTTATCGGTATGTTTACTACAGGTATTGTTGCAACTTTAACAAATCAATTACATATTGAAAAGGTGGTTGCAGTTCCTCATCTTCCTGAAGGCATATTAGTCTGGAATCCGATTGAAGCTATCGGCCAGGTTATTTCTTATGGATTATACGGCGTTGTATTTTCGTTCATCTTAGTTACACTATTTGATACGACTGGGACTATGATTGGGGTTGCGAAACAAGCGGGTTTAATGAAGAATGGTAAATTACCACGCGCTCGCAAAGCATTGTTAGCAGACTCAGTTGCTACAACTTTTGGTGCGATGTTTGGGACAAGTCCAACTACGGCATTTATTGAATCTTCTGCTGGGGTTGCTGCTGGTGGTCGTACAGGCTTAACGAGTTTAACTGTCGCTATTCTATTCGTCGCTGCTTCATTCTTTGGACCTTTAGTTAGTGCTATTTCAGGAGTTTCTGCGATTACTTCACCCATATTAATCATTGTGGGTACGTTGATGATTGGTTCTATTAAAGAAATCGAATGGGAGAAATTTGAAGAGGCTTTCCCGGCATTTTTAATCATGCCGCTTACTTCAAGTATTGCGACAGGAATTGCCTTCGGATTTATCTCTTACCCTATTCTAAAAATAGCGAAAGGCGAGGCAAAAAAAGTGCATCCGTTGCTTTATGTATTTGCTATTTTATTTGCATTCCAATTAACTTTCTTATCTTAATCATTCGCAAAAATACCCACTGCATATTTAGATGCAATGGGCATTTTTTAATCACGTGGATGAATTGATGGTGCTTTATCTGACTGGACAGGATCTTGTATGCGACCATCACGCTCAAGCTCCTCACCATCACGCATTTTATCCATTTGCTTGCCTAATTGTTTAAGCTCCTCCATAGAAGTTGCCATTGAGCCGTTTTCTGGTTGCTTTTCATTGTTATCCATATTATCCGCTCCTTTAACAAAAATGCATTACTTATGAATTATTAGCACCTTTCTTTCATCCTATTCGATTAATATGTTCTTTGCAAATAATAAAGAACGATTTCTGCCATAATTTTATAACTGCGAATATTTCATTTTTATATAAAGTAGGCTATACTTGATAAAGAACTTTTTATAAACATGAGGAGGGTACTTCCATGAAATTAATTTTAATTCTTGGTGTTTGTGTAGCATTCTTAACTGCAATTTTCACTGCAGGTTATGAAGACAAACAAGGAACTTCTGAAAAATAATACATCGTATAAAAAAGGACAACCTACTTATAGGCTGTCCTTTTTTTATTTTAAGCCAGGGAAATTTTGTTGGCGCATTGCTTCATAGATTAAAATAGCTGCAGTATTTGAAAGATTTAATGAGCGTATATGATCACTTTGTGGAATACGCAAGCAACGATCTTTGTTTCCTTCTATTAACTCCATCGGAATTCCTGTCGTTTCCTTTCCAAAAATAAAGAAAATCTCTTCATCTTGGTTACTAAAATCAAAATCTGAATAGGCTTTATCACCATATGTTTCAATATAATAAAATGACCCACCATCATTCTTTTCAAAAAATTCATCTGCTGAATCATAATACGTAATATTTACGCTATGCCAATAATCTAATCCAGCTCTTTTTAACATTTTGTCGTCCGTCGAAAACCCTAGTGGACGAATTAAATGTAAGCTTGTATTTGTACCTGCGCAAGTTCTAGCGATATTACCAGTGTTAGCTGGAATTTCTGGTTGATATAAAACGATATGCAAAGACAACTTTGACACTTCCTTTATTTTTGTGCTAAAAAGGCTAATCCTTTTTCTATTTCTATTATAACCTCAGGATCCTGTTCTTTTTGTAGTGCTATCTGTAAAATTTCTTTTGCTTCTACTACACCCATTTTACCAATAGCCCATGCAGCGGTTCCACGAATTACTGGACGTTCGTCATTCTGTAAAACTTCAATCAATTTTGGCATGGTAGATTCTTCTTTGAAATGAGCAAGAGCAATAATAGCATTACGCTGAATTGGCTTCTTCCCTCTCCAGGAACCAGAAATATAGCCGAATTTCGCTTTGAATTCCTTATTTGAAATAGTTAATAACGGTTCAAGTAGAGGTTTCGCAATTTCAGGATCTGGCTTAAAGGCATCATGTAGCCAATTAAGTTTGCCTTTATTCTTTGGACAAACCGTTTGGCAAGTATCACAGCCATAAATTCGATTACCGATTTTTGTACGATACTCGTCGGGTAAAAACCCTTTTGTTTGCGTCAAAAATGCTACACAGCGGTTCGAGTTCAATTGACCTGCTTGTACTATGGCACCTGTAGGGCATACATCAATACACAGCGTACAATCCCCACATTGGTCAGTCATTGGTGCATCTGGAGCGAATGGGATATTCGTAATCATTTCTCCTAGATAAACGTAAGAACCGAATTCTGGAGTTATGATTGAGCAATTTTTTGCACTCCATCCAATGCCAGCTCGTTCGGCTACAGCACGATCAGATAACTCTCCTGTATCCACCATTGAACGCATTTTAGCGTGCGGAACTTTTTCCTGTAGAAATACTTCAAGTAACGCTAATTTTTCGCGAAGCACTGTATGATAATCCATTCCCCATGACGCTCGGCAGAAAATACCTCTGCGCTCACCCCGCTTACCTTTAGGTGCATTTTCCATTCGTGATGGATAAGCAATTGCGATAGCAATAATACTCTGTGCCTCTTCTAGTAATAGGGCTGGTTCAGTACGTTTTTCAATATCAGATTCTTCAAAGCCGGATTGAAAATTAAGCTCCTGCTGGCGAAGTAATAAGTTCTTTAACTCAATAAATGGTGCAGCGGATGTAAAACCAATTTTATCTATGCCAATGGTTTTTGCATACTCAATCAGCTCTTCTTGCAAGTCGTTGACAATCACTTGGTTCTACTCCTTTCTATATGTTACACTTGTGAAAATACAAAATATAGGTGATGTTCATGATAAAAGTTGCACTAGATTCTACTTTACTTAACAAAGTACCAGACTTTAAAATCGGCATTATCCATTATACCAAAATTGTCGTGTCTGAATCTCCTCAAATGATTAAAGGACGTACACAGTTATATCAAGAAAACTTATTTCTAGAATTACAGGACAGCCCTGTAACTGAGCGTGCTGGTATTTCTGAATGGCGTAAACTTTGGAAAGCGCTTGGTGCTGATCCAAATCGCTACCGTCACTCCGCTGAAAGTTTGATGCGTCGTATTGCCAAGCAAAACTACATCGCGCCATTTCATTCAGCGGTAGATGTAAATAATTTCTTTTCATTACAATACGAAATGCCAGTTGGAATATATGATATTGAAAATTTAGATGGTAATTTGACTGTATCTCTTGGTGATAAGGAAACGGGCTATGAAGGATTAAATGGCCGCTTTAATTCGCTACATAATATTATTGTTACGTCAGATGCAAAAGGACCTTTTGGTAGCCCCTTTGTTGATTCGAAACGGACAGCTGTGACAGAGAACACGACCGAAGCACTTCAAGTGTTCTATTTACGTCCATCTTTGTCTATTGAAAATAGCATTGCATTATTAGCGGCTGCAGGCAAAATGTTCTCACAAGTGCATGGCGGCGACTTCACAACAGGTCTATTATTCAATGCTCAACAATCTCTTGAAATTTAAGGAGGTTTTATAGTAGGAGCTATTACATTAGCAGAAGCAGTAAAACTGAAAAGCATATTAGCGAAAAAAGTACATGAGCTATCCTCTGAATTACAACGTGTCGCTTTTGTACAAGTGGAAAAAGGCGAAGAACACAAACCTTCAAAGCGTTCACTTACAGAAGTAGATACTGAACTTGAAGATGTTCGAAAAGATATTCGCTTACTAGATAACATATTAACTGTGACCAATGACCAACCAATGCAAAGGCCCACAAATTATTAGTTAAGCATCACCCGATCTGCCGTTACGAAAAAACGCGCTTCTCCTTCGTGGAGAGCGCGTTTTTTATATGTTATTTAGTGGGCAATCGTCTCAAATTGCTCCATCCCAAGCACTTCTTCATCATATAAATGGCAAGCTACATAATGCCCTTCGCTTTTTTCTAACCATTTTGGTTGTAGTTGTGAACAAACTGCTTTTGCCATTGGACAGCGGGTATGGAAAACACAGCCTGTTGGTGGATTGATAGGGCTTGGCAATTCCCCTTCAAGAATAATACGTTCCCTTTTCTCCTCTATATCCGGATCAGGAATAGGAATAGCTGATAATAAAGCTTGTGTATATGGATGTAGAGGATCATTGTACAATTGTTTACTTGTCGTCAATTCTACCATTTGCCCTAAATACATAACGCCAATTCGTTTTGAAATATATTTTACCATCGATAAATCATGTGCAATAAATAAATACGTTAAACCTTTTTCCTTTTGGAGCTTCTGCAATAGTTTTACCACTGAAGCTTGGACAGACACATCCAAAGCTGAAATCGGTTCATCGGCAATTATAAACTTCGGTTCAAGTGCTAATGCCCTGGCAATTCCGATTCTTTGACGTTGACCACCTGAGAATTCATGAGGATATCGATTGGCATGATCACGATTCAGACCAACATCCTCTAGTAGCTCATATACTCTCTCTTTTAGTTCTTCTTTCGATTTATTTAAATGATGGATTTCTATTGGTTCTGCAATTATTTCAAAGACAGTAGAACGCGGATTTAATGATGCATATGGATCTTGGAAAATCATTTGCATCTTTTTCAAGAAGTTGTTGCGTTCCTTCTCTGTCATTGAATGGACATCTTCATCCTCGAATAAGACTTTCCCATCTGTACGATTATACAGTCCTAAAATTGTTCTTCCTGCTGTAGATTTGCCACACCCAGACTCGCCAACTAACCCAAATGTCTCGCCTTCCATCACGTCAAAGCTTATACCATTTACTGCCTTTAATGTTGTACCTTTGCCTAAATCAAAATGTTTTTTCAAATTTTGCACCGATAAAATCACTTTTTCTGTCATGTTGTTTTCACTCCCGGTCCATAGCGTCTAACAGCACAGATTTCTTCCTCGAATATTGTGCCTGCAAGTTTTATTAGTTCAACCGATTTACCGGTTTGTGGAGAATGAAGCATTTGTCCTTTACCGTAGTAAAAACCTACATGCCTCACCGGCTTGGTACCCTTTTCATCTGCAAAGAATAATAAATCTCCAACTCGCCATTCCTCTTCATTGTCCTTTGATATAGCCATACCATATGTAGCTTGGTCACCTGCATCCCTCGGAATTCGTAGACCGCAAGCTTTTGCCATATTATAAGTAAAACCAGAGCAGTCATATCCATACGATGACATACCACCCCAAATGTACGGTAAATCCAAAAAGTAAAGACCAAACTGTACAGCCTTATCCATCGACTGTACAATGTCTCCTGTATATTTTATAGCACTCGATTTTAATACTTTTCCTCTTCCTGTTGGTGTATCAACGATATAATATTGTGCTTTCTCGTCTAATACAGGCAATATTGTATTAAAAGTTAAGACAATTTGTGGTGTAGCATCTTCAGACCATAATTGAGTTTTGTCCACATTCACAATGATACATTCCGTTGAATCCAAAAGTTTTTGTTTCGATAATTGCACCAAAGGTACCCAACCTGGATAGCCTCTTTCATCCTTATGGGTAGGTTGTAAGATGGCAATCACTTTTGCCCATTCTCCTTGAATTTCCTCTACTATTACAGGTTCTCCAAACAATAACTGCGTTTGGACTCTATTACTATCACATAAGTCTAAACGTTCTTTATAAGGAAGCGCTTCTAACCATTTAACTAGATGTACAGGGTTTGTAATAGCTGGCTGATCAATATCTCGAGCTGATTCTGGCTTCGTCCAAATAGATGCTACTGCAACTGAGCAATGCCAAATATTATGTAATGTGGTCATTTTAATTCCCCCCTGTATATACTTCTTCAATGCCTAATCCACAACATTCTGAGAAGGTAATATTTCTTTCTTTATATGTTACGCCCCCCTTGATTGTTTCAAATTTCAACATTAGAGGAGCATCAAAATCGTAATATTGTATATTTGGTTGACTAGCCGCAAAATGTGCTGCAGCGGTAATACCTATTTTGGTTTCTATCATACTCCCTGTCATACATTGCACCCCATAGCTTTCAGCTAATGCATTGATTTTCAAGGCTTGATAAATCCCTCCTGCTTTCATCAATTTAATATTAATTAAATCCGCTGCACGCATTTCTAAAATAGTTTTTGCATCATGAACTGAAAAGACACTTTCATCAGCCATAATTGGTGTTAATGTATGATCCGTTACAAATTTTAACCCATGCACATCATGTGCTATTACGGGTTGTTCAATCAATTCTATATCTAGACCTAAATCTTCCATTTTAGAAATGGCGTACACAGCTTCCTTTGCATTCCAACCTTGATTAGCATCTAGTCGAAGTTTCGTTTTATAGCCAATTTCATCTCGAATTGCTTTTATCCTAGCAATATCATCAGTAATTTCACCAATACCTACTTTTACTTTCAATACATTAAATCCCTTAGCAATATATTTTGATGCATCAGCTGACATTTCCTCCGGAGCATTAACGCTTACTGTATAATCAGTTTCTATCTCCTTTTTATATCCACCCAAGAACTGATGTAGGGGTAAATCTGCTCGTTGCGCAAATAGATCATACAATGCCATATCAATTGCCGCCTTAGCACTTGTATTTCCAACCAACGCAGTATGCAGCTTTTTAAAAACCTGCTCATAAAATCGGAGATCCTGCCCCTTTAATAATGGTGCAAACACTTTTTCAATTGCATATTGAATACTAGCCAAAGTTTCTCCTGTGATGACAAATGTTGGTGGTGCCTCGCCCCAACCTACCCGCCCATCTTCTACTGTTACACGTACATAAATGGATTCTGCGACCGTTACTGTGCGTAACGCAGTTTTAAATGGTTTTTTTAATGGTACTGCAACTTGAAATACATCAATAGATTGGATAATCATGACTTTTCACCCCTTCACTTATTGGACCCCCGGTAAAATGGTCAATGTTATATCATTCGCATTCAAAATAGCTTCTGCGCCTAACGGTATTGCAAAATGAGGTTCACAATGCCCAATTTTAAAGCCCTTTACTACTGGTACATTTAAAGCGCCTAAATAGTGAGTTAACACTTCTTCCAGATTTAATGAGACCTTTCTCTTTTTCGGCTCAGTATTGCTAAAATCACCTACAATAATGCCTGCTGCACCTTGCAATTTACCCGCTTGTCGTAATTGATTAAGCATACAATCTATTCTATAAGGCTCTTCATCTACATCCTCAATTAATAGAAGTTTTCCTCTCGTATCGACTTCAAATTCTGTTCCAAGTCCATTGGATAAAAGACTTAAATTACCACCTGTAATTTCTCCTTTTGCCACTCCTGCAACCATTGTCTCTAATGGTGAGTAATCCTCTGTATACTGTAACTCCATTGGTTGGAAAAGTTGTTTGAACATTTGACCTGACTTTTCTCGGAATGTAGGTCTACCAACATCCGAAGCTAACATTGGGCCATGAAAGGTAATGAAATTAGAGTACTTTCCTATCGCTGTATGTAGAAATGTAATATCCGAATAGCCCCAGAGGATTTTAGGATTATTTGCAAGGAGCTGAAAGTCGATTTTATCCGTATAACGTGCTGAGCCGTAACCACCACCAGCGCATATGATGCCAGCAATTGTAGGGTCCGCGAACATAGCATGTAGATCATTTAGTCTCTCTTCATCGGTACCTGCTAAATAACCATAAATATTCTCTACTGATGGACTAAATTTATAATGCAAACCAAGCCCTTCAAGAAATGTGAGTGAATGTTGTAAACTTTCCTGGTTTGGTGGACTAGATGGCGCTATAATCCCAATCGTGTCGCCCTTTTGAAGTCTCATAGGTCTATTTTTCATCATCATTTCCTCCCTTTCTAAAATAAATCAAGGAACGTAACATATACATTCCCTCACTTATTAAAGAAAGTGCAGTGCCTATAATAGGCACCGCTACTCTTTAGTTTTTGTCTGCCCATTTCAGTTCCGTGTAACCAACTGGATGGCGAACAATACCTGATACATTAGGTTTCTCTAATGACACTTGGTTATAGAAATATAATGGTACAATTGGCGCTTCGTCGATTAACACACGCTCTGCTTCTTGTAGAGTTTCCCATCGTTTTGTTGCATCTGTTTCTTGTTTAGCAGATTTAATCAAACTATCAAATTTTTTGTTTGACCATGCTGTACGGTTCATAGGGGAATCTGTAATAAAACTTTCAATTGCATTGATTGGATCTGCATAGTCATATAAGAATGATGAACGAGATGTTTGATGCTTCAGCTCTTTTTGTTCAGCTAAGAATACACTCGCTTCTACGTTTTGTAGTTTTGCATCTACACCTAGAGCATCTTTTATTTGACTTTGTAAAGCTACCGCAATATTTTGATGTTCTGGGCTTGTTGAATACGTTAATGTCACTTTTGGAAGCTTAGACCATCCTTCTTCTTTCATACCTTCTTTTAATAATTTCTTTGCCCCTTCTTTATCTAAAGAGACTAGGTCTCCAACTGATTCTCGGAATTCTTTACCGTCTGGACCTGTGAAGCCATATGTTACAAAACCATGCGCTGATTTCTCACCATTTTTCGTTACATATTGCACGATATTTTCTTGGTCTACTGCCTTAGCAAAAGCTTGGCGAATTTTTTTGTTTGTAAATGGCTTTTTCTCTACATTAAATCGGTAGAAGTATATGCCTGCTTGGTCTTCTACATGTAACTCTTTATCGTTCTTTAACTGTTCTGCTAGTTCTGCAGGTACACCCGATACATCTAGCTCATTTGATTTGTACATTTGATATTCAGTATTCGTATCATTCACCATTGCCCAATCAACTTTATCAAGCTTTACAGCGTCTTTATCCCAATATTGATCATTCTTTTTAAATACGAATTTCACATCATGCTCCCATTCTGATAAATTGAATGGTCCATTACCGACAAATGAATCTGCTTCTGCAAACCATTTTGGATTTTCCTTTGCAACTTTCTCATTTACCGGGAAGAAGCTTGGATTAGTAATTATGCTCAAGAACGCATCAGTTGGTGCATTCAGCTTCACTTCAAATGTCTTATCATCAGTCGCTTTAATAGCTACTTCCTCCGCTTTACCTTTTCCAGTGTTATAAGCTTCAGCGCCATCAATTGGATAAGCTAAGAATGCGGCTGGTGAAGCTGTTTCTGGATCAAGCATATGTAGCCATCCAAAAACAAAATCTCCCGCCGTTACTGCATCGCCATTTGACCATTTTGCTCCATCTCGAATTGTAAAAGTATAAGTTAATCCATCATCAGAAACAGCAATCTTTTCAGCTGTCGCTTCTACAGGTTGATCTTTGTCATTAAAGCGAACTAAACCTTCCATCAAGTTATTTAATGCATTCCAAGATACTGCATTAAAACCGACAGACGGATCGAAAGAAGTTGGTTCACTACCGTTATTTAAATAAAGTACTTTTTCCTTGGCATCTCCCCCACCCTCAGTGGATGACGGTTCTTTGCCTGCGTCTTTATTTGCCGTACAAGCGGATAAAACAATTGCAAATACTGCTACGAATAAAACTGTTAACCACTTTTTCATAAATAATCCCCCTTTAACTCTTTTGTGAAATATATTAAGCACAATGTGCCCCTCACCATTTTCAGTTAAATAAACCTTTTGCGCGTTCATCTTGTAACCAACAATCTACCTTATGCTTCTCAGATAGCGATGTTGCCACTGGATATACATGATTACAAACTTCCATCGCATATGGACATCTCGCTGTAAAAGCACAGCCTACTGGTGGCGCAAATAAATCAGGCGGTGTTCCTTCAATCGGCTCTAATTCTTCCTCTACTAAATCTAGTCTAGGAACTGAATTTAATAATCCTTTTGTATAAGGGTGTGTAGGTTCATAAAAGATTTCTCGCTTCGTACCTATTTCAATAATCTTGCCTGCGTACATAACTGCAATTCGATCGGCTATTTTAGCAACCACACCCAAGTCATGTGTTATTAAGATAATGGAGACGCCTGTTTTCTTTTGAATCTCTTCAAACAGTTCCAAAATTTGTGCTTGAATGGTTACATCTAAAGCTGTTGTTGGTTCATCCGCTATTAATAAGGTAGGTTCACAAATTAATGCGATTGCTATAACAATTCTCTGCCTCATACCACCAGAAAATTGATGGGGGTACTGGTTTAATCGTTCACTAGGATTTGATATTCCTACAAGTAAGAGCATTTCAATTGCCTTAGTTTTAGCTTCCGCCTTACTTATCTTATGATGCGTACGTAGCCCCTCAGTCAATTGTTCTCCAATTGTCATCGTTGGATTTAATGCAGTCATTGGATCTTGAAAAATCATAGACACATCTAGCCCTTGGATTTTACGAAGATCAGATTTTTTAAAAGAGGTTAAATCTTTTCCTTTAAAGATTACTTTGCCGTTTGTAATTTTTCCCGGGGGTTGTGGAATTAATCCCATAATCGCATTTGATGTAACGCTTTTACCACAACCAGATTCTCCTACAATGGCAAGTGTCTCACCTTTATGCAAATCAAATGTGACACCCCTTACAGCCTGAACTACGCCGCCAAATGTAGTAAAAGTCACTTGTAAATCTTCCACCTGTAAGATTTTTTCTTTCACTCTCTCTTTTCCCTCTAATGTTGGCTGCCCCATAGAATTGTTGTGCAGCGCTTGTTCACGTACCATGCCATTCACCCCCTTAATTTTGGATCAAGTGCATCTTGTAGCCCATCACCCAGAACATTAAATGCAAACATCGTTAATGAAATAAATAATGCTGGGAAAAACAATCTCCACCAATGTCCCGATAAAATAACAGGCAATGCATCGTTTGCCATTACACCCCAGCTGGCAAATGGCGCACTAATACCTAAGCCTAAAAAGCTTAGAAAGGCTTCTGCAAAAATTGCACTTGGCACTGTTAGTGTCATCTGTACAATAATTGGGCCCATAGTATTTGGTAACAGATTTTTTCGTATGATACGTGAAGTCTTAGCCCCAAAAGACTTAGAAGCTGTTACGAATTCATAATTTTTTAATTGCAACACTTGGCCACGTACAATACGTGCCATTCCTACCCATCCTGTAATTGTTAAGGCAACAATGATTGTTGTTAAGCTAGATCCCATTACGACCATTAACAAAATAACTACAAGTAAATGTGGAAGACCATATAAAACTTCAATGATTCGCATCATAATTAAATCCACTTTACCACCCTTATAACCACTTATACCGCCATAAATAATACCTATAAAAAAATCTATAAGTGCTGCCATCAAACCTACAAACAAAGAAATTCGTGCGCCATACCATGTTCTTGTAAACACATCTCGCCCTGCTTCATCCGTTCCAAACCAATGCGTCATAGAAGGCGCTTTATTTTGACTAGGGTAATCAGTGGCTGTAACCAAATACGGAGAAAATATCGGAACAAATATAGCCATAATGGCAAGGAATATTAAAAAAAACATCCCTAACATTGCTAACTTATTCTTTTTTAACTTACGCCAAGCATCTGCCCAATACGATAATGACGGCCTTACAACCATTTCAGCCTTCTCCAAATTTTTCGCTTTAGGCTTAAACCACACGTCTTTTATTTCATCGTCTTTTATATTGGTCATGATGATTCACCTTCTTTTTTGTGCAATTTAATACGCGGATCTAAAATGCCATATACGATATCAACTAGGAATAGCATGAATACTAAAAATGCACTATAAAAAACAGTTGAGCCCATGATTACGGGATAGTCACGATTATTAATGCTTTCAACGAAGTATTTTCCCATACCTGGAATTGCGAAAATACGTTCAATAACGAAGGTGCCTGTTAAAATTCCAGCTAGCATCGTCCCCATAATTGTCACGATAGGCATCATCGCATTTCGTAGTGCATGCCGGATTATTATTCTAGACGGTTTCAAACCTTTTGCTCTAGCCATCTTTATATAATCCTGTGTCAGTACCTCTAACATGCTAGAACGAGTAAGCCTTGCAATAATCGCCATAGGTCCTGTTGCTAATGCTAAAGTAGGCAATATCATATGAAGCGGGCTCTGCCAAGTTGCCGCGGGTAACCACTTCAGTTCACCTGCAAAAATTTGAATAAGCAAAGTTGCTAAAATAAAGTTAGGAATTGAAATACCTATAACCGCAAAAGTCATCGCAAAATAATCAATTATTCCGTTATGCCGGAGTGCTGCTAAAGTGCCTAACGTTACCCCTGATAAAACCGCAACTAGTATCGTTATGATCCCTAGCTCAAATGAAATAGGGAATCCCCTGGCCAATAAGCTATTAACAGAGTCATTTGGTTTCTTAATAGAAGGACCAAAATCGAACGTAACTATCGCCTTTAAATAGTTCATATATTGCACCGGCAATGGCTGATCTAGCTTATAGTATTTTTCTAGATTTTCTTGAATTGTAGGATTTGAAGTACGATCATCATCAAATGGTGATCCTGGTATTGCATGCATTAAAAAAAACGTCAATGTCGCAATAAGCAACACTGTTAAAACCATCATGAAGAAGCGCTTTATAATATATTGAATCATTCAAACCCTCCTCCTTGTCAGCAATATCGTGTTTGGTATGCCAACTCTGCCATTACAAGCATTGCTCTATATGCTTCTAGAATATCTTTTGCCTTAAATTCCACCATTGTTGTGCCTTCAATAATTCTCGTTCCTGGCATTAATGCAGCCCACTCGGCTTGCCCATAATTTGTGAATTCTATACGTAATGTTGGTGTAGCTGGTGGTACAAGTGGTTTAATTGAATCTTTTTTCGCAATCGCTTCAGCCGCCTTTTCAGCTAACAATGCATGTGCTTTTTTAGGATGTAGTGTCTTCACAGCCGATCTTGAAATTGATTCTTTTACTGCTGCAGTTACAACACCAGGAATAAGTGCCTCAATCTCACGACAAGCACAATCATCACCAGCTAGAAAAATAACTGGCACCCCAAAATAACCAGCCACATATGAATTAAAGCCAATTTCACCAATTTCCACATCATCAATGAACATTGTTCGAATGCTAAATGTCATTGAATGGCTCATTACTCCAGGTTGCCCTGCTCTCGCATGATATCCTGCAAACATTACCCCATCAAAAGTTTCATCTACGTTTTGAACCATTGAGAGCGGCTTTAAATCTCCCGTGATCAAATCTGCATCCTCATGCAATTCCTCAACTAACAAATTATTCATTTTGGAATGGCTATCGTTTACTAGCACTTCTTTCGCTCCACTTTTAAAAGCAGCACCTATTATCGCATTGGCCTCATCTGTCATAATTTTTCTAGAGTGTTCATAATTATTTTCTGATTGAGATACAAAAGTGTAATCTGGTAAACCCGTAATCCCTTCCATGTCTACTGATAAAAAATACTTCACTCTACCACTCCTATCATTTTTATAATATTCTGATAATATCATAAAAATACATTAACAGAAATTTACTTTAATATCAATTATTTATAAATTAATGAATTTACTTTTTCATTCCATCATTACATGGATATATTAATAGAAATAAATAAAAAACTCACCTCTAAGAGAGATGAGTAACATAGTAAATGTTATTTATTTTAAGCAAAATTTATTAACAAGAAGTTATTGTATTATAAGGTAACGATTGAAGAATTATGCCTAAACCCATTGAATTTCCAACTATTATTTAAGCAGTGAATTTACCTAACTGTATGGTATCACTGAACACCAGGTAAAATAGCTAAATGCTTACGATCTGCATCTAAAATTGCGTCCACACCTAATGGAATTGCTACATTTGGTTCACAATGTCCAATTTTGAATCCTTTCACTACTGGTTTACCTAAATTACCAAAATAATGAGCAAATACTTCATCTATTGTGAGTGAATCTACATATTCTTTAGGCTCTGCGTTTGTAAACTCTCCGATAATAACACCTGCTACTTCATCTAGCTTACGTGTTAGCTTTAACTGATTGAGTAGACCATCAATTTGGGCTGGCTCTAAACCAATATCTTCAATAAGCAATATCTTTCCTTTAGTATCGATTTCATACTTAGTACCAATACTGCTGACAATTAACGTTAGATTTCCACCTACTAGTTCTCCTCTTGCAGCTCCACCAGAAACTGCTGTAAGCGTAGAGATATCTTCTTCATAGTGAATCTCAGCAGGTTCAAACAACTGCTTAAACATATGCTTAGAACGTTCTGCTACATCTTCTCGCCCCATACTTGATAAAGTTGGACCATGAAAAGTCACAATATCAGAATACAAACCAAAAGCGGTATGTAAATACGTAATATCTGAAAATCCCCAGAAGATTTTAGGATTCTCCTCTAGTAATTGATAATCAATACGTTCTGCAATACGCGCAGCTCCATACCCTCCACTAGCACAGAAAATAGCAGCAATATTAGGATCTTCAATCATTTCATGTAAATCCGATAAACGTTCCTCATCAGTTCCTGCCAAATAACCATTCTTCAGTTGTACAGACTTTCCAATAACGTATTTCAGGCCAAGCTCCTCTAAAAAAGCGAATGACTTTGTTAACTTCTCTAAATTTGGTGGACTAGCAGGTGCAATTATCCCAACCGTATCTCCAACCTGCAATCTCTTTGGACGTATTTTCATTTCTTAAAACTCCTAATAATATATTCTGTTCTTATTTCTACTTTAACAAACTCTATATATGAAAAGCGAATAAAGAAGCATTCATTGACTTACTTATTCCCGATGTATTATCACTCTGCTGTAAAACCACTTTAAAATAGGTTACAATATGTAACTTTTATTACATTGTGAACTGTTAATATCAAAACCTCTACCATCCAGTAAATTGCTAAGCGGTCTATATGCAGACATATACAAAAAAAAAGGAGCACTCTTTCAGCCCCTCTCTTTTCTAAACATCTATTTCTTTAAATGCTACAGGAAGCTTCTCAAATTCCTCATTACTCTCGATCACAAATAAGTTCTCATCGACTTTCATTCGGAAAGAGAATATTTCAATATTTTCTTCCATTTCTTTATTAGTATATTCTACAAAACCGACAGTAGTGTATTTGATGTCATCAACAGTTAACTAACTTAGCTCTTTAAGTTCCAGTTCCCTGGTATCTTCCATAACTATTAAATATGGCACCAATATGCCTAGTTATTTAGTCAATTTGCTTATAATTCCACATGCACCCCTGCTTTATTCGCAATGGCCTTATCATACAAATATTTCGCGACAACTATATCTGCAATCGCAAGACCCACAGATTTAAAAACGGTAATTTCCTCATCATTTTCTCTACCTGGTCGTTCCCCACTTACCACTTTTCCAAGCTCTGCATGAATACCAGTTTCAGAGAACACTCCTTCTTGAATCGGCATATGTAAATCGCCTGTCTCTTCCAGAGCTGCGTCTTTTGCTTCTACAATAACTTTATGTGCTGAAGCAATTGCACTTGACGGTAATTCCTGCATCGTTGGACGGAATGAGCCCACCGCGTTTACGTGCGTACCTGGTTTCAATGCTTCAGTGAAGACCGGAATTGTCGAGCTCGTTGCAGTCACTAGAATATCTGCTTTACGCACTACTTCATTTGGATTATCATAAAGCACTGTTTTCACATTAAAGTTTTCTTCTAAGAACTGAGCAAACTCTTTAGCTTTTGCATCACTACGATTAAATAAATGGATTTCTTCAATAGATCTTGCAGCCATAACTGCTTCACAAAGACCTTTTGCCTGTTCACCAGTTCCAATAACACCTAGTACTTTCGCATTTTCACGTGCAAAGTACTTTGTCGCAACACCCGATAATGCACCTGTTCGAATAAGAGTTAAAAAAGAGCCTTCAAGCAAAGCTAACGGTTCACCAGTTTCAATATCAGACAATAAAACGACACCCTGAATAGTTTTGCCAGTTTTCTTATTATCGGGAACAACCGTTACATACTTCACCCCCATTGTTTGCAACTCTTTTGCAACGGAAGGCATGACAAGTCCTGTATTTGATAGGCCAAAAGGAAGTGACAACCGAATTGGTGTTTCAGTTCTCGATGCGGAAAATTCATTTAATGCTTGCGCAACACAGTCCATTACCTCATTCATATCCATCAAATTCTTTTGTTCACGTGCACTTAAAATCAACATATCTTTTCCTCCAGTACTGAAATTCCCACCAAACACAAGTTACTCTATGAGATTATTGAACCACCATTTTTGATTCTGGCAAGGAAGCTTCCTTAGCTTCTTCAAGAGATTCTATTTCATCGCCAAAATGCGTGTGCACAATTGCGGTTCCCGTTAAATCACCAGCGATATTATTTACTGTGTTTCCAGTATCAATAAGTGGTTATACAGCAGCATAAATTGCTACTATTTCAAGTGGTAATCCTAATGTGGACATTAATATTGCCATCATGACAATATCTGCACCCCTTGCAGAACCTCAATCGATTTTAATGATTTCATTCCTGGTAAATTTGTAATACCATCAATTAGAACAAAGAAAGTCAACGGTACAATTAACGTTTGAAGGAATCTGATGAATATATGACCGATTGGTTTAAGATAACCTGTTTGCTGTCCAAAAACCAAACCAATAATTATTCCAATCACTGCACCAATTGCGACTTGGATAAAAAAATTCTTCTTTTTCCACCACTTTAACATCTTACACCGTCCATTCTTTCTCTAAAGCTCGAAACTATCAAATCTCTTCCAGTAAAAATCCTCTTGGTAAAGTGTCGCGTGGATCAACTAAAAATTGGTGGAAACCTGTTAAGAAAGCTTCTCCTGTAACTTTTGGAATGACCGCTTGATACCCCACTACATTGCTAATCGATAAAATCTCTCCAATGAATTGGCCATCTGTGATACTTTCGTGAACAAAGCTTCCCTGGTCTTCTAATTCACCATGTGCATAAAGGCTTGCTAGTCTTGCGCACGTACCTGTACCACAAGGTGAGCGGTCGATTTGTTCATCTGCAAAAATTGTAACATTGCGCAAATCTGCATTCTCTCCTACTGGATCATCTGAGAAAATAACACCATAAATGCCACGAAGACCACTTTCAAGTGGATGAACTACATCTATTTTATCTTCGATGTATCGTTTGATTTTTGTTCCCCATTTTTGAATTGCAGGTAAATCTTTAGTATTTACTTTCAAGCTCATCTCTTTGCTTTTAACAACTGCGTAGAAAGCACCTCCAAATGAGATATCAACATTGAATTCATAACCATCAATACTTACAGGCATATCTTTTTCCAATACAAATGACGGAACATTTTCAAAAGAAACCGCTTCCACAATAGAACCATTGCATTTTGCATAAGCTACTATTTCACCTGCAGGACTATCGATGATAAATTTCTGATTTTCTTCTGTCACGATGAAACGACCTGTTTCTATCCCCATCGTGATCACACCAACAATTCCATGTCCACACATCGTACTCCAACCTTCATTGTGCATAAACAGTACTCCAAAATCTGCATGAGGGCTTGCAGGGGGCGTAATAATACATCCATACATACCATGATGCCCCCTCGGTTCAAGCATCAGTACTTCTCTTATATAATCAAGATGTTCCATGCAATAAGCACGTCTTTCCAATTGCGTATCACCTTTTATCTCGGGTAGCCCGTCCGTTATTATTCGTAATGGTTCGCCTGCAACATGTACATCAACTGTTGTATATACTTTTTTAATAATCATTTAAATCTCTCCAATCCAATTTTTAATATACTGTTTCAAAATTACTTATAAAAAGAGTCTCTAGTTATTTATTAACATATGTTTTATAATTTAAGTGTAAGTTCAACATTATTGAAGTATTACTTAAATTATAATAACCTAATATTAGATTAGAGTTAATATTCTGTCAACTTTATTTTTTAAATATATAATGTTGTATGCATTACATAAATTGAGATGAGGTATTGTTATGGACAAAACAATTGGAGATAAAATTAAAAGCCTACGAAAAGAAAGAAAATTAACCCTTAAGGAAATTGCAGATAAGACTAATCTATCCATCAGTTTTCTATCACAAGTTGAGCGTATGAAATCATCTCTAACACTGGAATCGCTCAAGAAAATATCCGAAGTACTTCAAGTAAATCCTAGTTACTTTTTCAACACAGAAACAGAACAAAATCAGCCTACTGTCATTCGGGGAATTAATAACAGTGCGGATTTGACTGTCAACCAATTCGTTTACAAGGACCTGTCCGGCAATCATACAGGCCTTGGCTTTAACCCACTTCTAATAATTCTTAATCCTGGAGAAAACAAGGGGAATCAATTTACTCATCACGGAAAAGAATTTCTGTATGTTTTAGATGGTAAGCTGACCGTACAAATTAATGATGAAGAATATCATTTAAAAGAACATGACTCCATTATCATCGACTCTAGTAGTCCGCATTATTGGTTGAATCTCGCAAATAAACCTGTTAAATTTTTATGTGTTTCTTCGGAATAAAAGTCAATAAATCTTGATCTTGTTTCTATAACTGCTAATAATAAAAAAGAGGAGAGAAATTTCCCTCCTTTTTTTAGTCCTTTCCCCCTCTTCATTAAGTTCATAAAATATTGTAGTAACCTACTCAAACTCCTAATCAATCTCCATTATAGATAATTCCACCTCCAATTTTGCAATATCTTATTTAGAAAACCAGCACCTTATAGCTAACATTGAATGACTGTGCCTATAGAGTATCTTGTACTTAAATGCCACTATTGTTATTCCTTCAATTATGAACTTTGTTAAATTACAAAAAGTCATTGCTGATGATTAATTTCACTTCGCTATTCACAGAAAGAAATTTAGACAACAAAAAAGAGCTCTCGTAATGAGAACTCTTTAGAAAATTTATATTTAGGATACCGGTGGTCGGGGTCGAACCGACACTCTCGAAAGAACACGATTTTGAGTCGTGCGCGTCTGCCAATTCCGCCACACCGGCATAATATGATTATAGATCATTTTTAGTTATTTTTAAAATAATTGGAGGCGGCAACCGGATTTGAACCGGTGGTAGAGGTGTTGCAGACCTGTGCCTTACCACTTGGCTATGCCGCCGTAAATAAAAAATGGAGCGGAAGACGAGGTTCGAACTCGCGACCCCCACCTTGGCAAGGTGGTGTTCTACCACTGAACTACTTCCGCAAATTTAACTGGGGTACCTGGATTCGAACCAGGGCATGACGGAATCAAAATCCGTTGCCTTACCGCTTGGCTATACCCCAATAATATGGGGCGACTGATGGGAATCGAACCCACGAATGCCTGAACCACAATCAGGTGCGTTAACCACTTCGCCACAACCGCCATAATATTATTATATCTGAATTGTTTTATTGTCAAAAATTAAATGGGGCGACTGATGGGAATCGAACCCACGAATGCCTGAACCACAATCAGGTGCGTTAACCACTTCGCCACAACCGCCATTATATAATTTAAATTGGCAGGGGCAGTAGGAATCGAACCCACATCAAAGGTTTTGGAGACCTCTATTCTACCGTTAAACTATGCCCCTAAAATAAAAAAATGGTGGAGGGGGACGGATTCGAACCGCCGAACCCGAAGGAGCGGATTTACAGTCCGCCGCGTTTAGCCTCTTCGCTACCCCTCCAGAAAAACATGGTGCCGGCGAAAGGAGTCGAACCCTCGACCTACTGATTACAAGTCAGTTGCTCTACCAACTGAGCTACACCGGCATTATTATGGTGGGTCAGGACGGAATCGAACCGCCGACACTTAGAGCTTCAATCTAATGCTCTACCAACTGAGCTACTGACCCATAATAATTTAATATTCTTTTTAAAAAAATGGCGGTCCGGACGGGACTCGAACCCGCGACCTCCTGCGTGACAGGCAGGCATTCTAACCAACTGAACTACCGGACCATTTGGTTGCGGGGACAGGATTTGAACCTGTGACCTTCGGGTTATGAGCCCGACGAGCTACCGAACTGCTCCACCCCGCGATAATGGTATTATTAATTTAAATGGTGGAGGATGACGGGATCGAACCGCCGACCCCCTGCTTGTAAGGCAGGTGCTCTCCCAGCTGAGCTAATCCTCCGGATATGTTATAAATGGTGACCCCTACGGGATTCGAACCCGTGTTACCGCCGTGAAAGGGCGGTGTCTTAACCGCTTGACCAAGGGGCCATATAATAAATTAAAATGTGTATGGCGGAGAGCAAGGGATTTGAACCCTTGAGACAAGGTTACTCGCCTACACGATTTCCAATCGTGCTCCTTCGGCCACTCGGACAGCTCTCCAAAAATGGCTCCGAAGGTAGGACTCGAACCTACGACCGTCCGGTTAACAGCCGGATGCTCTACCACTGAGCTACTTCGGAATAATATGATCGCCTAGCAACGTCCTACTCTCACAGGGGGAAACCCCCAACTACCATCGGCGCTAAAGAGCTTAACTTCTGTGTTCGACATGGGAACAGGTGTGACCTCTTTGCCATCGTCACTAGACTATTGTATTACCTAAGGACAAGAATAATTATATCATCTTTTTTAAAATTTAGCAAGTGTTTTTTGCTATTTTAGAAAAGTTTTTATTATTCTCTCAAAACTGGATAAATTACATTGAAGTTTGTTAAGTAAAATTTGGTTAAGTCCTCGATCTATTAGTATTCGTCAGCTCCGTATGTCGCCA
>NZ_JBNNUK010000009.1:0-159407 GCF_050279675.1 Viridibacillus sp. NPDC093762 | reverse complement strand
GAAAAATTAAAAGACCTAAGCCCGGTGGAATACCGAACTCAGGTCTTAGAAGCTGCTTAAATAAATATGTCTAACTTTCTTGGGTCAGTTCAATAGATTGCAGCCCTGCTTCTTTATTAGATAATATTTGTTTACTTTTAGGCAGATGTTTTCTAGTATACTAATCTTCATTATTAAATATCTTTCGCTTAAGCAATTCATCTAAAACTCTACTTTATATTTCGCTATTTGGCTACTTAATTCATCGAACCACTTTTTGTCATTAGTATCTAACGCTAATTCTTGAAGCGCTAGTAAATCATGAAGTTGCAATTTGTCTTCGTCATTTAGTATTAAATTTTCGAATTGAACAATGCGATCTTTTTGCTGAACACCATCAAAAAATTTAACAACTGCTGCTTTTCCCTCTACATCAATAGATAAAATATAACCATCAAGATTTTGAGAAATCACCCATTTACCAATATCCTTTTTCATTAATTCCATCTGGATCATTCCTTTCACTAGCTCGAATTTGTATAGATTCATTCGCTGGCTTCAAGAAAATAAAAAAATTCCGCTTGCTTGTACATGACTTCATATTCAGAATTTTTACCTTCTAAAATGATTTCAATAAGGCTAGCGGATAATTTTAGTTTTTAATGTTACTATATTTTATCACTTATTTTCTGAATAGTAAATCAATTGTAGGCAAATATAATTAATTTATATTTATGATGAAAAAGACGTAAATATACCATCATATCCCCTAAGCAATAGTAGCTTTGAAACAAAATTTAATCAAATTAATACAAGAACTCCTTATTATTTAAATTAGATTATTACACCTTGACCATTTTTGCGTTTCCTAATCAAATAAAGCACCATTTGTGGAGCTCAAATCTTAAAAATAATCAGCTATAAATATCATATGTTGTTCAACCAAGGAAGGAGTTCTTCATGTTTATAGTGATTCTCAGTTTCTGAAATAATTTGAGAAAGGAGAATATCAAGGGACTCCGTTAATGAGTTTAGAGTTTGTTGAACAGATCCATCCTCAAATTGATCTAGCGGCTCAGGTAACTCATCTTCATCTAAAATAAAGTAGTCTCCATTCGGAAGTACCAAAATATCAATAATCAAGTCCTCAAACGATACCAAATTATCAATCATATATGTATTTTTTACGATATTAAAATAGGAACCTATATAATTCCCTTTATTATCTCTCCAGAGATATAAATTATATGGACGATCTTTCCAGTAATACGCAATTGTATAACTACCTTTAGAAATGGTTTACTTTGTTTGACTTGCTACCATCGTAAAGGAATCCATTATTTCATGAAAAAGTACGACTTTTTGGTTTTGTGCTTTTAACACGATACAACTATATTCTATAACTGTGGAGTCATACCGTATTTTTCTTTCTATTATTTTATCCCCATGTTGAATATGTGATGTTCTTAAATTGACCATCATTTTAGTTTCCCCTCTCAATAAATATCTATTCCGCACCTACAGTCGTCGAAATTCGCTTAGTATGAACTTCTGATGCTTCGATTTGATCTCTCCCTTTTTGCTTTGCGATATACAAGTTTTGATCTGCTCGTTTCACCGCTTCTTGTAAAGTTATATCTTTCTTCAATTCGGCAATACCAATGGAGACTGTTACATAAGTTGTTAAATTCTCATCAATATAAAATGGGGTAGTTCGTATTTCTTGTTGAATTGCATCAATGTACCGAACAGCTTGCTCAAAATTAGTATGTCCTTGGTATATGATAAATTCCTCGCCACCATATCTCCCAACCTTTACATAATCATTTTCATAATTTTTAAATATGCTTCCAATTTCACTTAAAATTTGATCACCTGCTACATGGCCATATGTATCATTTAAATTCTTAAAATAATCAAGATCAACCATCGCTAAATAGTGATTTTCATTTGTTGCTTTTCTATTTTCCTCTACTATTTCAAAGAACTTATTTCGATTCAACAACTTCGTTAATGAGTCATGCCAAGCTATAAATTCTAGTTGATTATTCAAATTACATTGTTTTCGTTCCATCAAAACAAAATAATACAAAACAGATGCTGCTCCTATTAATGAGGTATATCGTAAAATAAATATACTTTTAAATATCGTTAGGCCGTTTGGGACAATAAAAACAATAGGAATATCTGAGATGAACCAACATGCCGTAAGAAGGACAATTTTATCTAAATAACTATTAGAAAATTTGTTGTTTTTATAGACAGCTAATGTTAATAAGGTAGGACAAATCATACCAAATAAGATACCAGGTGTAGTTCCCACTCCCCCTAACAAACCACGCCAAACGGATACAATCAATAAGACGGGAAGTGTCAATCTCCAATTACCAAAATAAGCTAAAAAAATTAACGGAATCATTCTTAAATCTACTCGATATCCTTCAAATTCGATTGGTAAATAAAACATTGAGATAACTGACGTTGAAAATGTTATCACGAGTAATAAAATATATAGCTTATTTGGTAAGCGTTTTTTGTAATTTTTTAGTGATTGGATGATTAAATGCGTTAATAAAATAATCGATAGATTCGATAAAATCGATTGAAGCATAATTCCTACCCCTTTTATAATAACTTCTAAAAAACGAATGAATCAGCATTGTATTTTAGCTAATTTAGATGTTTATTCGGTGAAAATATTCTGCATATTAAATATTAGTTCTTCTAGGACTAAGCAATATTATATATTCATTACGGTACGCTTTTTGAATGGCTTTACTACATTTTCATTTGGCTTTTTTAACTTTTTAATCAACGTTATTATGATACCATAAAACACCCCCTTGGCACACCATAAAAATAGTACTATTGAACTATATATAATCCAAGAAAAATTATCACCTGTTTAACCATAAATAAACTATAAACTTGTCTTCAATCTTTAATCGTAATAAAATTGAATATATAAGCACATTAGCTATCCAAGCTACAAAAATATTCTTTCGTATAGGAGATATAATTATGATTAACGTTTTATTTGTCTGCCTCGGGAACATTTGTCGCTCACCGATGGCCGAAGCATTATTCCGAGACTTATTAAAGAAAGAAAAGTTAGATGACAAAGTGACAGTTGATTCTGCGGCGACTGGATCATGGCATATTGGAGAACCTCCCCATGAAGGTACGCTTGCTATTTTAGAGATAAATAATATTTCTTCTGCTGGTATGTGTGGTCGTCAACTGAAAAAAGAAGATTTCGAGCAATTTGAATATATAGTAGGTATGGATAATAGTAATATCATGAATATTTACGAAATGACGGGTCAACCTAATCATCCGAAAATCATACGTCTACTCGATTTAACGGAACATAAAAAAGATGTCCCTGATCCATATTTTACTGGAGACTTCCAGGATACGTATGACCTTGTTACTGACGGTTGCCACGCATTACTTAAAAAAATTCGTAGTGAACACAAGTTAACTAATTCATAAGAATTTCCCGCCATTATATCATTTGGCGGGATTTCATTTTCATAGCAATTGAGAGAGAAAGATCAACCCATTTTTTTCTGTACTATTGCTGTTTTTTCAAAATCAATTGTTATAATAGATTTATATTTTTTCAACTTAGGAGGACCACAGATGGATTTTGTAGCCATTGATATTGAAACAGCCAACCAATGGCGAGATAGTATTTGTTCGATCGGATTAGTAAAAGTGGTGAATGGAGAAATCCAAGACACCCTATATACATATATCAATCCAGAACAACCATTTGATGAATATCATACACATCAACATGGCTTAACAGCAAAAATGGTACAACATGCGCCGACCTTTAAAGAATTCTATCCAACATTATGTCTTTGGCTAAACAATCAATTTGTTATTGCGCATTATGTCAAATATGATGAAAATGTCATTCAAGAATCATGCGAGAGTATTCAACAACTTCCCCCTTATTGCCGATACGGATGCTCATTCGAATTAGTTCAAAAAGCATTCCCAAAACTATTAAATTATAAATTAACCTCTGTTGCATCTAATTTATCAATCCCATTTTCTATGGAGAATGCTGACTTAATCGCTAGCATTGTACTTACAATTAGTAAGATGAAAAATATTCAACAGATAAATAGATTATTTGATGTTACTTTCGAGAATAGTCAAAATGTAACTTCTACTATGAATGCGCCTTTTTTCAAAGGAAAAACGGTTGTCTTCACTGGTGGCTTACAAGGTATGACTCGTTCCTCTGCTGCGCAAAAATTACGGCAAGCAGGAGGTATATTTAGCAATGTAGTATCTAAACAGACCGATTATTTAGTCATTAGTCGCAATAGTATAGAGCGCTCTGAGTCCGGCCATAAAAGTAGTAAATTTCTGAAAGCTGAACAACTAATTGCTACAGGACACTCGATTCAACTTATACACGAAGAACTCTTTATTGAAAAATTGAAATAGAGTTTGGAATAAGTACTACTGAGCAAATCTAATCTGATGAACGTGATATAAGTTATTTTCCAGATATAAAATAGCCAACATTAATATGCTGGCTATTAGCATTTTGATGTTGCAATATATTTCAAAAAAATCTCCAGAAGTAGAGGTCTTCCGTTTCCTTATAGATTTCTGCTCCTGATTTTTCTAACACCCTGTGCGATGCAATATTGGTTTTATCAGTATCTGCTATAACAAACCTAACCTCAGGCTGATTTAACAACCAACTTTTAAAATTATTTACGGCTTCAGTCATATAGCCTTTTCCCTGAAATTGAGAAAGAGTGTAATAACCAATTATTACTTCACCTTCTTCATTTGGGCGACCTTTTAACATGATGCCACCAACTGTACAGTTTTTATCTCTCGATACAAGTAGCCAATTGGTAGACCATAAATAATTTTGCTGATCTTCCATTACTTTTGATAGCCTAAATTTCATAGCTTTTTTAAGTTCTTCAGAAAGCAATTCCTCTGATTCATTTAAAGACAAACTTCTTTCCATTTCTTGTTGATTATTAATTAGTAATTTCAAGTTTTCTGAATTTAATGGGATTAGTTTTAGTTTTTCAGTATTTAATTCTACCATTCTTCCACTCCTATCATAATTTTCACGTCACTTATATGGACTCAAAAGCAAAATTACAAATAGGTATTTATTATTGGCAACAGCCCCCAGTATATTTAATTATTCATTCTATCATCGCAATAAGTATCTTACAATATTTTCAAACCCAAACCGTTTGACACATTGAACAGATGCCAGATACATATTGAATAAATATCATTTTTATAAGGACAACAGGGTCTATACTCGTGCGACCTAAGAACGAATATAAAGTTTTTTTCTCGTCATCATTTTCCATCATCACAAAAGATTTGTTTTTATTACTTGTGTAGTTGATTGGAGCGGAGGTGGCTACTCCTGCGGGAAAAGTTGGACAGTCCAAGACCCTGCAGGAGAGTAGCGCCGAAGCGACTTGGCGTCCATCATAGTGGAAATCAACTGTCTTGTCTATTTATATATTTAAAATTAAAAAAGCTGTAGATAAACCCAAATTTCTTCGAGTTTGTCTACAGTCTGAAGATCATGCGAACAAATTGTTTAAAGTTTTTTTTTTGATAGTCTACTCTACTTCAACAGCGATGTGCTTGAAATTCACAACATCAAATAATCCGGTATCTGTTAGTTTAATATCGGGGATAACAGGCAAGCTAGTGAACGATAGTGTCAGAAATAGATGGAAGTCTAAATTTGGGTTGAGCTGTAATAATGCTTCATGCAATTCAGATAGTTGTTGTTTTGCAATTGGAGCTGGTTGATTTGTCATTAGCCCTGCAACTGGCAAAGGGAGAGCGCTTAATATTTGTCCGTCTGCTACAACCACATAGCCCCCTTGCATATTCTGCAATGCTTCAGCAGCAAGTAACATGTCCTCATCGTTTGTTCCTAACACAAGTGCATTGTGGGAATCGTGAGCAACAGTTGTCGCAACAGCTCCCTTTTGAAGTCCAAAACCATGTGTGATACCAAGACCGATATTCCCAAGATGATGATGTCGTTCAATAACTGCCAATTTCAACAGATCATTTTCTACTGAGGGTATGAAAACGCCATCTTCAACAGTAACCTCTGCTACCCCCCTCGTTGTCATAATTTGATTCGGTTGAATCTCAATAACATTCGCTTTTGATCCTTTTGTAAAAGAAATCGCCAAATCTGATGCTGTTAGCGAAGGAATATTTACAGATTGCAGAATTGCAGTTGGAACATAACATTCTTTTTGCTTATTCTGTAGTATTTGACCATGTTCGGCAACCTTTACACCATTTTTCCATACAGTTTTTGGCTTACAATGATTGAGATCTTCCAGTAGTACGAAGTCTGCAATAAATCCTTCTGCTAGCGCACCCTTATGTAGTAATTGATAACAATTGGCTGCATTAAGTGTGGCTAATTGTATTGCTTGTAACGGCTCCATTCCCTCTTCAATTGCAAGTGCTATGTGATAATTTATACTACCTTCTTGCATGAGTTCGTCTAGATGTTTATCATCTGTACAAAATAGAAAGCGATGTGCATTTGTCGATGTTACTGCCGGTAGTAGCGCACGAAGGTTTTTAGCTGCCGAACCTTCACGAATGAGTACATACATACCTTGCTTTACACGACTTCTAGCTTCATCTGCCGTTACACATTCATGATCTGTTTGAATCCCTGCAGCACGATACCCTCGTATTTGCTGAGGGGATAGTCCTGCACCATGGCCATCAATAATTCTCCTAGTAGATTCAGTTTGTTCAATTTTCGCAAGCATTTTTTCATTACCTTCTAGTACAGCTGGAAAATCCATTACTTCAGCTAACCCAAGTACATCTGGATGAGTCAAGAATCGCGCTAAATCCTTAGCTTCTAACACCGCTCCAGCATTTTCGAATGACGTTGATGGGACACTCGATGGTAGCATTACATGAATATCCATCGCAGTATTTTCAGAATTATCTAGCATAAATTGAATTCCATTTATCCCAGAGACGTTTGCAATTTCATGTGGATCTGTAATCACCGTTGTAATACCATGTGGTAGTAAAATACGGCTAAATTCAGATGGCGTTAACATCGATGATTCAATATGGATATGACCGTCAATAAGGCCGGGAATAACAAATCTCCCTTGCGCATCTTCTTCATGCTCCGCTTCAAATTGACCATCTGGATCAATAGCCACAATATATCCTTCTGAGACAACAATATCAGCCATTCTCCATTGCAAGTTGAATACATCGGCTACCTGAGCATTGCGTAATATAAAATCAGCTTTTACTTTCTTCTGTGAACATAAAACTCTGCGTTGCCTACTTGTTATTTGGGGATTCATCAAGATGCCTCCTAATTGTTCTGTAGTAACCTTTTAATATTTATACCATAAATATACTTGCAACAATAATTATTAATGTTAAAAATGGCGTATTTTAGTAATCATTATGAAACCTTCTCTTTCTTCGCTCGTAAACAAATAAAGGGGGTTATCACATGTTCAATCAACCTAAGTTAGTTATTCCCCGTTCTGCTGTGAGAACGACATTTGATATTTTAGCAATCGGGGTATTTGTAGTAGCAATTATTTATGGAATTACACAGTGGTCTAGTCTGCCTTCTGAAGTTCCAACACATTATAATGCATTGGGTGTACCAGATGACTGGGGCCCGAGATGGATGTTCTTTTTTCCACCAATTATAGGAATAGTATTATGGGTGTTCTGTCATGTACTGGAGCAAAAACCACATTTGCATAACTATAGTACATTAACAGCTGAAAATACAGAAAGGCTTTATAAGAATTCCATGTTACTATTAAATTTTGTAAAAAATGAAATTCTGTTGTTTTTCGCCTTTAATATTTGGAATGATGTGCATGTAGCTCGTGGTGGTGAAAGTTTACTTGGAGTCTATGAGATGCCACTTTTCCTTGCCATCCTATTTGGTACAATCATTTTCTTTGTTGTACGCTTTTTCAAGCTCAGATAATAGATTAAAAGCTCAAGCCATGTTTACATGGCTTGAGCTTTTTTGTACATTCTTCACTTTGTATACTTCGCCAATTGGAATTTTTTCTTACCGTTTAGTTTCCACATGACAATACCTTTCCCTGGAGCAATGTAAAAATGGGAATACGTATCATAGATATTGTGATCTATTCGAACTTTAACAACTTCATTAAAAGAGCCCGCTGCAGTTTTAACTGACAGATTTACATCTTGGATTTGCACCTCATCTTGCTCATTTCTCCATTTATTCCCCTTTGTTAATGGGTAGTTCAGTCGAAAACTTGTATGCCCTGTTGGGGATAAATAAGTGAAGTACTTGCTATTTTCCAAATACGACGTTTCCAATCCATTTTTAGACTTTGCTTTAACACCTCCTTTTACTTTTACATAAGATTCGGTACTATTTCCATAATAAACGTCTTCTTCGTAATTTTTGTAAGTATACTTTCCTATTTTAGGTAGCAAATTCCCCGTCACTTTTTGCACAGCTTTATTTGAGTTTAGATAGGTGGTAGAAACATAAGCTGTTCCTTTTTTATATTGAATTTTTGACCAACCATTTGATGTGCTAATCACATTCACTTTCTCATTTTTCTTTAATTGACCCAACTTTTTTGAATTCGTTGTAGCTTCCATACGAATGTTTAATACATCTGCTTGTACATATTGTGTCGTTAAACTCGTTTTTGCTTCTATCTTCGGCTGGTTAATGAAACTCACACTACTGATTAAGATCACAATAGCAAGTATATATCTATATCGCTTCATTTTCGGACCCTCCTCCTATTCAGATCAAAAACCTATTATTTCCATACAAACCATTATATAAAACTAAGTACCCGAAAATATCCAACTTAATCATTTTTTCAAACCTTTAATAAACAGAATTTTCAATCAACTATTAAATTCACTATTTATATTGGTATATCTACTACCTTACTCTCCATATATTAAGTTTAAAGATTTACTAGTTATAGCTATTTAATTGAAAGGAGGAGAAAGGGTGAAAAAGAGTTTACTAGTATTGCTATTGTTGATGAGTATGATTTTAACAGCATGTGGTGGAGGTGACAGTGATAAGGCTGGTAATGCAGGTGAATCAACAATTGATCGTGTAAAGAAGGCTGGCAAATTGGTTGTTGGTACAGCTACAGGGTATGCACCTTTTGAAATGGTCAATTTGAAAGAGGAGTTTGTCGGCTACGATATTGATACCGCGAAAGCAATAGGAAAGGCCTTAGATGTAAAGGTAGAATTTAAAGAATATTCATTTGATGGATTAATAGCGGCCTTGCAAGTTGGTGAAATTGATATGATCGTTTCAGGTATGACAATTACTGGTCCCCGAGCATTGTCTGTTAGTTTCCCTAATCCGTATTATCAAACAAAACAAGTAATGTTATTACCTGATACAGATAAGACGACAAAATCTTGGAAAGAACTGGATCAAAAAGGAAAGAAAATTGCAACTATTATTGGAACAACTGGTCAAATTTTTGCAAAAGCAAACTTTAAAAATGCAGAATTCAAAGATTACAGAGAAATGCCAGCTGCGGCTTTAGCTATGTTATCAGGTCAGTTAGATGCAGTGATCTATGACGAGTCTTCAGTTCGAATTTGGCAAAAGCAAAATGGAAAATCTCATATTTTAGATGAGAATATTTCTGCAGAAAATTTAGGGATTGCAGTAGCTCACAATGATTTAGTAACAGTCCAATGGTTAAATTCATTCCTTTATAGTTATTTAGGTGGACCACAGGAGTTAGCTTCACGTTCTTACTGGTTTGAAAGTGATGATTGGTACGGTGATATTAATACAAAAGTAGAAGCAGAATGACCGGTTAAGTCTAATACTGTGAAGATCTTATTTTATGGTTTATATGTATAAGATCTTCAATCATTTTAATGCCCTTATATAAATCATATTAATGGAGGAGTTCCTGCACTATGAGATATCAACCTGATTGGAGTGTTATCACAAATAATCTCGATATCTTTTTTAAAGGGATGTATTTGACGCTCGAGATTTCAGCATTATCATTGCTATTTGCTATACCGATTGGAATTCTTTTTGGGGTTGGTCGAATATCGAAAAACCCTATCATTCGATTTATCGCTTCGGTGTATGTTGAAGTTATGCGTGGTGTTCCCCTGCTCGTTATATTGATTTGGATTCATCTCGTTCTAGGTCAGTTTTTAAAGCTTGGTGCTTTTTGGGGATCAATTGTTTCTCTCGCAATATTCTCTGGTTCATTTATAGCTGAAATAGTTCGTGGGGGAATCCAATCTGTTCCTAAAGGGCAAATGGAAGCTGCGCGTTCATCCGGTATGTCCAATTTTCAAGCTATGCGTTTAATCATATTGCCTCAAGCTTTTAGAAAAACATTACCTCCTATGGCATCGCAATTCATCATTCTAATTAAAGACTCATCACTTGTTTCAACCATTTCAGCTGTAGACTTAACCTTAAAGGCGACAAATCTAGCTGCTATCTCTTATCGTTATATTGAAATATGGACATTCGTTGCACTATTATATTTTGCAATGACATTTACATTATCACTAATCATACGACAGTTTGAAAAACATTGGTTAAAAAGCGAGTATTAAGAAAGGGCTGATTGCATGATTTCCATTAACAGTGTCAATAAAAGCTTTGGCAACAATGAAGTTTTAGTAGATATAAATCTAGAGGTAGAAAAATCAAATGTTATAGCATTAATAGGACCAAGTGGGGCAGGTAAATCCACGCTCATCCGAGTGATCAATGCTCTTGAAGAAATTGATAGTGGGGCAATAATAGTAGATGGGACGTCGATTCATGATAAAAAAACGGATATCAATAAAGCACGTACAAATATCGGTTTCGTATTTCAAAGCTTTAATTTATACCCCTTTCTAACTGCGCTTGAAAATGTCACAATAGCCCCTATTAAAGTAAAAGGAATGACGAAGGCTGAAGCAGAAAAAATGGGTATTGAGTTACTTAGTTCCCTTGGCTTAGCTGACAAGATACACGTCCATCCCTCTCATCTTTCAGGTGGACAGCAACAACGTGTGGCCATTGCACGAGCTTTGGCGATGGACCCACAAATCATGCTCTTCGATGAGCCTACTTCTGCACTTGACCCTGAAATGGTTAAAGAAGTATTGGATGCCATTCGGAAGCTTGCAAAGGAAGGGATGACGATGATTGTTGTGACGCATGAAATGGGATTTGCACGTGAAATATGTGACAAAATTGTTTTTATGGCTGAAGGAAAAATTGTTGAAGTCAATTCACCTGATAAGTTTTTCACTGCCCCTGAATCAGAACGTGCAAAGACATTTTTATCAAAAGTTTTAAATCATTAATATCAATAAAAGTTAAAAACTTATGTTATTGTTTTGATACACAAAGTAAAATTGTAATTTAAACTAAGAGTAATGAAAGGATAGATAAAGCAAAGAACCTTTATCCATCCTTTTTTATTAAAGCTTTCATTATTTGAATCTATAAGTACTTTCTAGACATAAGGTTTCTTACTATTTTCAACAGCCAAATCAAAAAGAAATATTATTTCCTCTCCGTAATCACCCTCCAACCTTAATTCTTGTTATTTAAATCCAGCTTTTATGTATAAATTAATTGCTGCAATATTCGTATGATGAACAGTTAAAATAATCTCATTCTTTTCAGGGAAGTGTTGCTTTATTATTTTCGGCAATAATTTTAACACCGTAAGAGCAAATCCATTTCTCTGGAAGCGTGAATCAATGGAGAACGATTTAAAAATAATACTATTCTCATTATTTGTATATATATTTCCCCTATTATTAGTATATAGGGCAAAGCAGCCCATCAAATTCCCATCATAAATTACAACGAATGGCTGATTATATTGATCTTTCTTAGAAGCAGCAATTACGTTAATAGGTAACGAAGTATAAATTGCTTGCTCTTCAGGTAAACAGTATTTACTGATAGCTGTAAAATCACTTTCTTCAAAAGGCTGTATAACTAGTTCACTCACCTATTTATCCTCCTATATTCTATTATTTATTTTCCAAGTATTACTTTTTGTATTTTAACATAGAGATTAGTTTTAATTTTCCAATTTTATATTCATTGATAGCTTTTTAGAATACAAAAAAGTACAGCACAACTACGATTGTGATGTACTTTTAAAAAAATCTACAACATGTTAAACAAGCAATCTACTGATTCAACTTCATTTACATTAACTATTCTGTTCATTTGTTCTTTTATTTTTTATCAACAAGAACTAATGCAAGAGTAGCTATCGGCCCTAAAATTAAAGATAGTAGAAACCAGTTGAATCCTGAACGATTCTTTCCCTGCGCAATACCTGCATTTATGAGCATAAGAGTACCCCAACTGACTACATATTGATTATCCATTATTTATCCCGGCTTTCAATTTTTAATTACTATTTATACGGATAAAGGGGATTGTTGGTTTCAGATTAACACCTAACTATATTAATAGAACTTCTTCTACACCATTTCGCTTTAATATTTGCTGTGCCTTGTTGCGTATTGATTCATTATAAAAACAATCTTCGTAGAATATCATACGACTAGGTTTTTTACTTGCTAAGATATTAATTTGGTCTAGTGATAGGTCCTCTTCAAGACAGATGAATACTGTACCTCCATTGACTGAAAAAACGGTACATCCCCCTAGTATGAATCGTTCAATTGGTAGTGCTATATCTATTCCTTGCTTGAGAAGTATTTCAAATAATACGTCCTCTTTACTTCTTCCCTGTTTCACAGGTTGAGCTAAATTTAAAGGCATCTGTTCTACATTTGATAGGTATTCTTCCCATATTTTTAAATTCGTCGTATCTAGTTTGAAATTTTTAAAACCTAAATCATGGTGTGTGGAATGTTGTACCTCCCTTTTCATACATACCAAACGCTCTTTTCCAAGTTCTGATAATAACGGCTTTCTACCAACACTTTTTAAATAATCAATTAGTTTCTTTGTATCTTTTTTAGCTTCATTTGATAATTTCTCTTGTATTTGCTCAAGGTTTTCATTAATTTGCACAAGTATATAACGGAGTGATAGATTACTTTCAATATTGTATCGAACAGTCGCTTCGCCAAACGTCCCTGATCCAGAGAAAAAATCCATCACTATATCATCGTCTTTTAAAGCGACCATACTTAATAATCTTTTTACTAATTTTAAAGGTTTTTTACCATTTCGATAATCCACAAATCCCTCTTTATCTAAACCGGTTGTTTTAATATCTGCCCAGAAATCACATGGATGTATGGTCAAATAATCATCAGCAAAAAGTATTTTAATACGTGGTGAATCCACAGCTGTATTATAGTGATTATTAATAAAATACAGCTTGTTATTTGGCGTGGTCATAACAAATGCTTGATTTTGATTTGTTTTTCTCTTTTCATCAGCAATAGCTTTGACACTAGCCGCTACTGAAACGGTTCTAATTATTCTCCAAGCATTAGAAAACAAGAATCCTTCAAAATCTTTTTTTTCAATGTTGTTCCTTTTTGCAAATTCAAAAACAGGGACCAATTGAATGTTTGCTAAAATGACATCACTTCTTTTAATGTCCTCTATCGTTCGATCTTCATTATCACGAATCTCTTTTAATTCTTCTATTTCTTTTTTATTAATATTTGTGAGAATTGTTTTATATTCATTATCCCATGTACTTTTAGGGATTCTTATTTTTTCAAATGTAGCATCTCTTTTTTTATAGCAAAGTACATATTCCTTTAATTTAGGAATTTTTCTTCTAACATGCGTCATTTTTACACCTGTTGGTTCAGACATTTTGACTACGATGTTCGTGACAAAATTCTCTTCCCCAAATATCTCATTGCAAATACGTTTTAAATTATCCACTTCATTATCGTCGATGGAGATAAAGATTACCCCTTCATCTGACAATAAGTTACGGGCGATTTTCAATCTAGGATACATCATATTTAACCATTCTGTATGAACTCTTCCGCTAGTCACTGCATTCAATTCTAAACTTTCATTCGTATGTTCTTTATAGTTTTTCATCTTGTCACGGTAGTTGTCTTTATAAACAAAATTATTTCCAGTATTGTAAGGTGGATCAATATAGATAAGCTTTACTCGATTATGATAACTATTTTGAAGTACTCGCAATACCTCTAAGTTATCACCCTCAATATAAAGGTTTTTCGTTGTTTCCCAATCTAAACTCCCTGCTATATCAGGTCTTAAGGTTCCTGTCGTTTGCTTTTGGGCTGATTGTATCGCCGCTGTTTTACCATTCCATGTAAAATCAAACCGTTCTTTTTCAGTTTCTAACTGTTCACCTAGTATCAATTGAAGCTTTGCAAAATCTATTTTGTTTTCTGTACAAATTTCCGGAAAAAGCTCCTTCATTTTTTCAATATTGTGCTGTACCGTATGAAAAGATTGACCAGCTAGTTTATCCATATAAACGCACTCCTTTATATATGTAAAACTATATCAATTGTAAAAACTTCCTATTTGACAGTATATTCCCATTAACATGATAACTATTCAATCATTACTCACTTATCAACTTTTCCTATTTGTTACAATTTTTTCGGTATTAGCTGACATTTCGTAAACATCTAGGTTAAAATAGTTCTTAAGTACTTTCCCCCCTGGCCCTTGTTCTATTTTTATAATGAATTAATATAAAGGTGGCTGTGTAAATGCTGTTAACAATTGATGAATTAAAAAATACAACGCACGCTACTTATTTATCAGGAAACCTCCAAGAGACTATTATATTTGGGCATGAGCTAGTTGAAAAAGCTATGTTACAACAAGATAGGATTAGTATTCGTTATGGCTATATGTACCTTGCAATTTCATACCATGCATTAGCTGATTTAAAAAACGCATTCCACTATACCTTTTTATACGATGAGTACTGTCAACAAAATAAAGAGGATCTAAGTGATCAAGAAAAAGAGAACCTTTATCTTTTTCTATTTTTTCTTTATGAATATAATGAAAACTGGGAAAAAGCAAGAGAAACAATAATTTTAAATATGGACCTCGCTAAAAAACTTTATGCTACTGATATGATGAGCAATTGTTTTTGTAATTTAAGCAAGGTAGCGATTGCGGAGCAAAAATTTGACGAAGCACATGAATATGCTTTGCAAGGGTTGGATTTAGCATTATCAAAACATGCCGATATTCCTCAGCTTACGTTCCAGGCATTATGTAACCTTGTTGAGGCTTCGTTAAAACTTAATCTACTAAATGATGCTACCAAGTATTTAAGTACATTATCTGCTTGTTTGGATGATTCAAACTCTATCAAGTGGCAAATCCTTTATTATCAATATGTCGGAGAGTTGTATTATTTGAAAGGTCAATTCGAAGTAAGTTACAAAGCAGCAAATACTTGCAAAAAACTAACGTCAAAAGCAGGGAATTTAGCCGAAAAAATTAGAATTATCTCGCTGTTAATAGCGCTTTGTGAACGGTTAAATCACTTTAAAGACGGTTATTATTATTACAAAGAATACGTTGATATTTTACAAGAACTTAAACAAGCTGCTATTTATAAAACAACCCTTAAGCTAGAAATTCAACATCGTGTGGCAGCTATTCAAGAACGGTCAAACTTAGATGGCTTAACGAATATTTATAATCGTTATCATTTAGAAAATGTAGCAAAAAAGTGGTTACTAGAAGCAGCAAATGAAAAATCGAATGTTACTTGTATAGTATTTGATATCGATAAATTTAAATCAATTAACGATCAATATGGCCATTTAATTGGCGATGATGTCATCAAGTTAGTCGCAAATACTTGCAAAGAATTGTCCAATCTAGAAACAACCTTCGCAGCTCGTTTTGGTGGTGATGAATTTGTTATTTTAATCCGTCACCTAACATCAACTGAGGTAATGGAATTTGCAAATACTCTTAATCATTCATTGGCTGCAATGAAGATTCCTATAGAAGATACTCTACTAACAATTACAGTCAGCATGGGCATGGCAACAAACAGCAAAGGCGAAATAAATTCTTTCCACGAGATCTTCAAAAATGCTGATATCGCTTTATATAATGCAAAAGAAAATGGACGAAATCAGATTAGGCAGTACGAGTGATCTATTATTAAAGGAACCACTACTTTATACCACTTTTCAAAGTAAGGTATACTTAAACTTCTAATTCAGTAATGAATAAGTAGTTTATTTTTTTATAGAATGTATTATCTTTTTTAAAGGAGTAAAAAGAATTATGGCAGAACTACGAAAAGATGTTTATAATAAAGCGTTTTTTGAACAATTTTGTAAGAAGGTAACAAGCGTCTATCCAGCATTTAACGAACAGCAGTTCATGACTCTATTATTTGATGAAGAATGGGAACAACGTGAGTTAAAACAACGAACTCGACATATTACTTATACACTAAGAGCTACCTTACCTACTTCTTATCCGGATGCCATCGTTGTATTAAGTAAACTTGTTCCTGATTGCAAAGGTTTTGAGTACTTATTTTTCCCTGATTTTATAGAGGCTTATGGTTTATCAGATTGGGAGACTTCTATTGAAGCTTTAAAACTCTTTACACTTACGTCCAGCTCCGAATTTGCTGTACGCCCATTTATTGAAAAAGATCCGAAGAAAATGATGTCCATTATAGAAGAATGGGCAAGAGATGAAAATGAGCATGTGCGTAGATTGGCGAGTGAAGGGTGTCGACCGCGCCTTCCATGGGGTACTGCTTTGACGGTGTTTAAAAAAGACCCTACACCAATTATTCCTATTTTAGAGTTATTAAAGGCAGATGAAAGTGAATATGTCCGTAAAAGTGTGGCAAATAATTTAAATGATATAACAAAGGATCATCCTGAACTAGTGAAGTCTTTAGGTAAGAATTGGATGGGTCATAACCCTAAAACAGATTGGATTATCAAACATGCTTGTAGAACCCTGCTTAGACAAGCAGATCCGACTACACTTGCATTATTCGGCTTCCATAACAATCCTATTGTTGAATTAGAAGAATTGAAACTTTCAACAGATCAACTAGCTATTGGTGAATCGTTCACATTTAAGTTCACTTTTAAAAACCCCACTACAGATGCAGCAAAACTTCGGATCGAGTATGGCATTGATTTTATGAAAGCAAATGGTATAACACGTAGAAAGCTCTTTAAGATAACAGAAAATACGTATCTACCTGGAGAATATACTTATGCTAGAAGTCATTCTTTTAAACAGTTGTCTACTAGAAAACACTATCCAGGAGAACATCGAATAGCCATTGTTATTAATGGGGTAGAAATGGCTGGAATCAAGTTTGTATTGACGGAAGAAAAAAAGTAGAATAAATACAAATTACTCCAAATGTTTTATGTTTTTTCCAATACTTCATATACTCATACTTGATGATTTATACGCCCAGTCAACTATACTTTAGGCTCTTAATACTTCTTTCTAATAAATCAAAAACAGACTCTCGCGCCTGAGAATCTGTTTTTGCAGCTTTATATATTTAAAAAAGCCTTTAATTCATCCATTTGTTTTGCGGCTATCTTATAGCCCATATCATAATTTGCTCGCATTTGGGTTAAATCTTTTTCAAAGCTATTTAACGGTTCATCTGGCCTAAAAATAAAGGCTCTTCCCTCTTTTTCCAAGCGTTCGCAATAATCGAGCGAGGTATTGTAATGCTCCACACGTTGTTCCATGCTTTTCACTAAATTGGGATATCGTCTACGAAGGAGCTTCATAACTAATTTACTTTGGCGATCTATTACTTTTCGATAGCCTTTTGGTCGGGTTAACACTAGTACATGCTTTTCAAAACCTTCGTCTACTAAATACTGAATAGGAATTGGATCTGCTAATCCCCCATCATAGTATGGAGTACCATTTATCTTAATCTCTGGGAACAATACTGGAATTGCACACGTAGCGCGCAATAACGTACATTCCTTATCCATATCAAGTGCGTCCATATACTCTATTGCCCCTGTATACGCATTTGTAACACCAAATTTTACTGTTCCCTCGAATTGTTGGAATCTATCCCAGTCAAATTTATCTAGCTCATTTGGAATTATATTGTAAGCAAAGTCTAATCCAAATAAACTTCTTTCTCGCCAAAAATTCCGAATGCCTATATAGCGTTTGTCATGACGATAATTAACAAGAACGCGAAGTGAACGCTCTTTTTGCTCCGACACATATGAACAGGCATTAATAGCCCCTGCTGAAATACCGACAACATGTGGCATCATTATCTCTTCATCTAAAAAAGCATCGAGTACGCCTGACGTAAATAATGTACGGAATGTCCCGCCTTCAAGCACTAAACTTGTATCCTTCACATTGACCTGCATTGAATCACTCTTTCACTATATTTCTATTATTATTTTATCATATCACTTACACTTAGAATTAAGCGTAAACAGTATATTACACTTGTATTCAACCTCTGATTTATGTAATTGCCTAATATAATATATTACAATACAGCATATTTATGTTCCCAGAAGGAGAAGCATATAAATAGCTGCGTAAACAGGTAGTGCAATTGAAGTAATAAGATACATTGTCATCTCGCCTTTAGAAAGTTTTCTTTTCCACTTAGTTAATTTAAGCTGCTTACAATAAATAGCGCTCGAAATGAATAGTAATAAAAAAGCTAAATCTTTTATGTTTTCTAAAATAGTAATTAAATAATCAACTCCTTGAAGGTTTTGCACTACGTGAATTATCTGTAAATATCTCCAAAACCCTTCCAATTTAGGTGATTTAAGTTTTGTTTATCATTTGATCAAAACAATAATCAAATTAGACAGATCCAAATAAAAAGAAAAAGAGTAGCCCTCAAAGGCCGGTTTTTACCGACTTTTTGGACTGCCCTTTTTCATATGACCATTACTTCACTTTCACGCTAAGTTTGCTACTTTTATTTCCTGCTGGATCCTTCGCGTAAATTGATAGCTTAGAATTTGCTTTTTGTTTTTTGATTTTCACACTAAAATTACCTTTGCTGGATGCTTTAGCTGAGCCAATTTTTTTGTGTTTACTATTGTATATTGTAATTGTTGCTTTTGCTTCAGTTTTACCTTTTACTTTTGTAGTTTTCGAAGTGATTTTAGATACTGTTGGTTTTTTCGGTGCAATTTTATCTTTTACAATAATTGTTTTTGATACGCCTTTATTACCTACTGTATCTTTCGTTTTTACAACTAATTTTACGTTCTCTTTTTGTTTTGTAATCTTCAGCTTATAGTTACCTTTGCTACTCGCTTTTGTTGATGTAAGTAGTTTTGAGCCTTTATAAATAGAAACTGTTGCTTTAGCTTCTGTAGTTCCTTTTACAGTAGTTGTTTTGTTTGAAATTGTTCCTATTGTAAGTTTTGTTGGGCCGATTTTATCTAATACAGTAATTGTTTTTGTTACACCAGCATTGCCGGTTACATCTGTCGTCTTTACTACTAATTTCACATTCGCTTTTTGTGCAGGAATCTTTAACGTGTAAGTTCCTTTACTACTAGCTTTTGTTGATGTTAGAAGTTTAGTTCCATTGTATATTGAGACTGTTGCATTTGCTTCTGTTGTTCCTGTTACAGAAGTAGTTTTGTTTGAAATTGTACCCACTGTAAGTTCTGTTGGGCCTTCAGTATCTGGATTTTCCACTGGTGGATTAGTATTTGGTATTTCCCCATCTGCTAATCTTGCAAATGTTGATTTTCCATTCAATGCGTCTGCTAACGCAATGATTACTTGTTCAGTCGCCATTAAGTTAGTTTTAGTATCTTTGATCATCCATTTAAATGATCCGTCTTCTAATTGGTAATCATCAATCATTTTTTCAAGAATGTTAACTTTTTTACCGTCTTTTTCATAGCTCCATTTGTCCGTTGTTAAATCCTCTCCAGCTGAAGCTAGTCCCATAATAATACTTGCCATTGAGTTCGTATTATTAACAAAACCATCTTTTTGATATTTTGCATGAATACCGTCTACTGCTTTTTTAATAGATTCGTTAATTATTTCATTGGACTTATCAGCATTATTTAATAGCGTTAATGCCGTTAAATTCCAGCCTGTTACATCTAAGTCATCAGATGAACCAAATCCAGAGAATAATCCTGAATTATTTTGTTTCTTTAAAATTACTTCTAAATGTTTGGCTTTATCATAGTCTGCATTTGCTAATCCTAGCGCAATTGATGCCCAAGATTCACCATATGGTGTAAAAAAGCTACCATCAGCTTTTTGTTTATTTTGTAAATCTTCAACAATATTGCGTTGTCCAAGGCTGGTAGGATCTAACCCAAGAATATAAGCACCTATAATAGTACCTGCGTCTTCATTTGAAGTGCTTGAAGCAGCCGTTTTAGGTTTTACCCAATAAGATTGTTCACTTGTAACTTCTGAGCCCTCTGCCCACTTGTAGTTTTTAATATCCATACCTAGTGCATACATTGCTGATAATGACCAGTAGCCACTGTGGGAACTAATTACCCTAGAACTAATAGTTTGGTTGTTAGTAATATAATATTGTTTTGCCTTTTCTAGTGAGTTCACTAGTTTTTCTTTGATTACTTGTGGTGATGTTGTTTGAGATGCATTGTTTACTACCGTATTATTTTCAGCTTGAGCTGTAAACGGCGATAGTAGTGATAGTAGCATAACAAAAGCAAACATCATGCTAATTGAACGTTTTAACATTTGAATTCCTCCGATTTTATTTAGGTTTGTTGGATTCGGAATTCGGCTTTTTCATGCTAATAGATTAAATAACTTTCACTTATGTTTTAAATGAAGGAATTTAAAAGTTCTTAACAATGAAAAAAGCTATTTCCCCATAGAGAAATAGCATAAATACAAAGAAATATAGGACAACAGTTTTGTCTAATATAGATTGTTTTGCCGTAATCTCACTTTATTCCGAAGAGTAGATATACGCTCTGAATTAGATAGGTCTCCTGGCTTAGCATCAATTTACTCAAAGGACCTTCCCGTATAAAACAGTGGTATTTCCTTATTTCATCAGCATTTACAGTTGCGGATACAGCCTCGGCATTTCACCGAATTCCCTTTTATGTATGTACTACACCTAATTCTGGCATTCAATATTCACTTGTTATAAACTTATCATAATATTGAAAATTAATCTATTGGATAATGATTTATTTTTGATATTTTATCCATTTCATATCAAATTCTTATATTAATCAAAGAAGAATTGTATTTATCTCAATTCCAAAATTGTATTTATCAATGAATTTATCAATATTTGAACCGCATGAATCCTAAAAACATGTTAAAATTGAATATAATACTATTTTAATAGCGGAAATGAATAAAGGAGGCAAAAGGTGGCTAATTTTGGAGATATACTTATACTTTTTATTGTTATTGCTTTAATTATATTAGGTACGATTTCTTTTATGCTATTTATTAGAAGAATCATTATTAATACCACACCAAAGAATGAATCTACTGAACTAAATGAAAAATTAGATAGGATTATCACGTTATTGGAAAAACAATCCAAATAATTGTTATTCATTATAAAAAAACTAGCTGTCGAATCTTATATAAAATTCAACAACTAGTTTTTAAATTCTTTTAATTCTGCTTTGATAATAATGGACGATTATTTTGCCAAATAACTTCTACTGGAATATCGAAAAATGAAGAAAGTGTTGCACTTCCCAATGCTCTCCTTTTTCTACTTGCCAATTAATATTTTCTAGAATCCATTGCCCTTCTCTTTTCAAACTTACCTCTTTCATATGTAATACCATATAGAAAACCCCTATATATATATCCACTCTATTATAACTGAATATTCAAAACGATGGGATGTAAAAGAGAATAAGGTTAAGAAGTTATCAAAATAGTAAACTCCCTCATGTTCTTGGACAATAGGGGGTTTTCTACCTATTTGGCAAAAATTTGTGTTCCATATGTTGGATATTGAGCACCTTTACCCGAGACAACTATACCTATTCCAACTTTTTGATAATTGGGTGATAGAATATTTGCTTTATGGCCAGGGGAATTCATCCATCCTTTCATGAAACTCGTTGCTGTTGGATAACCTGCTGCAATATTCTCTCCTGATGCATATGTGTTATAATCAGATCCTTTTAGGAGGTTAGACCAGCTTCCATAAGTTGGGCTTGTATGGCTGAAATAGCGATTTTTCTCCATATCTAATGATCGAATTATCGCAAGCTTTGTTAGTTTTGGATCTTGCTTTAAAGGCTTCAAATTCTTTTTTGCACGTTCTTTATTTAAAATAGTAACTATTTGGTCTTGCATTTTTTTATTTCCTAAATCACTGTAACTATCGACAAATTCCCCAGATTTAATCCAGTATGTCTTGCTACCTTTTTTAACTTTAATCCAACCATTTGTATTGGCAGCACTCACTTTATATATTCCAGCTGGAAGTTTCGTTGCTGATTTAGATCCTTTTTCTTTTTTATAAGTCGTTGTTTTTTTTGAAAGATAGACATAATCACCAGTAAAACCGTCTTTTATCCACTTTTTATCTTTTGTTTGCATCCATTTATCTTTAGTTGTTTTTATAATCGTTACTTTCTTTTTTGCAGCTACTGTAGATTTTCTTCCATATCCACCTTGCTTAGTAAACAACCTACTCTTTTCAGTAAGCGTTACTTGTTTTGTTTTTGAAGCACTTGCTTTAGCATATTGAGGGCTTGCTAAACCTCCTAAAAAGATCATAGCCATGAAAATGACGCTTAGTTTTTTCAGCATGTTATTCACCTTAATTCCTCCGAATCAAATTTTTAATACGATATTTTCAATGTAATTAACACTCTCAATAGTCTTTTAGGAGAGTTCGACATTAAATATAGCTGTTTTATTAATATCAATAAAAAAAGAATCGTATAGACCACAATTTGTATTCACTATATCATATTATCAAATTTTTATGGTCTTGATGGCCAAATATAGTTTTATGTTATTATCACTTCAAATTTATATAGGCATTTAGAACCACTCTTAGAAGACTATTTATTTATCTCCTATCTGTTGTATACTAGTTTCATATAGCAAGAGAGTGAGAGAATGTATGATTTCATTTATTTTAACTACAAAACGCCTTTTAAAGGCTTTAATCCGTGCTTTTAAACAACCGTTATTTATTTCATTGTCTACTACATTATTTTTTATCCTTTTGTCAGGCACGATGTTTTATACAAAGGTAGAAGGATGGTCTATAATTGATGCCATATACTTTTGTGTTGTTAGTCTGATTCCGAGTGGTGTAGATACTTCACTCACGCCAACTACAAATCTGGGTAAAGTGTTTGCGATGTTTTATTTAGCGGTTGGAGTAGGAGTTATGTTTTTAACATTGCTGACTATTGGTAAGACAATGATTAATTATACAGATGATTCGACTACGGATATTAAAAAAAGCAAAAAATTATTATAAGTTTAAAGGTTGTCTTAAAAGACGACCTTTTATTTTTTTAATAGTTCACTACTCAATCAGTTTCAACATTATTCGAAGTTTTATAGTTACACGAATTGAATTTGAGCTATTTTTGAAGTAGTTTCTTTTCTCCCTTCAAATTTCGTCGATACAAAGTAGGTTTATCTAAATTTTCCCCTTTCGAATAATCAAAATATTTACTCTATATGTAATATAAGATATGATAAACATAGTTATTTTTATCTATAAACGAAATATTTGTAGATACAAATTACTTATATCGGATAACTAGTATATAGAAGAGAGGTTTTTTATTTGAGTTTATTAGAAGTATTAAAACAGGCTACACCATACATACAAATGGCATTCAATAATGAAATCTTTGTAAGTATAGTTGAGCGAGATCAAAACAAGGTTTACTTTGCATCTCCAGGAACTAAAGTTGATCTGGGAGTAAAAACTGGTGACACTATGGAGAATACTGAAGAATTGCGAAGAGCCTTCTCCGGGAAAAACGTTACGAAAGATATACCTGCAGAATTTTACGGGGTTTTACTTCACACGAATATATATCCAATTAAAGAAAATGGACATGTAATTGGAGCTTTTAGTTTAGTATTTTCTATGGAAAAACAAGAAAAGTTACAATCTTATATGGACCATCTACAAAATGCTGTCATAGGTTTACAGGATAAAGTACATCTTGTTGCCTCTCATTCAGAGGAGCTAGCAGCAACAAGTACTGAAATTACTGCTCAATCTCGCCAAGCCCTTGCAGACTCAGAAGCTTCTCATAGCGTTACAGACTTTATCAAATCAATTTCCCAACAAACGAATTTGCTAGGGTTAAACGCTTCTATTGAAGCCGCACGAGCAGGTCAGCATGGTGCTGGATTTAATATTGTTGCTCAAGAAGTACGAAAACTATCTCTAGAAACAAAGTCGGCTACCGAAAAGATTGAAGATTCACTGAAAAACATCACACAAAATTTACAAGGTTTAATGGGCAGCATGAGTCAGATCAATTCTGCTTCAAATGAACAAGCTGAGCTAGTACAAGACTTCAGTACAATTATAGAAGAGCTAGGGTTACTAAGTAACCAAATGAATCAATTAATGAAAGAAACAATACGATGAATTTTTTCAGACCATAAGTTTATAGAAAGCAATATGATTTAGCTCATTGAATATTATTTAAGCAATGGGCTATTTATATACCCTCTATTAATATGTATACCTTGCTTCAATTTCACTTTCACTTTCACTTTCACTTTCACTTCCATTGTAAACATAAAAGAATTTACCACATTTGTCCGATTTTATTGTCATTTCCCCTTGAATAAAGGAACGAATGTTCTTATAATGAATATAAGAGGTGAATAGCATGGAACGACATATGAATCCACAAAAATTGACTACTATTGAAAACTATCAATTACAACGTATAGCGACAGAACTACTAAGTACTACTTCTAAGGAAACCGTACTTTCTACCTTGTCTATCTACGCCTGTTCACAAAAGCAACATTGCCCATCATTAAAAACAAATGTTAAAATAACTTGATTGAAAGCTCAGAATTAAGTTATTTTTTCATCCATTCCCACTTCTCTTTATACTTAATAAAATAAGCCCTGCACACTTTTAAAAGGTGTGTAGGGCTTATTATTTTCTTACATTAAGTTAAATCTATAAATCAAGATTCTAATAATAGGTCTTCAGGGTTTTCAAGTAATTCTTTTACAGTTTTTAAGAATCCTACAGAATCTTTACCATCAATAATGCGGTGGTCATAAGATAGTGCAACGTACATCATTGGACGAATTTGTACTTCATCACCAACAGCGATTGGACGTTTTTGGATTGTATGCATACCTAAGATAGCTGCTTGAGTACCATTCATGATTGGCGTAGACATTAATGATCCGAATACACCACCATTAGTGATTGTGAATGAACCACCTTGTAGGTCAGCAATTTGTAATTTTTTGTCGCGTGCTTTTTTAGCAAGACCACCGATTGCATCTTCGATTTCAGCAAAGTTTTTACGGTCGCAATCGCGAACAACTGGTACTACTAAACCATCGTCAGTAGATACAGCAACACCAACATCATAGAAGTTATTTAGGTGGATTTCGTTACCTACGATTTGAGCATTAACGTATGGATATTTTTTAAGTGCAGCTACTACTGCTTTTGTAAAGAATGACATGAAACCTAGACGAGTACCATCATGTTTTTCTTGGAATTGATCTTTTTTACGGCTACGAAGTGCCATAACGTTTGTCATGTCAATTTCGTTGAACGTAGTAAGCATTGCTGTACTTTGTTTTACTTCAAGTAAACGAGTTGCGATTGTTTGACGACGACGAGACATTTTTTCAACTGTCACGCGAGATTCGTCAACTGCAGGAGTAGCAGCTTTTGGTGCCTCAGCTGGTTTTGCAGCAGGAGCAGCTGGCGCTGTACCATGTGCAGCTACATCTTGTACGCGAACTCGACCTTGAGGATCTACTGGAGATACAGATGCTAAGTCGATTCCTTTTTCACGAGCTAATTTGCGAGCAGCTGGACTAGCAATTACACGTTCAGTTGAAGAAGATTCTTCTACAACTACAGGTGCTACTGGTGCAGCTTTCGGTGCTTCTACAGCTGGTGCCGGTGCAGCCTCTACAGTTGCTGGTGTTGGTGCTGGAGTTGCAGCAGCATCACCTGCTTCAACGATTGCGATTACAGCACCTACTAGTACAGTATCGCCTTCTTCAGCAAGGATTTCTTTCAAAATACCAGCTTCTTCAGAGATAATTTCAGCGTTTACTTTATCAGTTTCAAGTTCTACGATGAACTCGCCTTTTTCTACTTTATCACCAGGTTTTTTCACCCATTGTGCGATCGTACCTTCTGTGATAGATTCTGCTAATTCCGGGACAATAATTTCAGCCACTATAATTTCCTCCTTCAAAATATTCGCTTTTTAGCGAGTTACAGCTTCTTCAATAATACGTGCTTGTTCAGCTTTGTATGAATCTGCATCACCTTCAGCAGGAGATGAACGTACGATACGACCGATGTAACGAACGTCTTTGTCTTCTGCTACTTCACGCATATAAGGATCTGCAAATGTCCATGAACCCATGTTTTGAGGTTCTTCTTGTACCCAAGCAAGTTCTTTTGCGTTAGGGAATCGTTTAATGATTGCAGCAATTTTCTCAGATGGGAATGGGTACAATTGTTCAACACGTACTAAGTGTACGTGATCGAAATCTTTTCCATCTCCAACTTTTTCTGCGATATCAATAGCTACTTTACCTGAAGCAAATAGAATACGCTCTACTTTTTTCGCAGCTGAACCAGTTGTTGGGTGTTCAATAACTGTCTCGAAGTGACCAGTTGTTAATTCTTCAACATCTGCAGCAACGATTTGATTACGTAATAGTGATTTTGGTGATACAAGAACTAATGGACGAATTGCTTCTGTACCTAACATCTTAGCTTGTCGGCGTAATAAATGGAAGTAGTTTGCAGCGCTTGATAGGTTTGCAACTGTCCAGTTGTTTTCACCAGCTAATTGTAAGAAACGTTCTAAACGAGCACTTGTATGTTCTGAACCTTGACCTTCAGCAGCATGCGGTAATAACATAACAAGACCCGATTTTTGACCCCATTTAGAGCGAGATGCTGAAATGAAGTTATCAAACATTACTTGAGCCATGTTTGCGAAGTCACCGTATTGCGCTTCCCAGATAGTTAAGTTTTTATCGTTTTCTAAATTATAGCCATATTCATAGCCTACGATAGCAGCTTCAGATAATGGGCTGTTATATACAACAAATGAAGAATCTGCACCAGAAATATGGTGTAAAGGTGTTAATTCTGCACCTGTTTTTTCGTCATGTAATACTAGGTGACGGTGTGCGAATGTACCACGTTGTGCATCTTGACCTGTTAAACGGATTGAATTACCTTCTTGTGTAATTGCTCCGAATGCTAATGTTTCAGCATGACCCCAGTCGATTTTACCTTTACCTACGAATGCATCTTCACGACGGCTTAGGATTTTACCTAGTTTTTTGAAGACATTAAAGTCTTGTGGCCATGTTAATAATTCTTTATTCATTTTTTCTAGACGTTCGCGTTCAACACCAGTTTCTACGATATCATAACCGTTCTTCACAGCTTCTGGCATTTCGTTTTCAACATGCTGCCCTTCGCCAACTTCTTTCACATGATCATAAGCTGCTTGCATTTCTTTTTGTGTATCGGCATCTAAAGTTGTGACTTCTTCTGTTGTTACAATGCCTTGATCTGCAAGTGCTTTACCGTACAATGCACGTACTGTATCGTGTCCATGAACACCAGTGTACATTGTTGGGTTTGTGATCATTGGTTCGTCCATTTCATTATGACCATATCGGCGGTAACCGACTAGGTCTACTAAAATATCCTTACCAAATTGTTCACGATATTCTACTGCAAAACGAGCCACTTGTACAACTGCTTCTGGATCATCCGCATTAACGTGTAATATTGGAATTTCATAACCTTTTGCAGGGTCTGAAGAGTATACAGTCGAACGTGAATCATAATGCTCAGTAGTAAATCCAATCATATTATTAGCAATAATATGAACTGAACCACCTGTGTTAAATCCTTTTGTGCGAGAGTAGTTCATCGTTTCAGTTACGACACCTTGACCAGCAAACGCTGCGTCACCATGAACTAAAATCGCTAGAGCAGATTTAGCATCTTGAGTTGGAGCACCTGCTTTAGAAGTGTTATCTTGAGCTGCACGAGCTTGACCTGTAACAACTGGACTAACTACTTCTAAGTGAGATGGGTTATACGCTAATTTGATTGTTGTACCTTTAGTGCTGTTATATGTAGCACCCATATGATATTTAACATCGCCAAACCATCCTTTAGTTACTTCTAAAGAACCATCTTTTGGGATAAATAACTCATTTGGAACGTGCGCAAAATCAGCAAACATCATATCATATGGTTTGTGTAATACATGTGTTAACACATTTAAGCGACCACGGTGAGCCATACCGATCATAACATTTTTTACACCTTTGTCTTCTGAACGGTGAACAATTTCATCCATAAGAACAACTAATGCATCTAATCCTTCGATTGAAAAACGTTTTTGTCCTACAAATGTTTTATGGATGAATTTCTCAAATCCTTCAACCTTTGTTAATTGGTTTAAAACTGTTTTTCTCTCATCATTTGAAAGACCTGCGTTTAATACGCCACTTTCAATTTTAGATTGAAGCCACACTCTCTCTTCACTGTTAACAACGTGTGCAATTTCTACAGCAATTTTATTTGTGTAAATCGCTTTTAGGTAATTAATAGCATCTAATCCATTGTTAACGCTTGCAGGTATGTCTTTTAATAATAACGAAGCAGGGATTTCGATTAGATCTTGATCAGATAAACCGTAAGTTTTTGCTTCGATTCGAGTAGTGTCACGTGGATGGTCTTTTAAAGGATAAATGTCTGCTCCTAAGTGACCATATACACGAATGGCATCCGCATATTGAACGGCAGCTAAAACTTTTGCAAAGTTACCTGGTTCAACGTTTAAAACGTTTGATACTTCACTAGTTTGAACTGGTGCTCCGTATTGTTCGAATAATGTTACAAGTTCTGGTTCAACTTCTTCTGGTGATGTTAAATACAAATCGTACATTTCCATCACATAGCCAAGGTTGGGACCTGAAAAAGCAGCCCATGGTGAGCTTACAGGTGAAACATTGTTTGACATGTAGAATTACCTCCAACTTTTTTGCCAAGTGGCAGTTCCATTAATTATATTAATTAATTATTTGAAAATCCACTAACTATCTTACCATTCTTCCTGCTTAAGTGAAACAACTGTATTAATAAATCAAGAAGAACATTTTTCCCCTTCAATCTTACTACTCTTCACAAAAAATACAATCGTTTTCAACAAATTTAGCAATTTTTTTCTTGAACGAACTAATAATAGAATAAAGTTTGATAAAAACGTCATTTTTCAGCTGGCAATTCTATAGTGAAAGTACTGCCAAAATGGAGTTTACTATTCACCTTTATCGTTCCACGATATTTATTTACCAGCATATTTACAATACTCAATCCTAATCCTGTGCCCCCACCATCACGTGAACGAGATGAGTCGACTCTGTAAAAACGATCAAATATACGTGCTTGATCTTCCTCTGCAATACCAATTCCACGATCTGACACTTCAATTTGCACACTTTCATATTGTTTTGAAAGCTTGATTTTAATCCTTGGACTATTTTCTGAATAGCGTATAGCGTTTTGCAGAAGATTACGTAAAATCTGACCATAGGCATTGTCAGAAATAATTGCCCTATAACTAATTTCTGAATCAACTTCTAATTCAATCGTTGCGTCTGGAGATAATACTTTTATTTCCTCCATAATATCGGTAGTTATCATAAGAATATCAGCATTGTTTTGTAAATCATTCTGTTCTCTTCTTGCAAGTTCTAACATCTCTTCTATAAGCTTTTTCATACGTGTAATTTCAAGTAAGGAAGTGTTTAATGATTCTTCTAAAACAGCTGGATCATCTTTTCCCCATCTTTTGATTAACGATAAATGTCCTTCTACTACTTGAATAGGGGTTCTCAGCTCATGAGAGGCATCAGAAATGAATTGTTGCTGGCTAAGGAATGATTGCTCTAGCTCCCCCATCATCGATCGATATACGGTCAATAAGTCACCAATTTCATCCTTTGCGTCGTATTGGAGTTTAATAGGAGCCGTAAAACCCTGTTCTGCCACTTCTGTCATTTCTAGTCTCAAGTCGTCTAGTGGTTTCAATAAAGTAGTCGCTAAAATATATCCTATTCCTGCAGATACTATGAGGGCCCCTAACCCTAAAATAAACATAGCCGTTAAAATATATCGCATAAGGGATACAAACGAAGTCAAAGGATGCGTCAATTGAATATAGCCTGAAAAAGGTCCAATCCTGATTGTCGATGCCGCCAAAAACATATCTACATTCTGTACCTTTTCTTTCGAAATAGCATATCCGTGATTTGGTAAATTTTCTGGTACTGAAGGCATGATTTTCGTCGAATCATTAATACGTAATATTTCAACTTTATCTTGATTCAATATACGGACTGTTTGATTCTTATCTATTATAGAATTCATAAGCCCCTTATTTGACTGAATATCATGTATGGTTAAGAAATTACCTTGAGATTCAAAAAACACTGTTAAGTCATCCATCGTACGCTTTACGGACTGCTCCTGCTCATTTAAAAGCCATGAGTGGATAGCAATATAAAGTACTGAACAAATAACAGTAAAGCTAACGAAAATGACGACAGAAGATGTAAGCGCCCATTTCCCCTTTAACGACTGGTTCGATAAATAATGATTGATTCTATTCATTCTCGCATCACATACCCTACTCCACGAACTGTTTCAATGTAACCACTTTCTATTTTAGGTAGTTTTGAGCGCAGGTGACGGATATAAACGTCGACAACATTTGTTTCCACATCCGATTGATAACCCCATACCTGCTCTAAAATTTGATCACGGGTACAAACACGATTCTTATTTTCAATTAATAAGCTGAGTAGATCAAATTCTGTTTTCGTCAAACTAAGTATTTCCTCATTGACATAGGCAGTGTATGCATCAGATTCAATAGTAATATTTTTAAATATTAATTGTTGACCTGCTGACTCGATCGAAGTGTATCGTCTTAAAATAGAGCGAATTCTTGCTAGTAATTCTTCAATAGCAAAAGGTTTGACAATGTAATCATCTGCTCCCGCATCTAGACCCGCTACACGGTCAATTACAGCATCTCGTGCGGTTATTAAGATTATAGGCACATCCGATATGGCTCTAATGCGTCTACATACTTCAATTCCATTTAATTCAGGAAGCATAACATCGAGTAAAATGACATCGAATTCTTGCTCTAGAGCCGTATCTAGACCAACACGGCCGTTAGAACAAACTGTCACTTCAAATTGTTCATGCTTCAGTTCTAATTCAATAAATCGCGCAATGTTTTTTTCATCTTCTACTAATAGAATATGCTTTTTCATTGAAAACACCTTCCATCTTTAACTTGAAAAATGATATGAATTTTTCCCTTTTGTTTTTTTCGCTATATATAGTGCCTCATCTGCTTTATCTAGCAAGTCTTCTATTGAATGGCCATTCTCAGGGAAAGAAGCAATTCCAATAGACGAAGTAGGTGAAAAGTGTTGTTCGTTAATTGTCCAGCCATCTTTTAATGTTTGTTGAATACGTTTAATCGTATTTTTCACTTGTTGTTTTCGAATGTATTGGTCTTTAGACATATTAGTTAAGACAACAATAAATTCGTCTCCACCTATTCGACTAACTATATCTAAATCGCGAACACTGGAAACAAGCGCAAGTCCAAAATTACGGATAAAGTCATCCCCAACATCATGACCGAAATCATCATTCACCTTTTTAAAATCATCTCCGTCAATATAGAGTAAAGTAATAGCATAATTGAGAGCCATCGCTTCTTTGACTAACTTAGTAAATTCCATCAATAAGTAACGTCGATTTGGTAGCAACGTTAAACTGTCATGATAGGCCATAAAGCGCAACTGATCTTCCCTTTTCTTACGATGAGTAATTTCCCTAGCGACACTTACATATTGGAACACTTCGTCACGTTCAGCATCCTTTACTGCTGTAAGATAGGTTTCAGTCCAAAAAGTTTCTCCATTTTTCGTTTTAATTTGTAAATCAATCTGTACGTCCCCTTCTTCCAATAAAGTCGATGAAAATTCATTCTTTAACAATTCCTTACTATCATCAGACATCATATCAAAATAGAAACGCCCAAGTAGCTCGTCCTTTTCAAAGCCAAGTCGGTTTATATGGTTCGGGGAAACATAAATGATTATTCCATCATCGTTCGTAATGACAATCAAATCATTCGTATTTTCGGTGATCAGCCGGAATGTTTTTTCAATATTTCGAAGGTTAGTCATCATAATTTTTTTATCAGATACATCAAAGCAGACAGAAAGAAAACTATCAATTTCTCCATTGTTGCTGAAGATTGGAACGATTGTTGTATCCATCCAGTATCTGTTACCATATTTAGAATGGTTGCAAATTTCCCCGCGCCAAATTTGACCATTTAGTAACGTTTTCCACATTTCTACATAAAATGAAGAAGGCTGAGTCCGTGAATTTAGTATCTTATTAGAATTTCCGATTAGCTCATCTGCACTGTATTGACTTGATTGCGCATAACGCTCATTTACAAATTTAATGACTCCATTTTTATCTGTAATACAAATATTTGCGGCTGAATTCAGTGCCCCTTTATAACTATCAAGCATGTGACTTACTTGACGTAAATCTTCTTTTAATTGAATATTTTTCGTTAATTCTAGCCATTGAATATAAATAGCTACAACTTGGTCATTAGTAGTGATTGGCGAAAAACTGACTAGGAATTGACTCTCAATGCCATCCGCTTTTTTATGTGTATATAAAACGGACGGATGCCCTCTTCCATTTAATGCGTTTCGAAGATGCTCTGCGAATGATTCATGATCTTCTGGTGAAACAAGATGAAAATTAAAAAACAGCTTCCCTTTCCAGTCTTCAATCTTGCAGTTAAAGTACTGCTCAAATTTAGGATTACCATCAAAAAAGGTTAAATCATTAGCTAATACAATTGTTGGATCCATTTTCATGTCAAAAAGTGATTGTAGAAATAAGTTTTTTTCCTCCATCACTTTTTGCTGTGAAATTTCTTTCGTAACAGCAAGTATATATTGCCTTTCGCCATAAAAAATTGGCGTAACGGTTGTTTCATTCGTACGTTTAGTATCAGAGAATAAATAGAAATCTCGGTATTGGAGCAGTTGCTGTTTCTCGATGGATTCATTGTAAATTTTAACAATCATCTCAACGACTTCTGTTTCTAAACAAGCAGATAAACTTTTGTCTATTGGCGACTCATCAAAAACATCTTCAGCTGCACGATTTATGTATACGTATTGATATTCATCACTGACTTTTTCCATTAAAAAAACAAAATCTAAACAATTTTGATAAAACGCATCAAACTGCTCTTTAGTAATCAGATTGCCATTCAATATTGCCACCTCTTCAAGGAGTTAAATAAATAGATGCTGTTTTAGTCTCTGCATAATTAATTAGAGATTCATAAGCTTTTTGTTCATCTGTTTCCTTAACAGATTGCCACAACCATTCGTTTTCGGTGTTCAACTCTAATTCAGCTACAAATGTTGCATTACCAATCAGTTTTAAAACGTAATCCCCTTCATTATGTAACACATGACATTGAACAAAGCCACCAGGGTTATATACTGTTACTTTACTAGCTGAAACTACTCTCTCTATTGAAGAAACTAATGCAGATGCTGTCATCGCCGTGCCGCATGCGTTAGTAAAGCCTACTCCACGCTCATATGTACGGACGTAAATTGAGTCCTCATCCATCGGATACACATAGCTCACATTTACGCCGTCTGGACAATATTCATTATCTCCATTTAATTTACTAGATAATCTTTCTTGATGATGTGTATTGGATATTTTATCTGACTGTACAATACCAATTAAATGTGGGTTTGGAACTGAAACAGCTGTAAATGGAATATCATCAGCAAATTCCTCAATTATATCATTGCGAATTTGTTGTTTGTTTTTGTAAAGCATTGGTAAAGAATCTAGGTCAAAAGATACTGGTGCAATTTCAACAGAATATGTTGGAATGCCACCGAAAATTGATGCTTCTTTTTGTACCTTTAAGACAGCTTTCATTGTTTCAATTAACGCCTCTGAAACGTTATATTTTTCACAAATATAACGAGCGACGCAACGTAAACCATTGCCACACATAGATGCCTCTGATCCGTCTGCATTAATGACACGCATTTTAGCAAGTCCTATTTTAGATGGAGCGACAAGCAGTAGGCCATCTGCTCCCCCAAGATTGTCTTTTTGACATAGCCAAATGCCAAGTTTAGTCCAATCCATACTTTTTTCATCATTTGTTTCAAATATGTAAAATGTATTGCCTGAACCGTGAACTTTATGTAACTGCATTAACATATACAACCCCCCGTATCCTCTATATATCATAATTCTATTTTGTCAAGCATACAACTGTATATGTTCCATTTAATGCTAGTAAATATTACAAATTTATTTTTCCATGTTTTTTTCTTTGCAAATCAGGTAAAACTTAGTATAGTTAAATTGCAAAATAATTTCATAAAATGATTCCTATTTTTTATAGAGTCAATAGGGAAGGCAAATGGTGCGCCACCAGTAGTCATGCTGGTTCTAGTGGGTTCGATTCCCACCCCGAAATTTTTTATGCAACATTATATGAAAAATTTCGAGGGGGCTAGGACCTGCCATTCATTTGGAAGTTCACCCCCGTAAAGGAGGCGTTTCGCTTGATTAAGCGACGTGAATTACACGAATGTAACGATCTTTATGAGTTACTAAAACACCCATCTGTCTTCCCTTTTGTGCGTCAGAAAGCTAATAGTGCCGATGAGTACTGGTTTTTGACTAACCAACTAATGGAAGACGAGGAGAACGGTAAAGCCGTTTCTCGTACGATAACCGATGACTGGGGACAACCCATCGGCACAATTACCGTCTATGATGTGCAAGACGGCGCTGGCTTTTTAGGCACTTGGATCGGTACCCCACACCAAGGCAAGGGATACAACCAGAAAGCAAAAGAACTCTTCTTGCACGAACTGTTCTTTGAACTAGAGTTCCATACCGTTTTCTTGCGCATTCGCACTGAAAACACTAAATCCCTTCGTGCTGCCGAAAAAATTGGCTATATAATGGACGCTAAAGAAAGCCACCCATCCCTATACGAGCAAATCAACCAAGGTGACAAGCACTTCGAACTAATGAAAATCCAAAAAGACTTCTTTTATTTATATACAGCTAGTCAGAACAAAGAAGAAGAAGAACAAGCGATGTAAACTTAAATGCTGAAGCGGCCCGTTTAGCCTCGACAAGCACTGGAAGGCTCGAATCAAAAGCATCACTTCAGCTTTTGACCGAGAGACTGAAATGACCTCGAGAGGCTGGCCGCTGAAGCTGGATATCTAACTAAATGCTGAAGCGGCCCATTTAGCCTCGACAAGCACTGGAAGGCTCGAATCAAAAGCATCACTTCAGCTTTTGACCGAGAGACTGAAGTGACCTCGAGAGGCTGGCCGCTGAAGCTGGATATCTTAAGCGCTGATGGCGCTCGTTAAGCTGTGAGGTCGTTGGAAGATGGAAGCCAAATTCTATCTTTGACTTTGAGCGCCCGACTGAAACGACCCGAACAACTAGCGCCTGAAGCTGGATATCCCACTTAAGGAAGCAACCTAAATTCACAACATCCTATAGGCCCATCGCACTTCCAATCACAAAATGGTACTCTCAATATAAGAAGCCTTCACAAAAGTGAAGGCTTCTTTTTTTCACTTAAATAGACCAATTAATATGGAATCTACAATTCTCCTATTAAAACTACAAAAAAGACATTAACTTAATTTATAAGTTAATGTCCCTCATATAAAGCTACCTCAGTTGAGGATACTTTTGTTATTTTGTATAATTTAATATCAACTCTACCATTTCATCCGGTGTTTTGGGAGACTCCGTTTCTCGCATTTGCTTGATTAAACCTTCTTTATGTTGCTTTAGGCTAAGTATTGCATCCATAAATGTTTTATTCGTTAAATCATCTTCTTGTAAAACTTCAGCTAAACCTTGTTCAAAAAATAGCTTAGCGTTCAGAATTTGATCGCCACGTGATTTTTGTAAAGATAACGGAATAAGTAACATTGGTTTTTCTAAAGCTAAAAACTCAAAAATAGAGTTTGAACCCGCTCTTGATACGATTAGATCTGAGGCGTGTAATAGGTCTGGCAATTCTGTCGTTACATATTCAAACTGCTTATAGCCAGGCATATTCACTAAAGCTTCATCTATATGCCCTTTACCGCAAAGGTGAATAACATTGTGATTTTCTAATAGTTGCACAATATTAGCGCGTACTGCATCGTTTATAAATTTAGACCCTTGGCTACCACCCATAATTAGGATTACTTCTTTTCTTTCTTTAAATCCACATAATGCTAAGCCGGTTGCTTTTCGTCCTTCAAATAAAGCCGGGCGAATAATTGACCCAGTGCAAGAGGCTTTTTCAGCTGGTAAATGCTTAAGTGTTTGTTTAAATACAGTGAAAATATGTGAAGCAAATGGTAATGATAGTTTATTGGCAAGACCTGGTGTAACATCAGATTCATGCGCAATAACTGGAACACCAGCCATTTTTGCTGCCATAACAACAGGTACCGATACAAAGCCGCCTTTAGAAAAAATCGCTACAGGTTTTAATTTACGAATAATCGTTAAGGCTTGTGCAACACCTGCTAAGACTCTGAACGGGTCTGTAAAATTTTTCATTGAGAAATAACGTCTTAATTTACCGCTTGAAATTGCATGATATTGGAGGTCAGGGAATGCCTGGCCGATAATTTCTTTTTCAATGCCCTCTTTTGAGCCAATATAGTGTACCTCATAGCCCTTTTTAAGGAAAGATGGTATTATAGCCTGATTGAGTGAAACGTGGCCAGCTGTACCCCCACCAGTTAATATTATTGTTTGGTTCGTCATTATTATTCTCCTATTCTGCTAGAACAATGTATGAACTGCTTTGGATTTACTAGAACAGCTACTTATTTTACTATACGAAATCACAATAGAAAAGATGTCAATTTATACTTGGAGGCGAACTACATGCATGAAACAACTACGATAAGCGCGAAATGGACAGTCATGCTGAAAATTGTGTTTCCGATTTTAATCACCCAAATTGCTTTATACTTAATGTCGTTTTTCGATGTCTTAATGTCAAGTAAATATAGCACTGCTGACTTAGCAGGTGTTTCCATTGGTTCTTCGATTTGGTTGCCTGTTTATACAGGTTTATCTGGAATTCTTTTATCCATAACACCTATTGTAGCACAATTTGTCGGTGCAAAAAGGCAGAAAGAAGCGACATTTTCAGTTCAACAAGGTTTTTATGTTGCAATTGTATTAGCAATAATTATTTTTGGACTATTAATGGCGTGCATAAATCCCCTATTAAATGCGATGACTTTAGAACCTGAAGTACAACGCGTTGCACATGATTATTTGATTGCTATGAGTTTTGGCTTAATTCCACTATTCGTTTATAGCGTACTACGCTGTTTCATCGATGCACTTGGAAAAACTAGAATATCGATGTTCATCACTTTACTAGCTACACCTGTCAACATTTTCTTTAACTACTTATTAATATTTGGTAAATTTGGCTTCCCTGAGCTTGGCGGAGTAGGCTCTGGGGTGGCTTCAGCCGTAACTTATTGGATTATTTGTGTAGTGGCTATTGTCATTACAATGAAGGGTCAACCATTTAAAAACTTTAAATTGTATGTCAGTTGGCCAAAAATCCACTTTACAAAATGGCTCGAGATTTGCAAAATCGGGGTACCTATTGGCTTATCTATTTTTGCTGAAACAAGTATTTTCTCAGTTGTTGCAATAATGATGAGTAACTATAGCACTGCTGTTATTGGTGCCCATCAAATTGCGATGAACTTTGCAAGTCTTACCTATATGATGCCTTTGAGTATAGCAATGGGTGCAACTATTTTAGTAGGCTTTGAAGTTGGTGCTAAACGATTCAAAGATGCACGTATTTATAGCTATATATCAGTAGTAACTGCCGTTATTTTCAGTTTTATTTCTGCAACTATTTTAATCATTTTCAGAGAACAAATAGCTGGTGTATATTCAACGGATCCACAAGTACTCGCTCTAGCAACACAGTTTTTAATCTATGCGGCTTTCTTTCAATTGTCTGATGCCATACAAGCACCGGTTCAAGGCGCATTACGTGGATATAAGGACGTAACGATTACTTTCATAATGGCAATGATATCCTATTGGGTAATTGGATTACCTCTTGGCTATGTTATTGCTAATTATACAGATTTAGGGCCTTTCGGATACTGGATTGGTCTTATTAGTGGTCTTACAGCTGGTGCCATTACCTTGAGCTTCCGTCTTATTATTGTTCAACGGAAAGCGAAAAAAGAGTCACTAGAAAACGCCTCTATTGCTTAATAGAGGCGTTTTTTATTCGTGTAAAATTATTACTACTCTAATATCTCTGCTCTTGTAATTGAAACAGGTGACTTCTTATCTCCATTCTTCCACAAATAAGATATCTTTGCATTAGTCGCCTTACCTTTAGTTAATAATACTAGTAGTAATGATTCTTTTACATCAAGTGTTGTCCCTGTAAATACTTAATCTTTAAAAAGTACAAGACCTTCAGCTACAGGAATACCATTTTCTTTATCTCTCTTTATATAAGCTAACACTAAGCCTTTTCCCTTGTCGGAATGCAAGGAAGCTGTTCTTTTAAGCGTAACTTTCGGCAAGATTGTATTTCTTTCAAAACTTTCGATGAAGCGTTGATAATACTCACCTGCATCACTAGGTAAATGTTGTTTGATATCTATATATTGCTTAACAGAGCCATCCGTTAACGCAATCTTTAATGTTATTGGATTTTGAGAGTTTCGATAATAGATGTCAAGAAAGTCATATATAGGTGTTTTAGCAGACTCTGCATTTAAAACAAAAATACCAGCACTCAATATGAGAGCTGGTATTTATTATATGATTATTTTGCTTTAATAAATTGTTGTGTCCAGTAGTTACCATTAGCAGCATAACCTACACCAATATGAGTAAATGATGTGCTCATAATATTAGCACGATGACCTGGTGAGTTCATCCAACCTTTTACAACTTCTTCTGGTGTTTTTTGACCCATTGCAATATTTTCTCCAGCAGCACTGTATTGAATACCAAGTGCTTTCATACGGTCAAATGGTGAACCAAATGTAGGACTTGTATGTGAGAAATATTTATTTTTTTGCATATCAAGTGATTTCTCGCGTGCTGCACCCATCAAAGCTTTATCTGATTTAAGAGCAGCTAGTCCAGCTTTTTGACGCTCAACATTAGTTAACTCAATAACTTTTTGTTCGAATTGATCTACAGTTGATGTTGTAGAGTTACCTGTATTTCCATTTGACGAACTGTTGCCCGAATTACCTGTGTTGCCATTTGACGAACTGTTGCCCGAATTATTTGAGTTACCATTTGATGGTTTGTTCTCTGGTTTCGAAGCATTGCCACCTGATGGTTTACTTGTATTGCAATTATACTTATAAGTGTATCTATTTGCATTGCTATTAAACTTATAAGTTACCTTACAAGGCTTAGCCCCTTTGTATGTTGTTTGCGTTTGCTTCACTGTGTCGGATGAGTTTGTAGAAGCTGAAGCTTCCGCCGTTCCCGCCTGTACGCCCATAAGCATAACGAGACTCATTGGTAATAACCATTTTTTCATGTTTTATTCCTCCTTGTCTGCAAATATCGTAACGCGGGATTTTTGTAACAAAGCGTCCAATTATTGCTACTTTGTCCAATTAAGAATAAAGACGCCTTAATTTCAATCACGAATTGGCTATGAAATTGTGCAAATTTAGCAATCTATCTTTTAATTACTAGGAGGATTGGGTTGACACCCAAAAAAATGGCTAGTTATGTTACAAAGTACCAACAACCTCGAGTTCATTCACATTTTCACCAATGATAACGATATTAGGAGGCATCTGCATATATTCAGGCATCCATTGAGTTAAACCATATGCATATTGAAAGAGCATTGGATTTTTCATTCCTTTAATAGGAACATAACCCTTCATACGATAAATAGTTGAAGGAATTGTTCGAAGCCACTCTTCAAAAACTTCTTGTTCTAGTGGTTCAGTGAATGTCACTAAGCGAGAACTTAAATGCATATGACTTATTGGCGCTGATTCAATGTTAGTTGGGCGAGCTGTTGCATGTAGGCTTTGTAGATACTTTAAAGGTACTCGACCATTAGTTGTTTGTAATAATTGCGCATGAGGATTTAAAGATTGAATCTCAAACGTTACTTTTGCTCGTTCTTCTTCAGTTAGTAAATCCGATTTATTGGCTAGTATAAGATGCGCATGTCGGATTTGTTCTAAAAACAGCGATCGTACCTGAGGGGATAATTGATCACGTTCTAGCCAGCGTTTACTATCTGCTACTGTAACGATCCCTTTAATATTCAATTGATCGGCAAAAAGAGGAGAATATACAGCATCTAATGCCTCCACCGGATGTGCTGCCCCTGTTGTTTCAATAATGAGTACATCAAACTCTGATTCAGCTAATAATGTTTGTATTTGAGCTTCTGTTTTTTCTGATCCTGAGCAACATATACAGCCATTTAGCATTTCTTTTAATGGAACATCCTCTTCCACTGCTTGTGAATCGAAATTTAATTTGCCTAGTTCATTCATAATAATTGCTGGTTTAATATTTTGTTCTTTCAATTGACGGATTACATCTGTCATCATAGATGTTTTACCGCTTCCTAAAAATCCACTAAATAGATATACATCAACCATGTAAATCATCCTTTCTTCTATATAAACGCATGAAAAAGCTGACCTCCTAAGACGGTCAGCTCTTCATACATTTTCTTTTTATCACTAAATGTAATTTTTATTATTTTGAACTGCTCTCTTTTTTCATTAATTGCTTAGCTTTTAATAACTGTGGGTCGTCTTTTTTAATTTTTAGACGAAGCTCTTCCATTAATGCGTATGTTGATTGGCCTTTTAAAACGCCAGTTTCTTTTAGTTTTTGGTCTTTTTGGAATGCCATTACAGCAGCTTTTGTTGAAGCATCAAATAGCCCATCAACTTTACCTGGTGAGTAACCTACTGCTTTCAACATTTTCTCAGCAGCCTTCACCTGATCTGATAAAGAACCCTCTTTCATAACTTTTTCAGGATCTAGATACGGTAATGAGGCATAAGAAGGATAATCTACTTTAACAGTTGGTTTAATACCTTTTTCATGAATCCAGTTACCTTCAGGTGTTAACCACTTAGCTGTTGTAAATTTCAAGTTTGAACCATCTTTTAAGCTACTAGCAGTTTGAACTGTTCCTTTACCAAATGACTTCTCACCAATTAATGGGATATTAGCTGATTCACTAAGAGCACCAGCTAAAATTTCAGAAGCAGATGCACTACCACCATCGATTAATAATGACACTGGTACTTTTACTTTACGTCCACCTTGTGCTTCAATTACTTCTTTTTTACCAGTTTTGTCCTCTATTTGCATAACAGGTTCCCCTGTTTTAACAAATAAACTAGCGATATTAACAGCCGAATCAAGTAAACCACCTGGATTTTGACGCACATCAACTATAAGAGATTTCATTCCTTTAGCTTCCATGTCATCAAGTGCTGTTAATAGTTCTTTATATGTGTTATTAGAGAAGGTTGTAATTTGTATATGTGCAACTTTCCCGCTTAACATTTCACTATAAACTGTTTCAATTGGAATATCGTCACGAACAATTTTCATCTTAACTTTTTTCTCACTATCACCACGAACAATTTCAAGTGTTACAGATGATCCTTTTTCACCACGAATTAATAATACAGCTTCAGATGATGTCATCCCTGAAATACTTTTACCATCAACTGTAGCTATGATATCGTTTGGTAAAATCCCTGCTTTTTCAGCCGGAGAGTTTTTAATTGGTGAAACAACTACGATATTGCCACTTTGCTCTTGAATTTCAGCCCCAATACCTTGGAAGCTTGAAGAGATACTTTCATTGAAATTGGAAGCTTCCTCAACGTTCATATAATCTGAATAAGGATCTCCAAGTGCCTCAATCATACCGTTGATTGCACCGTTTACTGCTTCTTCTGTATCAATGTCTTTGTAATAGTTTGCTTTTAATTCATCAAATGCGTTAAATAGTTTTTGGAATTCTGTATGAGTCGGCGTACGAACTTCAACAACTTTTTTCTCTCCAAATGTTAGCGCAAAGATTGTTAAACCAGAAGTAGATAATATTAAAACAATTACCATCATGATTAACGCAAAAGGTTTAATACGTATGTATTTGCCTGCGGGCTTTACAACTTCTAATTTTTCTTGTCCATCATTTGGTTGTTCGTTTTTTTCTGGTTCCACTTTGTTCTCGTCCATTCATTTCACCACTTTCAATCTTCAAGTGTTTTAAACACTAATACCATAATATAGTACGGCTCTATCAACGTCAATCAAGCCCCTTCATAGAGGTTGAAATATCACTATTTGTATTATCTCATTTAACGTATTTGAATTATACATTGAATTTAAAAGGTACATTTGGATTTAAAGATCCTGTTCAAAATTGGTTAAGTACTTGCAATATACTTCTTACAGGACAATAAATGAAAAGACCACCTTCAAAAGGTGGTCTTTTCACATGCTAATTAAATCTATTAATAGATTTGATTGCAATATTACCCGAAAGTAATAAGCCTGATAGTACTAATACAGTTGCAATAATATCATAAGATGTAATAGTTTCATTTAGAAAGATGGCAGCCAGTACATAGCCAAAAATCGGTGTCATAAATAACCAATTATTTGCCCTAACTGCATCCTGCTTCAACAAGTAAAACCATAGCAACATTGTAGCAATTGATACTACTAACACTAACCATATTAACGATCCGACTAAATAATAATCCAATTCCAAAAAGTATGTATCTTTTTCTAGCATAAAAGTTATAGGAATTAATACTACTCCCCCTATAAGCACTTGCCAAGTATTAATAACAATATTCGGTAGGTTTAAATTAGCTTTTTTAAAATAAACACTCCCAATTGCCATTGATATCATACCCACCCCTAAAATAAGAAAGCCGCTTCCTTTTACTTCACTGTGTGAGATTGATGGCCAAATGGCTATTAATAAACCAACAGCAGCAACAATCATCCCTATCCATTCTTGTAAAGAAACTGTTCTTTTTAGCCAAATGTAAGACAGAAAAGCCACGATAAAAGGATTAGTAGTAACAAACAAATTAAACAAACCTGCAGATACATAATTTAACGCCCAGAAGGATGCACCTAAATAAATTGTAGTATTCAATAGCCCTAAAACAACTAAGGGTTTCCATTCCTGTTTCTTTGGCCAAGGATACTTATTGCTAATTAAATAAACAAAAAGAAGTAGTAATATACCTGCGATTAAAAATCGACTGGTTGCCAGTAACATTGGGGTTGTAGAATATAAACCAAATTTTGTAGCTATCGCTGCAGACGACCATAAAAGTGTGAAAAATAAACCCACTGCTGTTTTCATCTTCTCGCTCCTTTAAACAAATAATCTTTGAAATGAGCTTAAATCAAGACCATAACTAAGTTTTACATACATTTGATGAGCGATTTTTTCTAAATGTCAGATTTTTTTAACTAGATGTCGTATATTGAACGTTCACTATCTTTTTGTCTCTGATTTTTTCGATACTGACTCGGTGTTATCCCCTCATTTTTTTGGAATAATCGCGTAAAGGAGGATTGATGTTCTAGACCAACTTGAATAGCGATATGTAATATAGGTAATTCTGTATCTCTTAATAATTCTTTAGCTTTTTTCAATCGTACGTCTTGTATATATGCCGAAGGTGTTTTTCCAGTTTCTTTTAGAAACCATTCAGAATAATATGAACGGTTGTAATGTTCAAGAGAGGAAAGGTCATGCACAGAGATATTTTCATTATAATGTTCATGGATATATGTAATGGATTTTGCTTGTTGTTCTTGTATTAAACATCTAGAAATATAAGGATACAACTCTTTAACAGCAGATCCATTCCGTGAATGTTGTTCAAGTTCATTTAGTAAAAGATATCGAATCCCTTTCCATTGATTATTCAGCTCATAGGTTAATTCCCTATTTTGTAATTGCCTCTCATTAAGCATAAAAAGAGGGATATCTAATACTAAAAATTCATTACGTTCAACTGAATGAAATGTATGATGACATTTAGGAGGAAGAAAAAATATTGTTTCAGAATCCAGTAAAAGCTTTTTCGACTCTGTTTTTATAGAAAGTTTTCCTTGAAGAGGGAGGATTAACTGTGCATAACGATGAGAATGCTTTTCTTGAATTGAAGTATAAGTTCTTCGCTCTGCTACAATTTCTCTAATCAGATTCAATAGCAATTCCTCCAATTTACATTTTTTCAATTAAGAATATTCTTATAATATGATTAATACTCAAAATTAATATTATTTAAATTGAGATAACATTGAGAATTGTGCATAGTAAACAAAAAGACTATCAATTTATCATATGGTCATTTACCTATACATACTTATGTTCAATTTACTGATATAAATAGAAAAAAGCAAGCGACCGTTTCAATGCCATTTCTTTAATGGTCATTTTAAGATCACTTGCTTTTTTTGTATGTTATTAGAACGATTTATATATTGACTAGTCTTGAATAGCTGCTTCTAATGCAACAATCATCATGTCATTAAATGTTAATTGACGTTCTTCAGAAGTTGTTACTTCACCTGTAATGATATGGTCACTTACTGTTAGGATAGAAAGTGCTTGACGGCCATATTTAGCTGCTAAAGTGTAAAGCGCAGCAGATTCCATCTCAACTGCTAAAACACCGTAACGAGCTAACTTTTCATTTTGATTTTCTTCACTATAGAACATATCAGCAGTAAAGATGTTACCCACTTTTAAATTTAGGCCTGCTTCTTTCCCAGCATTATATGCTTTTAAAAGTAAATCAAAATCAGCTGTTGATGCAAAATCTAAACCATTGAAAATGATTTCATTCATTTTAGAATCAGTAGAAGCACTTTGAGCAATAATGACGTCACGAACTTTAACATCTTTTTGAATTGCTCCACAAGTACCTACACGGATTAACTTTTGAACACCGTATTCTTGCATTAATTCGTTTACATAAATAGAGATTGAAGGTACACCCATACCAGTACCTTGTACCGATACACGTTTACCTTTGTATGTACCTGTATATCCAAGCATATTACGTACTTCATTGTAGCATGTAACATCTTCTAAATAAGTTTCAGCAATGTACTTTGCACGAAGTGGATCGCCAGGAAGAAGTACGATGTCTGCGATATCGCCTTGTTTTGCATTAATATGAACACTCATTAGTATCACTCTTTTCAATAGTATTGTTATTCATCATATTTCTATAATTTGGCTATGATGCTACAAGTATTGTACCAAGAAAGTCTGACCTCTGACAAATATTATCTAACATATCCTTTGAAATAATTACATTTATCAATTTGTCCAACTTTTGTTTAATTATTCTTATTTTAGTTGTATTTTAACTCATATAAATACCAAAGTTCATCAAAAACGCGCGCACTCATTTCTTCATCTACTTTTTCTTCGATATATCTCGAAAGTATATGAAAATCTGTTGATTGTTTAGGAAAGCTATGATCGTGAAAAGCCGCATCTGCAAACATAGACTTCTCATCATGTTTTCCACCACCACGAAATGTTTGTACAAAACTATAGAACGATTGATTCATAAATATCTCCCTCCTAATAGTTACTTAGTAATGATTTATTTTTCAAAAAGTATAGAATATTCTCTCATAAAGAAGTAAAATGAACATTATTCAATAGAAATATGGAAAGTTGGTGACAAATTGGTTATAAAATCAAGAAAAAGTAGTGGAAATGTAAAGAGACGTGAAAATCAAAGCGCTATTAAGTCATCAGTTTCAATTGCTTCACTTTTTAAAATAAAAAAGAAGCAAAAAAACATTGAAGTTCATGAACCTATACAATCGAACTTTTTCCAAATGATTCGCGGCCGTATCATTATTAACTTCTTTATACTCATCATTATTCTATCAGCAATGCTTGTTGTTTCCTATTCAAATATGTCTAACCTCCAAAATGAATTAAAGGTGTTCACAGGGAAAAATCTAGTAGAACAGATGAAAGTAAATAGTTTAGCAGCGGATATTGCGAAACTATCAAACTCTGAACAAAGTTATATTATTACGGGAAAAGATAATTTCTTAAGACAATATAGTCAGGATAAAGATCGCATTGAAGCAAATTTATTAGATCTTCAAAAAATATTCTCTGATCGTAAAGAAGAGCTAGACCGAATTACTTCCATTGACCAATTTTATGACAATTATATTCAGTATTCGAAGCGACTGATTGATTCACGTCAAAATTCTGGCCTTGAAAATGCTCAAAAACTTGTTCTCGCTGGAAATGGCAAAACAGCTATGAGTTATATAGATGTGCATATTGAAATGATCAATGAAGTATTAACCAAGAAAAACAACGAGCAAATTAAATCACTTGAACAACAAACTGAACTTGCAATGATAATTTTCTTAATTTTAACAATATCATCTATTATTTTGACTATTGTAACGGGTACTATCTTGTTCCGTTCAATTAAACGTAATACATCAGCAATTAATACATCTATTTTAGATATCGCACAAGCTAATGGTGACTTGACAAAACGCGTAAAAGTAAAGACAAAAGATGAATTCGCAGAAATTGCCAATAGTACAAATGTGTTAATCACGTCTATCTCATCATTAGTAAAACGCGTGAGTACACTTGCCGAGAATGTTTCAGCTAGTGGACAACAATTAATGGCTTCAGCAGATGAAAATTCGAATATTATACAATCAATTGCTGATACAACAGGCGAAATCGCTGAAGGTAGCGAACAAACGATGCTTCGAATGAATAACGCAGTTCAAAAGATGAATTTATTAGAAGAAGCGGCTCGTTATTTAAGTACAGATGCGGAACATGTGAAAACAGCAACCGATCAGATGAAAGTCGCTGCTGAGCTTGGCGGAAAAACTGTCGAACAGTCATCAAATGTGATGATGTTAATAGAAGAAACTATGGCCAATACAACAGAAATCGTTGAAGCACTAGGTAAAAAATCATCCGAAATTACTTCCATTATTCGTACGATTACTGATATCTCGGAACAAACAAACTTACTTGCCCTTAATGCAGCCATTGAGGCGGCCAGAGCTGGTGAACATGGTAAAGGATTTGCTGTCGTTGCCAATGAGGTTCGAAAGCTTGCTGAGCAATCTCAAAAAGCAGCTCGGGAAGTTACGGGAATCGTTTCATCAATTCAATCCGAAGTTCAAGCTATTGTCACTCAAAACCATGATGGTGTACAAAACGTCATCCGTGGTGTTGAGGTGACAAATGAAACAAATGCTTCCTTAGATAAAATTATCAAACAGACAAACGAAACTGTAGCCATTATTAACAAAATGGTAGTTCAAATTGAGCAAACTTTAAGCTATAGCCAAGAAGTGGCTGTATCATTTATAGAAGTAAATCAAATTGCTGAAAATACAGCAATGAGTACCGAGCGTTCTGCAGCTTCCGCAGAAGAAGGCTCTGCTTCAATGCAAGAAATTACAGCGTCAGCGATAGAACTATCTCATCAGGCAGATGAGTTAAGAAAAGTAGTTGGAGAATTCAAAGTATAGTGTTCACATAAAATGACTTGCAAGCTCTAATGAGATTGCAAGTTTTTTTATTCCTACTATTGATTTCGCTTTATTAGAAATTACAAAGTCCATACCTTTCTTCCCGCTTCCCTACACCTTACCAAGACAACCTTTCATAGTATTTATCATGAAATCACTTCAGATATTGGCAGTATTTAAACAAATGGGCCGAGTGATATTCCATTATCTCTCAGCCCATTACATATTGACATATTCATCATAGGTTCTATTACCATGTACTTTGCATCCGTAAAGATAACATTGTGAAACATAATATGGCTCGAATAATATTCTAGGGCGGTAGCCCTTCAAAATTCGAGCAATTAGTGTATTATATTTTTCATTTGTATGTTGCAAGTCCATAATGGATCCTTTAATATTCTCCTCTATCCACTCTTCATTCATTGCCCTTGCTTTACTTTCTACCAATTCATCAGTCGTTTCTGTTTTCATCTGGTCTAAAATATCTGCGGCTTCTTCTACTCTACCTAATTGAATGAGTGCATAAACATAATGTTCTACCCAATCATAAGACCTAACAATTTCTCTCCATCCTATTTCAAATAGAGGAATCGCTTCATCAAAGTAGTTAATTTGTGCATAAATTTCAGCTACGTTTACTTCACCCATATAATTTTCATCATTTGCATTAACTTTTTTCAGGGCATTAAGTACCGAATCATAATCGTCTAACTGGAGGTATGAAACCATTTCCGCATATTTCAAAAAATCGCCATCAGTTGCTGACTTTTTATAATGTTCTGCTGCCTTTTCATAATTTTTTATATTATAAAATGCGGCAGCTAAGTTCGCATGGACTACTTCAGTATCTTTCATCTTTAAAGCATATTCTAAAATCCTGATGGCTGAAATGTATTTTTCCATTCTCAAATAAATTTCACCAAGTAAAGCAAAAGGAAAATAATGCTTCGGCTGTTTTTCGATTGCTTCAGCTAAAAGTGGTAAAGTTTTGTAATATTCTTCTGTATCTCTAATATAAAAACATGCTAAGTTATGGAGTGATTGTATGTCTCTGTTTTCCATTACTGCTTGCTCTAGCTTCATTTGAGCTTCGTCAAATTTAAATTCTAGCAATAGCTGATTGACAGCAATGTTATTTAAATTCATCTTGTCACCTTCCAATTCAACTATGCAATAATAGCATATTCATATAAAAACTGTACCACAAATAGAATTTTATAAACTTTTCAAATAATAATTGCTTCTAAATAAGGTTGATATTATCACCTTCACATGTTAAAATTTCATTATTATTAACTTTCAAACAATTGAATATACTTACTTATCAAGAGAGATGGAGGGACTTGGCCCGTCGATATCTCAGCAACCACCCTAAATGCGGCAAGGTGCTAATTCCAGTAGACGTAGTCTTGTAGATAAGGAAATTGACTTCATATTTTGAAGGCCCTCTTCCTTTGAGGGCCTTTTACTTTTTTATAAAGGATGATGACATGATGACAAACAAAAACATTGCTACACAATTAGTTCAGCTAGGAAATCATACCGATTCCAAAACAGGTGCTGTAAACACACCAATCTACCTGTCAACTGCCTATACTCATGATGGGCTTGGCCAAACAACTGGTTTTGACTATACACGTACAAAAAATCCGACACGTACCGTCCTAGAAGAAGGTTTTGCTAAATTAGAATCTGGTGATGCTGGCTTCGCCTGTAGTAGCGGGATGGCAGCTGTTCAGTTAGTTCTATCCCTTTTTAAATCGGGTGACGAAATTATTTTACCTGAGGATATCTACGGTGGCACATACCGTTTACTCGGCCAATACCAAGAACAATATTCAATCAAATCTCATTATGCAAAATTTTCTTCTGTATCAGAGGTTGAAGATTTAATTAATGAAAATACTCGAGCTATTTTCATTGAAACCCCAACCAATCCATTAATGCAGGAATTTGAAATTGAACTTTATGCTAAGCTTGTGAAAAAGCATAGTTTATTATTAATCGTTGATAATACTTTCTTAACACCTTACTATCAACGCCCAATCGAGCTAGGAGCTGATATAGTTCTACATAGTGCAACTAAATACATCGGTGGTCATAATGATGTTCTAGCTGGTCTTGTCGTAAGTAAAGGCAAAGAACTTAGCGAAAAACTATTCACAAACCATAATGCTGCTGGTGCAACACTGGCTCCAATCGACTCTTGGCTACTACTACGGGGATTGAAAACATTACATCTTCGCATGAAACAACATACCGAAAATGCTAAGCAAATTGCGGCTTATTTAGAACAAGAACCTTTAGTAAAAGACGTTCTGTTTGCTGGTAAAGGCGGCATGATATCCTTCCGTTTACAAAAAGGAGAATGGGTTGGTAAGTTTTTAGAAAGCTTGAAATTAATTGTCTTCGCCGAAAGTCTGGGTGGTGTTGAAAGCTTTATCACATATCCAACTACACAAACACATGCGGATATTCCTGAAGCGGAACGAATTGCACGCGGTGTTGATGACTCCTTACTTCGTTTCTCTGTCGGTATTGAGGAAGCAGAAGATTTAATCGCGGATTTACAACAAGTTTTTTCTACCTTAGAAAAAGAGGTGTCATCGTATGAGTTCAATTAATGAAAATATTGAAACAAGTTTAATCACCGCATCTACCCGCGGTGATTACGAGCAAAAAACAGGTGCAGTTAATGTACCAATCTATTTGTCATCTACATTCGATCAGGAGCATTTCGATTCCTTTGGTCCATATGATTATAGTCGTTCTGGTAATCCAACTCGTGATGCATTAGAGAAAACAATTGCTGAACTTGAAGGGGGTACACGCGGATTTGCATTCTCTTCAGGTATTGCAGCCATCGCTTCTGCCTTTATGATATTAGAAGCCGGCGACCATATTGTTGTGACATCTGAAGTGTATGGTGGAACATACCGTTTTGTAACACAAGTGTTAACAAAATTTGGCATTGACCACACATTTGCTGACTTCTCTGATTTAACATCAGTAGAAGCGGCTATACGTCCAAATACAAAGGTATTATATATAGAAACTCCAGCTAACCCCCTTCTAGGCATTACTGATATTGAAGGTGTTGTAGCTATTGCAAAGGCAAATGGAGCTCTAACATTTTTAGATAACACGTTTATGACGCCTTTATACCAACGTCCATTAGACCTTGGTGTAGATGTAGTGTTGCACAGTGCCACTAAGTTTTTAGGAGGACACAGTGATATTATTGCAGGGCTTGCGGTAACAAAAGACGTAGAGCTTGGTAACAGAATCTACTTCATGCAAAACTCATTCGGTGCCATTTTAGGTGCACAAGATTCCTTCTCATTAATTCAAGGGATTAAAACTTTAAATGCGCGTTTAACACAATCGACAGCATCAGCATCCAAACTTGCTCATTATTTAGATGCTCATGAGTTAGTAGAAGAAGTTCATTTCCCTGGCTTGAAATCCCATCCAGGCCATGACATCCATGCAAAACAGGCAAAAAGTACTGGAGCTGTATTGTCATTTAAATTACCTAACCGCGAAATCACTAAAGCATTTGTTGAACATGTTCAAATTCCAATTTTCGCAGTTAGTCTTGGCGGCGTAGAATCGATTCTTTCATATCCAGCCACAATGAGTCATGCAGCTATTCCCAAAGAAGAACGCGAAAAACGTGGTATTACAGATGGTCTTTTACGTTTCTCTGCTGGTCTTGAAAATATCGACGATTTAATAGCTGATTTTGAGCAAGCTTTTGCAAAAGCGAAAGCACTCTCTGTTGTAGGCAATAAATAGATGATTGTATGAGTCGCTCCACTGATTTGGTGGAGCGGTTTTTTTCTTTTTTAAATGCTGTTTCCTCTATGTTTGTTGCTTTAGAATAGTGGGTAAAAGTCTAATCTAGTTTTGGTTTTTGATACTTATATTGTCTGATGATAAAAAACAGAGATGCTTCTAAGAAATACGAACCGCAACTCAAGCTTCTTATGCTGCATTCGTGAAACATGATCCAAAATCGATAAGGAAATTTATAGGTTTTACTGCCATCATTCTCTCCTTTATATGTGGCGCTCTAATCGAGACCTTTTTAGTACTTATCTAGGAAAAACATCCATCTGGATAACAGCTGGGACTATACTGACCACCGTAATCTTATATCATAGAAGCAAAGATAATACAAAAGAACCTCTTGAGAAATAACGACACTCGAAAAAAACTTGATAAATATATCTCCCAATCTTCCAATGAGCATAACAACTCTAAACTTGTGTATTTTGTTTATCTAATAACAATGTAATTTCTATATTCACAATTAAGAGTTTTTCTTTTTTAAGCAACATTTCATTTGTATAAGAAAGTAAACTTTTAAAATCTCTGTTTTCATATTGTTTGTCGCTCTCTTTATATTCAATCAGCAGTAACTACACTTTGTAGTCTATTCACTGTCTTCTACACAAAAAATGACAACCCACAAAATGTGGACTGTCATTTTTTATTTTCATTCAAAATACTTTAAAAATTCTCCATAGCCTTGTTCTTGTAATTTATCTTTAGGAATAAATTTCAATGCTGCAGAGTTAATACAATAACGTAAGCCTGTTGGCTGAGGACCATCTGGGAAAACATGTCCTAAATGTGAATCAGCATCTCCACTCCGTACTTCTGTGCGGCGCATGCCAAAGCTTGTGTCGAAGTTTTCTTGTATGCTAGCACCTTCTACAGGTTTGCTAAAGCTTGGCCAGCCACAACCTGCATTAAATTTATCTTTTGAGTGGAATAAGGGTTCCCCAGATACAATATCCACGTATAGACCTTCTTCAAAATGACTGTCGTATTCGTTTTGGAATGGTGGTTCTGTCCCATGCTCTTGTGTGACATGATATTGCATTGGTGTTAATGTTTTCAACTTTTCTTCTTTATTCATGATTTTGTCCCCCAATGCTGTTGTTGGAAAGCAACTCGTCCTGAGCCAATTGAATACCGCTCATAATGTGCTGGATTCTTTTTGTAATAATGTTGATGATAAGTTTCTGCTGGGGAAAACGTTGTTGCTGGTAGAATTTGTACAGCGATTGGTGCTTTAAATTTTCCTGATTCTTGTAATGCAGCTTTTGATGCTTCAGCTATTTCACGCTGCTCTTCATCATAGTAGAAAATGGCTGTCATATATGACTGTCCGCGGTCATAAAATTGACCACCAGCATCTGTTGGATCGATTAGAGTCCAGTAAAGATCTACTAACTTTTCATAAGGATAAATTGCTGGATCAAAAGTGATTTGTACAGCTTCAAAATGTCCCGTAGTTTCACTACAAACTTCCTCATAAGTCGGATTTTCTGTATGTCCCCCAGTATAACCAGATATGACAGACTCAATGCCCTCTTGCTGATCGAATGGTTTCACCATACACCAAAAACATCCACCTGCAAATGTTGCTACAGCCATGTGCTACTCCTCCTATTCTTGAACGGGTACTGTTACTTCCAGTATAATCTTACCTTCTTTTAAATTAAATTCTTTTGCTTGCATACGAGAACCTGAAAGTACTTCTATCTCTGTTAAACCCATATAAACTTCCTCTTTGTTTGGACGAATAACCATCCAAGAAGGTAAATCTACTGAGTCATTTAGTAACTTCAACGCCGTGCTTGGAGGGATATTCAACATACCAACTTCTACATTTGTTTGTTTTAATATAAGATTGCCGTCTTCATCAATTGTTGGATCAAATTTCATCGTAATAGGTAGCTCCATACCAAAAACACTAAGCTCACTTACTAAAGTAACTTCCTCATTAATGTACATATGTACAGGGATAGATTTCGCTTTCATCGCGTCCTGAATATATTTGTTTGCAATTGCTTCAAAATCAGCTGGTGTTGTTTGAACAGAAAGTTTACTACCTTCAGGCATTGCGGTAGTTTCCGGTATTGGCATATCCGTTGCCGGTCTCGTAATGAATACAGACAATCCAATGATTACCGATAACATTAATGCAGTTAAAAAGAAAAAAGCTATTTTCCACTTATTCACCGTCACATCACTCCTTAAAGTCCATTTCCCCGTTAGTTAATTTTTTTAGACCACATGACTTTATCGTCCCTATTATACGGTCCGTCATTTCATCGTAGCCTCTTGCATTTGGATGGAAAAAGTCCGTATGATAAACCATATTCTCGTTCGAATCGAATAAATCCTCTACATTTACAAAACATGCATTTTTATCTGCCTCTGCAAAATCTTGAATATCTGTATTCCATTCATACATAATCGTATTTAAGTCCGATTTTTCCTTCGTAAAGATGGAAAGCGGATTATAAACGCTTATTAAAATTATAGGCGCAGATTTATTCTTTTTTCGGATTAACTCCATAATTTCACCATAACGCTTTTGAAATTCGATGCGTTCCGTATCAAATGCTTCTTTATTTAAATTCATTAAGTCACGTCTGACAATTTTCATCAAGTCATTCCCACCCATAGTGAGTGTTATAAAATCAGCTTTTTTTAATTGTTCGTCAATTTTACCGCTCTCAAGCTGAGCTACGAGTTGATCACTGCGTCGACCTTTTTTTGCTGTATTTTCAACTTCGACGTATTTAACGCCTTCCCAACCAAGCATCTGATCCGACAATCTACCAACATAACCTTGCTGATTTAACTCATCTCCAACACCTTCTGTTAGAGAATCACCTAAAGCAACATAAACAATGTCTTTAGGGATGACTTCTTCTGTAACTGGTGTTTTTATTTCTTCGCTGCAAGCACTTAATAAAAGAAGTGCAAGCATGAAAATTATTAATTTCTTCACGTTCCATTTCTTCCTTTCGTTAAGTACGTCTAATGAAAGAAAGCAGGGAATGAAATCATCCCCTGCTCATCATATTAATCCGTATAGTACATAAAACCAATTGCACCTGGGCCTGTATGTGTACTAATAATTGGTGAAGTATAGGCAAATTTCGTATCCATATAACCGGATTCTTCAAGTTGTTTTTTCAGTGGCTCTGCCATTGCTAACCCTTCAGCATGTGAAAGACCTACTCCTTTTATTACTTTCCCTTGCGTATCTTCTATAAACTGATTAAATAAATATTTAACTACTTGTTTATGGCTTCGTACTTTTGCCACTGGGTTGTATGCTCCACCTTCAAGTGAAGCAATTGGTTTGATATTAAGTAAAGAACCAATCATACCTTTCCCTTTACCGATACGGCCACCTTTAATTAAATTATCTAAAACGTCAACAACGACGTATAAATTCGTATTCTCACGAACGATATTTAATCTTTCAACGATTTCTCCAACTGATTTACCTTGTTCTGCTAATTGGCAAGCTTCAAGTACTTGGAAACCTAAGGCAAATGAAGTAAAACGTGAATCAATAACTGTTACCTTTGAATCCGTCATACTTGCAGCAGCTTCTGCTGATTTTACAGTACCACTCATTCCACCAGTCATCATGATAGCAATAATCTCGTCGCCATCTTTTCCTAGTTCATCAAATACTTCTTTAAAGACACCTACAGCAGGTTGAGAACTTTTTGGTAATTCATTCGCTTTGCTCATTTTATCCAAGAATTCGATTGGAGTAATATCGACACCATCAGTATATGTTTGACCCTCAATATGAATTGATAGTGGAACGATATGTATTTCGTGTTTTTCAATTTCTTCTTTTGTTAAATCTGCTGTTGAATCCGTTACTATATGAATTCGTTTCACATTGACACATCCTTTGTTTCATTGTTCTTATTATAAATTTAAAGCAAGGTCATTGTAAACCGTTAGCTATTTATTCTATTTTACTAGCTTTTGTCACATGATACACGTGACATTTGTCAGTTCAAATGCATTATTATCAGTCGCATAATAGAAATATACAAAAAACTTAAAGCAACAAGGAGGCAATTCATATGCAACAGGCTTTTGATTATAAAAACACGAAAGAAGAGATATGGAATGCCATTACACACGGCATCGCTTTCTTATTATGCATCCCTGCGCTAGTCTTACTCATTATGAAAGCAATTGATAAAGGCACTACACTATATATTGTTAGCTTCATCGTTTTTGGCGTTTCAATGCTAATTCTATTTTTAGCTTCAACTTTACTTCACAGCATGCCTGAAAAATATAAAAAAATCTTTGCTATATTAGACCACTCGTCTATCTACATTTTAATTGCAGGGACATATACACCTTTTCTGTTAATCGCATTAAACGGCGCACTAGGATGGACTTTATTTGGAATCATTTGGGCGTTAGCGTTACTTGGTATTCTTTTTAAATGCTTCTTTATCCACCGTTTTGAATTTGTATCTGTAATTTTCTACATTCTAATGGGATGGCTTATTATTATCGCTATTAAGCCATTATATGCACATATTACTGGTGCAGGGTTCTCACTATTATTAAGTGGAGGGATTTTATATACGATTGGTGCTTTTTTCTACGCCTATCGGAAAATACCTTATAATCATGCGATCTGGCACTTATTCGTCATTGCTGGTAGTGCCATGATGTACTCGTGCATATTGTTCTATGTATAATTGACTTGCTTATATATATCCATTATTAGTTTGTCACTTATTTAACTCGAATATAGTCAAACCACATAAAAGGTTGCCACTAATTACTTTCCAGTGGCAACCTTTTCATTTACTTATTTACGCTCATATACTAAATACGTAAACTTCAAGCCATCCTCTGTTTCATTAACTTCAGACTGGGAAACAATTTGCCACTCGTCTCCATATGATGGGAAAAATGTATCGCCTTCATATTGTTTTTCAATTTTCGTAACGTAAAGACGATCTGCCATTGGCAGTGTCATACGGAAAATTTGCTCGCCACCAATAATCATTATTTCCACTGATTCTTTTTTAGCTTGAGCTAATGCTTCTTCTAAAGAATGCTCGATAACAATACCTTCTCTGACATACTTTTCATCACGTGTAATAACGATATTCGTACGTCCTGGTAGAGGCTTACCGATAGACTCGAACGTTTTGCGTCCCATAATCATCGGTTTTCCCATCGTTGTACGTTTAAAATAAGCTAAGTCCCCTGGTAAATGCCATGGCATTGCATTATTTAAGCCAATGACGTTATTTTCATCATGAGCAACGATTAATGAAATCATTTATTATCCCCCTTATACAGCAATTGGCGCTTTAATTCGTGGATAAGGATCATATCCATCAATTGCTAAATCCTCTATTTCATACTCAAAAATGGATTCTTTTTCAGTTTTAATAATAAGCTCTGGCAATTCACGTGGAATTCGTGATAACTGCTCTTTTACTTGATCAAAGTGATTACTATACAGATGTGCATCACCTAAAGTATGGACAAAATCACCCACTTCTAAGCCACATTCTTTCGCGATAAGATGCGTTAATAACGCATACGAAGCGATATTGAATGGTACACCTAAGAATACATCTGCACTACGCTGATAAAGCTGGCAAGATAGCTTGCCATCTGCTACATAGAATTGGAAGAGTGTATGGCATGGTGGCAAAGCCATATCATCTACTTCTGCAGGATTCCAAGCACTAACAATATGGCGACGTGAATTAGGGTTGTTTTTAATGGATTCAATAACATTTTTCACTTGATCGATTGTTTCCCCATTATCTGCTGGCCATGAACGCCATTGTTTACCGTATACTGGTCCAAGATCGCCAAATGCTTGAGCAAAGTCATCATCATTTAATACTTTGTCTTGGAAAATAGTCATTTGCTCCTCGTATTGAATTTTAAATTCAGGGTCCTCATTAACACGTAAACCGAAATTCGCCATATCTGGCCCTTCATACTGATCGCTTTTCACCCATTTTTCAAAAGCCCATTCATCCCAAATATGATTATTCTGTGCAATAAGTGTACGCACGTTTGTATCGCCTTTTAAAAACCACAGTAATTCAGTAGCAATAAGACGGAATGCAGTTCTTTTGGTTGTTAATAAAGGAAAACCTTTTTGTAAGTCAAATCTCATTTGATAACCAAAGACACTACGCGTACCTGTTCCAGTACGATCCCCTTTATCATTTCCTTCGTCTAAAATATGTTGGCAAAGTTGTAAATATTGTAGCACTGAACTGCCTCCTAGAAATTTATATAGTTTTAACTATATCATAATCTTCCCCAGTATTATCTTAATAAATAACGGAAAATAGTTAAAATGATGAAAGAAATAATTACAATTACACCCTTAAATATCTGAATATTTCCTGGGTAATATTCAGATATTTCATGTTGTAGGGAATAATAGATTATTTCCTTTATGATAATGAATTACCTTAAACAACCTTCAACCTACATAAATACCATCAAATATTCTTTTGCTATTGCATTAAATATTTCCTGAAAATAAATAAAAGACTCCCCCGCACTTTTTTAAGCGGAAGAGTCTACTTTATCTGTTGTTTGAAATATTTAATTTGCATATCTAACTTATGTGGACAGTCCTTTTGGGTAAACTAGTATCAAGACAACCATTTAGGGGGAGTATTTTTTGACCAATAGATTTCTCCTAGGTCATAATGAGCTGTGAATTGATCTTCATAAGTATGATAATGGAAATTGTAGTAATAGCCATCAAATGGCCGATTTTCAGTACGTACATGGAAGCGTATGACGTCTTGTTTAGATCCAGTGTCATAAACATGGAAAATCTTCTCGGCATAATCACCACTTGGATTTTCAGTAATTGCTAATGATTTAGTTGTTTCGTTATCAAGACGATTTACCGTCATTTCAATTGCTTCTTGCATTTTAGGGAAAATGACATCATCAAATTCATCACTAATCTGTGGACCTACTCGTGAACCAAATTTTAAATAGGCTTGTTCCTTTGCTGCTGTAAAGGCATACTCTTCAAAAGACTGTTCCGCTTCTGTTGAAATAGCTGACTCATTCTGCGTTTCTATGTATTTCGTTAGTTGACTAGTAGGATCTCCTGAAAATTGTGCTTTAGCATTGGAACTGTGATCTAGTAAACCTTCCCATATTGCATGACTCGGCGTAATTACACCTAATGTGATTACCGCTACGGATGCAACAAGGAACTTTTGAATCCATTTTTGCATAATCATTACCTACTTTCGAACATTTTTAAATCTTTTAATATCTATATTATATATACGAATCTTACTAGTAAAAGTTTCAACATTCATAGTTTAATTGTACAAAAACTACAACAATAAAGATACAATTAGGAATATATAAACTATTTCAATTAAATATATTTCAAAATTAACTGAACTATTTTAATAATTCATACTCCTACTTTACACTATAGGTATTGAGCCAAAACATTATTACAGAAGTATCTTCAGAAAATCTATGTTTATTGAAATAACATTTAGACACATACTTATGATGCTCCATAGATTTTATGTCTCACTATTATATTGATATCCTTAAAATAAACTATCTTCATTTACTGCGAATATATGTACTAATTTGTAAAAATTTGTTCACAAATCCTTGATATATAAGGAATTGTATAGATTTTTTACATTATTCATTGTACAATAATAATGAATAAACATGTTCGCTTTTTGTAATAAAGGAGGGACAAAATTATGTCTTCAGTTGCTATTGGTATTGGATTTTTATGTTTATTAGGATACTTAGGCTCTCTATGTTTCACGGACTAATATTTACTAAGCCGCCTTGTTCTTTTTGAACAAGGCGGTTTTTCATTACAAAATATATAATTTTTAAATGATATTCTTCCTTATAAACAAAAAACACAAGTACAAAAAGTACTCGTGTTTTTTGTTAATTAGTTATTGGTATTAAATGCTGTCCTAAATAAAACGTCATTCCTTCTGTTTCAATAGGACGAGCAAAGTGGGGGGCATTCAATAATATGCGGACGATTGAGACATTTTCATTTCTCAGTCTACATTCCGCATTCATATTAAGCTTTTCAGTGAACATCTCATTTTTATAGCGCCTAATATGATTAGCTGTGATTAAGAAAAATGATGATGCAAAAAGGCTAGTAGGAACTTTTGCCTCTTTTATATTTAAATAATGGACTGACTGATCCACAGTAGGATAAGCTATCTCGTGACTTTGAACCATATTCCTCATCGGGAGCCCAGATTCTGTTACGCCATCTACTGCACAGCCATTCAATACCTGTAAAACTGGGTCACGACTTGCACCATAAGAATACGATGCACTTTTACATTCATTGAATGAATGTGAAGCTAGTTGTTTAGCTTTTTTCTCCTTTTTCGCCTGCTTAAATAACTGTAAGGGAAAAATACCAACATTTGTTTCAGTGGTAATGACTTCTTTATTATTAGAAAATGGAGATTTTTCTAACGCATGAACAATCGCCATCGTACCATCAATTCCTGCATTCACTTCTCTAATTGGCGTAAAGTATCGAAGTCTAATATCAGCTAACTTAGACTTAACGATATAAATTGTTTGCGTGAATCCAGTTTTCATTGCCACTTCTTGCATTTCAGAAGTTGTAAGTGTATTCCCTTCAAAAACAACCCCAATATTTGACTTACTCATATGGCCACTTTTTCTCACTTCAAACATATAAACTTTGACCATGTCCTTGCTCACTTCCTTCAAGTAATAGATAAGAGACTGCCTTATTGATTGAACAATAAGGCGTGTTGTTCAATTAGAAAATGTTTAGTAATGAAGTAATGATGTGTAATTTACCAGTATCAGCTTGTGCAAATGCCATAACTGCGGCCCCAGAAAATAAACCGAATGATAATGCTCCAAGTAATGCGAATTTTAATTTTTTCATCATATTAAATCTCTCCTAAGTGTTTTTTTAAGCATTCTGTGCAAAGTAACTGCATTTCAAATGCTTTTTTATATTTTTTGTTCATTGCTAAATAGTTTGCATAATGTTCAGTTGCTATCTTCATCTGTTTTAAATCTGTGTGCCGCTTAAAAATTTCTATACTTGCACAGATGAATTCTTCATAATCAGATAAATTTCCCGATTTATATTCAAGCATTGCGTTTAATAATAAAAAGCTTGCTTCATTTTTGTTATTTCGAATATGCGATTTTAAAGTTTGAAGATTTGCTCTTAGTTCTAAAATTTCATCTAACTCCAAATAGATTTCTAATCTTAAATTCAATGAAACAAAAATATCTGAATAATCGAGAGTTTTCTTAATCTTAATTGATTTATTAACTTGAATTAATGCATCTTCAAATTGCTTTTTATCTAATAGAACTAATGCATAATTGTGATGTAAAAGTGATTTTAAACTACTAAAATCTTCGCGGCATATATTAAACCCTTTTTCTATATAGGCCTCTGCCTCATTGTATTCATGCAGTTCTCTATATGATATAGATATAATGTTATAGCAGTCTCCAACTTTATCCCATTCATGAAGAGATAAATAGATATCTTTAGCATCCTTTGCATACTTCAAACATCTTTCAAACAAGCATAAATGATAATGCGATAAAGCCAAGTTAAAAGAGGTTCTTGCAATCATATAAGGGTCTTCATGTAATTGTAATATTTTCTTGAAATATTCAACGCTTTTCTTATAATTTCCAATGTAAAAATGATAGACCGCAGTCACATATGAATATAGTTGACGTGTCGCTACATATAATTGTGATTCATCAATATCAACCGTAGCGATTTCATTTTCATATAACTTAAAAGCAATATCATATTCATCCATTTTCACTAGAGCCAAAAACTTAAGCAACAGAAAATAAAACTCTTGACGGATGGAAGCTATATATCGAAATTGATCTTGATGCAAGTCCAAAAATTGCCGGACTTCCTCAACACTCTCCTTTTCAATTTTAGTTTCCAGGGTGGATAAGATATTTTGCATTTCAGTAGTATCTTCATAAATATTATGAAAATATCTTTCCGGCACTTCAAGTCTACCGGCTAGTAACTTGAGTGTATCAATAGAAGGGGTATATCTGCAATTCTCAATATTGCTGTAATGGGTTGGTGAGATGATTCCGTGGCAAATATCTGCCTGTTTTAACCCCTTTAAAAGTCTGATTCGTTTAATTCTATTGCCAAGTTTCAAATCTTTCTCCCCCACTTCACAAAGAGCTAGTGTTTTCAAAGAAAATATTGTTTTTTGATTTAAATTGAAAAAAATACCAAAAAAGTATATTGTTATGATATTTTAGCGCCATACCCTACTTACATTTTATTATTTAATAGGCATTTAGTATATAAAAATTAACAATTCTCTTTAAATAATTCATGATTAATAGGTAATTATTAGACATATTTTATTAAAAAAAAGCTGCTATTCACCGATTTTGATTCCGTGAATAGCAGCTCATTTTATATTACTTCTTTAATTCCATAGTGAAATTTTGACGACAAACGGGTATCTCGAACAAAGCCATATTGCTCAAATAAATCAGAACGGAAGTGAGCTTTTAATACTATTCTTTTCTTAGCAACACGTTCCGCTTGTGCCATCCATTCATCTGATAAACCTTCATGAAGACCTGCTTGTCGCAATGGTTGAAAGCTAGTAGACTCTTCAATCGTTTCTTCGAACATTGGGTCCATATAGACGACGTCAAAGCTATTGTCAGGCTGTAACTTCAAATAATCCAATGCTACTGAATGAACAACTTCAATCTGTTCCATACAAGAAAGAAGTGGTAAATCCGTTATGTCGTAGCGCTTCATCCCTTCGCTTACGATGAATGCAACATTGGCATTCCCCTCACACCCAATGACTTTGCCTGATTCACCGACCGCAAAGGCCGCCATCATACTATCTGTCGCCATACCTAATGTGCAATCAAGAAAGGAATCGCCCTCATTCAGCTGACAAGCAGCTAATAAGGTATCTATTTCCCCTCTAGCTGCACGTTTCAAACGAAATGCTGCAGAACTTGGATGGAAGAAGAAAGGAGCATCTGCCCCTAACGCATGATATTCATAGCGATTTTTCCCCGCAACTATAACGTTTGCATTATATAATGTTGCCATTTTCGCAATACCACGCTTTTTTCGCTCAACAAAACGTACTTTTAACGAGGTACATGCTCGTTCAGCAAGTTGCTTTGATAATGCATCCGGTCTTGCTGCAGTGGTAACAATCGTTGTTATTTCGCACATACTTGATCTAACACACCTGCTAAATGATCACGTACTTGTTCCATAGCGAATCCTTCGATTTGTTCACGTGGGATGAAATAAGCTAACTGACCATCTTTTAATAGTGCAATAGAAGGAGAACTTGGTAACACTTCCTCAAAATAACTACGCATTTGTGCAGTCGCTTCCTTATCTTGTCCAGCAAAAACAGTCACTAAATGATCTGGCTTATGTTCAGCTTCTTCAAGAGCTGCAGCAACAGCCGGTCTTGCTAAACCTGCAGCACAACCACAAACTGAGTTAATCACTACTAGTGTAGTACCTTTAGATTCTTGGACATGATCAGCAACCTCATCAGGCGTCAATAACTCTGTAAATCCAACATTAGCTAGCTCCTCACGCATTGGTTTTACAATACCTAACATATATTCTTCGTAAGCATTCATCGTTTCATCCTCTTTCATATCTATTTATTTTCCTTGATTTATAAGGGTTTTCACCTTCTTATTGTATATGTACTTTCGTATAATTTCACTCTTTTTCACTTCTTATGTTATTTTTTTGTGATTTCTTCGAAAAAGATCACAATACAAATATGTGCATAGTATGCAACGAAAAACATAAAGAGCGACGGCCAAATGGCCATCGCTCTTTATCATATTCTAACCCCAAACGTATTTTCACTTCTTAGCGAGCTTAATTATAGGTAAGGATATCCCAGGTGGCATTATTGGAAATATTATTGGTGCTTGGATAGGTGGAAGTTTATTTGGACAATGGGGACTACCTTAAGTGATTTATATATCTTCCCTGCTTTACTTGGTTCTATTATTTTAATTTTAATAGTAAGCTTTATAATGTCATTAATGCGTAAAGTAGCTTGATGATGGCCTGAGCAAATCGCCTAGGTTTTTTATTATTTACAGACAATTAAAAATGCCCCATCCAACTAAGGACAGGGCTGAAGTAATACATATTTGGTTTATTTCTCTTTTTTCACTTCACTAATTATACGTCGAATCCATTCAGCCACTAATAAATCCCTTTCCTCTAAACTTAAACCTTTTGGCATTGATAGATAGTGCAACTCTCTTTGTAAAGAAGGTAACTTTTCTCTCAACTCAATATTGTTTAGAGATTCTTCATCCAGAAAAACTAAATACTCATTATCTACTAACGATTCATATATACGCCCCGTGTATTCTACATTATCAATGAAGACATAAGCATGCGCTCTCACATTTGGATTTCCATAAACATGGTTTCCTTTAAGTTTAGAAAGTGAATACATAAAGGATTCTAATCTCATTTCGTTAATATAAAAAGTATTTCCGTAGTAGCCTTTATTTAGCTTGTTCCGGTTAATTTCAAAAACATCATAATAAAGACAGATATCCGATTCCTTAGGAGGTTTTTCCTTACGCCAATATGCTCTTTCAACAGAAAAAGGCATCAATCGTTCCTTTACTAAGTAATCTATATTACTATGATCTAAATCACAACCATAACTTAGAATAAAAACCTCTTTCAAATTATTTACTCCCCCATTTTGGTAAACTTTTGGACTTTATTCTGATTTGACCATGATGATAAACGAAATTATCGTCTTTCTTATGCCAGTGCCAAATAGTTAAAGTATTTGATTCTTCTAGGTTTACATGCCCTCTCATGATAGGAAAACCGCCATCACCAATTATTTCAAAAATATGTTCTCCTTGTCTAATTCCGTTAGCTCCTGAACCTTCTGGACCAATAAATTTTGAATAACCTTATTTTTTAACTTGCTTCTCTGCTTCATCTTGCATTCTTGTTACTACTTTAGATTCTACTTCTTTACCAATTTGCTTTTCAATTTTATCGCCCATTTTTTTCTTAACTGATTTTGCAACCAGTGCCCTTACTGTTGAAACCACTACTGCACCTAAATGAGGTTCAATAGAAATGGCATCTCTTGTTTCTATTTGAACATCGTCATTAAATCCTGTAGAGCTACTAAAAATAAATTAGGATCATTCTCTCAAATATCAACAATGTATTTATATCTTAATGCTTTCTCATTTCATGATTTGCTAACAATTTTTAAATCCAAAACGTTGATATACATGGGTTCCCCAAAATATGAATGCCTATATTCTCCGTATGGATTCATAGTTTCATCCGATTTATAAGGGTTTTCACCTTCTTATTGTATAGGTACTTTCGTATCATTTCACTCTTTTTCACTTCTTATGTGATTTTTCCGAAAAAGATCACATTACAAATCTATGCTTAATATGCAACGAAAAACGATAAAGAGCGACGGCCAATTGGCTATCGCTCTTTATCATATTCTAACCCCAAACGCATTTTTACTTCTTCATTTACTTTATTCCTTAAAGCAACTTTAGAATAACGTAACTCTTTATCGTTTCCACGAGTTTTAATAGAATAAGCAACAAAATATTCGTCAATTTCTTTTGTACCTTCCAATACCTTCATTTCATGCATACCTAATGTTCGGCTTACATCTCTAAGATCTCCGGTTAAATTTTTTTACTCTTTCTCAATCCAAGCTTTAAAAGCAAAATTCACTTTCAAGTTACCCATATGCTTTTTATCTCGTTCTAAATTACGAATTGTAAGTTCTAGTATTATCGCATTGTGGACATGGATTTGTTGGTTATGCTTTATCATATGGCTTCATTCTCCTTATACATAACCGGTACTACCGCAAGTACATTATCTATGATAAAAGTACGTTTAGCCTGTTTAACAAAGCAATAAGCTTGAAATGCATCTGATGTTATTTTCAGGGTTTTCACACACCTTTTAGTTATATACCTACATTTTTACATATATATTAAATCGATGACCCGATTGCGTTGCATAGCTTTTAATAGTTGTTCTTTCACTATTCCTCCCCTCCAAAACAAAACATTAGTTCTTATTACAAGTAAAAAAAGACCAGGTAAACCACATCAAGGCTACCTGGTTTATTTTTTATTAATCTGTTTTGGGCATGGGGAATGCCCAAAATGGTTATCTTTAAGTCCAACGTAAAGCACGTTATTTACTCTAATACGTAAAAAAGCACGGATCTTTAACAAAAAAAGAAAAAGCCAATCATAATTATTTTTTTTCCCTATTTTGATTAAATAGGAAATTTGTTGCCAAAAATAATGAAGCTACGTTAATTACAAGGGCAACAATATTTAAAAAGTCAGTTGTTGGCCCAAACACAATAATCAATGATGTTATTGCGACAAACAATGGAATTGCCTTATTTATTTTTGTGACTAGTTGTTGCTTGTGATAATGTCTTAGTATGATATAAATACCTATAAAAATTGGTGTAGTAAGGATTACTCCTAAATATCCCCATGCATCTTCAATAAACCAAGGGAATAAGCGCATATTTGATGTAAAAATAAACAGATTTAGTACGATAGTTCCTACTAATATACTGTTAAATATAATGACTCTATTGTTTTTATCCATTGTAATTTCTCCTTTAAAATTTAATTATTCCTTAGTTAATTCGTAAAAACGATTCATAACTTTTTCCTCTTCAAACGTGCTATACCACCTATAATCACTACCATCTAAAATACGATAATGTTGGCTGATCACATTTTGTTGTACTCGAAATTTTACTTTTTTCGCAATTTCATTCCAAAACATTTTTCCTCCTAATGTTTTTACTTTTGGAGTATTCATACCATCGTGAGCTAGTGTTTCAATTACTTCAAAAGGTTATTCTCCTAAAACCAGTTCTAGGATTTGACTATCCTTAAATAAGGCACAAACTACGACTGCATTCGTCCAACCAATTGATGTTCTTTCTTTTTCAACTTGAAACAGTTTCTTTTTAGAAATCCCTAGAGTAGTAGCCATTTTTTCTTGAGAATATCTTTTTTAAGACGAATTAGTCGAACATGCTTAGAAAGCAAATCAATTACAGTTTCTTTATTCAAATAACATCACTTCCATGTAATAACGTTAAATTCCACTGATAGTGTAATATTACACTATTATTCCCCTTTTGTAAATGGCGAATAATATATTAAAGAAATACTAATATTAATTAGTGGTAGCATAGATCGCTATCAAGCTAAGGTTTTGACTATCCATATAGCAAACATGACCTTATCCTTTCTTTAGAATTATAGGAAAGGATGGCGTTTTGTTATGAAACTTTCGATTCTTAACGAACTTCAACTGATTCTTGAAGAATTACAACGACATATGTCACCTCAACTCGAATCGCCTCACAAATTATACTTTTTCAACAAATTCTTAATCTGCAGTTACATAACCGTTTGGAGTCTTTAAACGAAATGCATTACCCAACTTTACAATGTCTTTAGCTGTAATAGCATCACCTACATTGATTTTCTTATCTCGCTGCTCTTTATCAAACTTCACTGATTTATAAAGATAGCAAGTTTTTTTATGCGATATAACCCTGTTCCTAACTTGTAATACGATTTAGCTGTTGATGGTTTACTAACTGGTTTGGATGGTTTTGAAACGGTTGTTACTTCTTTCTTTTTATATCCTAGTTCTGCAGCAATAAATGAAGCGATTGCCTGGCAAATCTCTTCAAACTTATCACTATAAATTTTTGCATTAGCTGCTGAATCGACAAAGCAAATTTCAATTAGAATTGCTGATTTGCTGGTTTGCTGGTTTGCTGCTTTGTCTGCAGTATCTCTTGCTACTTCTGCGACATCTTTGACATCGTTAAAAATATCAATTTTTGTCTCAACTCTAACTGTTCGTTCAAGAATGTTGGTTAAGATTTTATTAGCTGTATCTTCCAATAGCCCCACCTATTTTTCTGCATAATAAAAAGAACGCCCATTTGGACGTTCCTCACATGATTTTATTAATCCAATTATCGATTATCGACTTTCTCTGTTTCACTAGAATTATGACCCGGCTCTTCTAATTACATAAGAACATATTTTATTTGAATTATTTCTTATTTCCCACTTCGTTTATTATACGTTGAATCCATTCAGCAACTAAAGTATTACTATCCTCTAAACTTAAATCATTGGACATTTTTAGAAAGTGCAGACCACTTGGTAAAAAGGGTAACTTTTCTCTTAACTCGATGTTGTGCTCCGATTCTTCATCCAAAAAAACTAAACACACACCATCTTCTAATGTTTTATATATCCGTCCAGTATATTCTACATTGTCTATCTGGACATAAGCATGGCCTCTCACATTTGGTTTTGCATAAACATGATTTCCTTTTAGCTTAGAAAGTGAATACAGAAAAGATTCTAATCTAACCTCATTAATATAAAATTTGTCTAGATAATATAAATTATCTTTGTGCTTGTTTCGATTGATATCAAAAACATCGTAAATAAGACAGATTTCTGATTCCTTAGGAGGCTTTTCATTACGCCAATATGCTCTATTAACAGAAAAAGGTATCAAGCGTTCCTTTACTAAATAATTAATATTACTATGATCTAAATTACAACCATAACTTAGAATAAAAACTTCTTTCAAATTATTTACTCCCCCAATTCAACAAACTAATGGACCTAATTTGGATTTCGCCATGATTATATTTGAAATTATCGTCTACCTTATGCCAAATAGTTAAGATTTTATTTCTTCCAAGTTTACATGACCTCTCATGATAGGGAAACCATTTTTACTACATATTTCAAAAATATGTTCTCCTTGTCTATTTCAATTAGCTCCCGTTCTTTCAGGTTCTTTATATTTTGAGCAATTATTGTATATGTATTTCGTATAATTTCACCCTATTTCACTTCTTTCAAGATTTTTTCGAAAAACCACATTATAGTTTGTTCATTAAAAGGAAATAAAAAGGAATAAACTGAACCCCGAATAGAATCACTTTTCAAGTGTCCAATATTCGGGGTTCAGTTCATATAGCAACAATATATTCTTCAGAAGGCACCTAGTGCTTTTCTAATTATTCTGCTAGATTTTCTGCCATTTTATTTTCTTTCCACATGAATGTAAAACCAAGACCTATAACCAAAATGACAGCAGCGAAAAGATATGGATAGTTAATATTTACGTCAAATAGTATTCCGGCCATGGCTGGTCCGACAATATTCCCTAAACTCGTATAGGTTGAGTTCATTCCAGCAACAAATCCTTGCTCTTTTCCTCCTGCTTTTGATAAAAATGTCGTCAATGCTGGACGAAGCAAATCAAATGCTAAGAAGATAAAGCAAGTTACCGTCAGTACTGCCAAATAGCTAGAGATTAAGGTAGACGCCACCGCCAGTACCGCACCTATAATTAAACATAATTGGATCAATTTCTTTTCACCGAGAATATCTACTAATTTTCCAAACATAAATACTTGCACAACAACTCCGAAGATTGAGCTTATAGTAATAATAGCTGCAATGTCCTTCGGCGTGAAACCGAATTTATGATCAGAAAATAGGCTAAAAACAGTTTCATATGCTGATAAACCGAATGCTAGCACAAATACAATGATAAATGCTATAAAGTAAACCGGATTAAGTGACTTTTTTAAATCGCCTATAAAGTTTGTTTGCTTATTATTAGCAGAATTTTCAGCAAGCTGTTCCTTTGTTAACGGCTCTTTCAAAATAAATATTGATGAAATGCATGCTAAAAAAGCAAGACCGGCCGCAAAGAAGAATGGCAAGCGTATACCAAATTCAGCGATGAAACCACCAATACCTGGTCCTATAATAAAGCCGGTACTAATAGCGGCCGAAACATAGCCCATTGCTTTTGGCCGTTCCTGAACTGATGTAATATCTGCAACATATGCAGTAACCCCAGGCATAATAAAGGCTGCACTAACCCCCCCTAGGATCCTTGATAGATAAAGTACCGAAACGTGAGTGCCTGCACCAAAAATAAGTTCAGAAACACCAAAAAGGAATAAACCGAAAGTAATGATTTTCTTTCTGCCATACTTGTCAACCCAACGCCCTGCAAATGGTGACATAATCAGTTGTGCTACCGCAAATGCGGCAACAAGGTAGCCCATCGTACTTCCTGATAAATGCATGATATTCATAAAAGACGGCATAACTGGGATGATAAGCCCAATTCCTAGAAATGGAATGAATATATTGCTAAGCAGAATTATTAATACTGCTTTTTGATCTTTAATTGGTTTCTTCATGTATTAACACCTCTTTCTGTATGATTCATCGATGTGATATTCCCCTCCAAAATACTGTCCAAGAGGCTTCTAATTTATCATTTAGCCGTTTTTCATCATTGCCGTAAACAAGTTCCAATAACATGGAATCGACTACTCCTAAGAAAGCATAAGTCGGCGTTACAGCTGCTTCTCCAACTATTAATTTATCATTGATCCAATCCTGAAAATTCCTTTCCAGTATCGTCTGCACCTTCCCCTCGATATCTATGACTTCTTGTTCAATTACTTTTTCAAGATGGGCTGGTGGAAAAAAAGACATACGCAGCCAAAACTTTAACTGCTCATTTTTTTGGAAAAGATCTATGATCAATTCTAGAAATCCGTACAATACTTTTTCAGGATTTTTTTTATCAACTTTACTGAAATATTGGAGTTTTGAAGATAGCTCTGTCTCTTTCGCATCACGTAAAACTTGCAGGAAAAGATCATCCTTCCCTTTAAAATGGGAGTAAATGGATTGTTTTTTCATACCAACTTCTTCAGCTATTAGAGAAAGGGAAGCTCCTTCATAACCATGAATTGTGAAATATTTTAGAGCTGCATCCTTAATTTCATCACTTTTCAATAATGTCACCTCAATTAATTACCTAACGAACGGTCGTTAGTTATACTAGCAAATTGAATAAAGAAAAGCAAGTGGAAAATACTCAACACTTGTGAAATTTTGGTGTGAGTATTATAGAAATTCTTTCAAATCTATTGTAATCTTTTCCGCTTCCTTAACAGTATAGTATTTGCGAGCTAATCATAAACTAATTCAATCATCTTTATATTATTATCTCATTTAATACTTCCTATATTTTCATCAAAAGTAAGTCTCATATTCAAACAAAAAATTATATTTTAAAAAAAATAAATAATTTCATTATTTTTAGTCATATTTTCCCCTTGTCTCGAATATATGAATCATATGGTGGTTTTTGAATCATCCTTGCTATGGATAAAGACTGTAGAAAATGAAGCACTTAGGAGGAGTTAAGATGAAAGCAACGATTGAGAAACGTTTAGGTTTGAAGGAATTAGCGGACAAAGTTGTTTCTGCCGAAGAAGCTGCAGCACTAATTTCAGACGGGGATGTAGTTGGGATGAGTGGATTTACTCGTGCAGGAGACGCGAAAGTTGTACCACTAGCACTAGTAGAACGTGCCAAAAACGAAAAGTTCCAAATCGATGTATATACAGGTGCCTCCCTTGGCCCTGAAGTAGACCGTTATTTAGCTGAAGCTGGCGTTATTCGTAAACGTGGACCATATCAAGGTGAACCTGCTTTACGAAATCTCATCAATAAGGGTGAAGTTCTATATGTAGACGGTCACCTTTCTCATGTTGCTGAATTAGTCCGACAAAATATTTATGGAAATATTAAATTTGCTATCATTGAGGCATGCGCTATTACAAAAGATGGTTATTTAATTCCTACAAATTCGGTTGGAAACTCACCAATCCTTGCAGATTATGCAGAAAATATTATTGTTGAACTAAACATTTCATGCTCAGAATCTTTCATTGGTATTCATGATATTTATGTGCCTAAAAAGCAAGGTGATCGCGGTCCAATCCCAGTAGTAAGCGCTACTGATCGTATTGGAGAAATTGGCATTAAAATTGATCCTAAAAAAATCAAAGCTATTGTCATTTCAGAAAATACTGATGCTCCTTCTTTAATCGTACCGCCTGATGAGGAAACAGATATTATGGCCAATAATCTATTGAATTTCTTACGAGATGAAATTAAGGCAGGTAGATTCACTTCTAAACTTGCTCCAATACAATCTGGAGTTGGCTCAGTAGCAAATGCTGTTTTACAAGGATTCCAAGATTCAGAATTTGAAGATTTAGAAATTTATTCTGAGGTTCTACAAGATGCTGTCTTTCATTTAATCGATGCGGGAAAAGTAACATTTGCATCAGCTACTTCGATTACATTATCTGAAGAATTAGGTAAAGAAGTATTTGAAAATATGGACAAGTACGTTGATAAGCTATGCTTACGACCACAAGAAATTACTAATCAACCTGAAATAATCCGTCGTTTAGGTCTAATCTCAGTTAACGCGGCATTAGAGGCTGATATTTACGGTAATGTCAATTCAACACACGTCTCTGGTACACGTATGATGAACGGCATTGGCGGATCCGGTGACTTTGCAAGAAATGCAAGATTAGGCATTTTCGTAACGAAATCTTATGCTAAAGGTGGCACTATCTCATCTATTGTTCCAATGGTCTCACACGTAGATCACACCGAACATGATGTTGATGTTTTGATTACTGAGCAAGGTGTAGCTGATTTACGCGGTTTAGCTCCGAAAGAACGCGTACCTTTAATCATTGAAAACTGTGCACATCCAGATTACAAAGAACAACTATGGGCGTATTATAATGATGCCGTAGAAAAAACAGGTAATAGCCAGACACCACATAATCTAGAAAAAGCATTTTCATGGTACGTCAACTTTGCTAAAAACGGAACAATGGTTGAGTAATTGCTCTGCTAAGTACACATTTAAACTGATTATCCTTTAAATTAAGAAAGAGCATCTTTCCTATAATAGGATAGATGCTCTTTACCTTTAGAATTGATTAATTTATTTAATAAAGAGCTTTATTTAACTTGATTGTTGATTTTCTTCAAATTAAATAAGATAATTCGAGTTACTATTTCTAGCGTATTTATTTTTCGATTGGTGAATAAGAATGCATATCCCTCGATTTGTATTGGTTCTTAATTAGATAGTAACGGATAAAATTGTTCGAAAAATGTATAATCTACCGTTCGAATATACGCCGTACTTCCGATAGCGCCCATGTAACTCCGCATTTCTGCATACTTATTATCATATAAAATAAACGTCATTATTTCATCGTTTCTGAAAACAAGTTTGTAATGTTTTTCCGTTTCCTTTATGTCTAGCACAGCAGGTCTAACTTCCATCTGTAGTAATTGCTCTAGAGACTTTTGTACTTGCTTTTTATCCCTTGTTTCAAATAAATCCAATTCTGGATACTCTACTAGTAACATGTAGTCAAGCGATTGTTTGTCTATAATTCCAGGTGTATCTGTGACTTCATATAATGACTTGGTTAGGAATGTGGCATATAATTCACGACAAATATACGCTATGAGCAATACTAAACCAAGCCCAACGATTATTTTTTTCACACGAATTCCTCTTTCCACTATTTTCTTTTCTAAGAGCAAGCGGTTCTTCATTTATCACAGTAAATTATTAAACAAACTCTACCATAAGTATTTTTGGGTAAAGATAGTCAAATATCAACAATGTAATTAAACGAAGCCAATATAAAAAAGAAGAAATGTAATTGAAATAAGACAACAATCTTTGAATTTATCTTATATTACTCCATTAACTTTTAAACTCATAATGATTAATTCACCATGGCTTCCCATAATTTTAACCCCTTCATCAATAAATCCACATTTTAGATATAAGCTTTGAGCGGCAATATTATTTACATTTACAGCCAAAACAACCTCTGTTATTTCCGGAAAATTCATTTTCACAAACCTTGGAAGTTCTAATAATGACTGTTTCGCATAGCCTCTTCCTTGGTAGCGATAATCTGTGGAAAAGGTTCTAAGTAATATAGCTTTTTGATTATTAGAATAAGGCGTGACCCCTTCATTCATATGTAGAACAAAGTATGACACTATTTCTTCATCATCTAAAACTAAAATCGGATAACGATCCTCATCACTTTTTGCTACGAAGATAGATTCTACTGGTGATCCTGTAAATTGTAATTGTTCATCAGTTAATTGATAACACTCAATTTGCGACTTATATCTATCGCTATATCTTTCTAAATAAACGCTCATCTCTATCCCCCCAATCAAATAGTAACAATAATTGGTATATATTTCTATAAACATAATCTCTATTTATGTATGACTATTTTCTTTTTTACTAGTTCATAACAAAAAAAGACCTTTCAAATTATCGATTAATCGATAATTGAAAGGTCTTTTTCTACTAATGAAACTTCCCTGTAACTCTAAAGCCGATTTCAGCAACTAAAGTAGCTAATAAGAATGTTCCTGTATAAACAACTAAAGAAATAACAACGATTCTCCAACCAAGCTGTTTAAACTCTTTCAAGTCTTTACCGAAAGACAAACCAGCATAAGCTAGGATTGGTGTTGCTAATGCCATGAAATTAATTTGACTTGTTGCTTTTACAATTGTTTCATTTCCCGGGAAAATTGGTGAAGTCACTAACAAGGCAAGAAATGAAACCCAAATAACTACTGGCAATTTAATTGGTAATATTTTTTCAATTGCAAAACCACAAACCGTAATTGCAACAATAATAAGCATACCCGGTAAGGCATCAATAGGTGATACATCATAGCCTACCCAGTTTCCTATAATTGCAATTGCACCGATGATAATAAATGTATATATTTTATCTAACATGAACGATCGTTCCCCCACTTCTAAAGAACTTAAGCTTTGTTTTCAGCTTTTCTAGATCTTCTACCCAAAATTGGTTCCAATTTTCTGTATAGATAATTGGTAACTGGTAGTGAAAAGAAGATACATACATATGTTCCAACAATTGTTGTAATTAAGTTTGCAGCACCAGCAAATAGTGCTATATCATTAGCGGATTCTGGGAAAATAATAGCAAGCGCACCAGTCATTGCAGCCATCATACTTCCTGAACCTACACCGGCACCCATTGCTAGTGAAATTGGATGGAACCAGCCAGAATTCGCTAGAACACTAGCTAAAATAGTTAGATAAATGGCACCAAATAAAGTTCCACATACATAAACACCTAATGCTCCACGGCCTTCTGGAGAATCAGCACCATATTTTTCAGCAATAATTGCCAGGTTAGGTTCTCGGTCAATAGAGAATGTAGCACCTACCGCTTCACGTTTCATACCGATTAACAATGCAATTGGTAAACCAAACACGATTGTCCCAAAGAAATGCCCTACTTCTTGTAGAGTTAACGACAATCCCGCATCCATTAGTTGCGGCAATGAAGGTCCCATCAAAGTTCCAAGTTTAGCCACGAATAACATAAATGAAATACCTAAAATGTTAGCTGCGATATTCATATCTTTTTCGCTTAACAATTTCAATTTAGGTAAACTAATAACTGCACCGATTATTAATGCATAAAGCATAGGGAAAAGTGCAACTACTCCAATACCAAGGTCAAAGTTCTTAATCCCAATAAATTCAGCTACAACTACAAGTGCTAATACAATCAACTGTATTTTCCAACTTAATAATTTCTTCAAGTTATCCACCTCTATTTCTCATTTATCACCTTTGAATCTCCACTACTGATAGCCGTAGATGCTAATTCTGTAAATGTTTGACAAACGGCTGTTGCATCTAGATTTCCTTTTACTGTTGTTTTAGCAGATTCATAAAATTGAAAGGCGGTAGATTCAATAAACGATAGTACTCCTAAAATAGTGCTTTTCTTGTAGATAACCAGTTATACTTGTGTATTTGGTCTAAAACAAATAAAACATTATCATTTTGGTTGTTCAAATATCTTCCTCGAATATATTTAATACACGGTTAGCTGTGCCTATTATTAACACTTTTGCTACTTTTCCTTATTCGACTCCAACTTGTTTAGTAATAATCTAAGCTTCTACTAAACTATCTTCCTTCGAAAGATTCGCCATATTATGACAAATTTCGCATTTTATCCAAATCTATTTTCACCTATGTACAAATTTTTTCGCCTAACACTTCTAATATTGAACGAATTTTCCCTCATTTTTGAATATTATCACCTACCATAATAGTAAGTGTACCGTTTTCTGCACCAGCAGATTTTATAATAGTCTGACAATAATAAAATTACAAACCTAATTCATCAGCTGGTATTGCCAAATTGATTGCAGTTTCTGCATCTGTTGTACTCATATCAATAATAATGGAACCTTTATTCCAAATTTTAAAAACTCCATTTTCCCCTATGTATGATTGGCGTACAATATCAGTCGTAGATACTGAAGATACCACAATATTCACTATTTCGGCAATGCTTTTTAAAATTTCAGAAAGAAATAAACTTATTTTATGTATCGAAAGAACACTTGATTTTTGTTCGAAGACCAAATCACTATTATCTATTTTTACAACTTTTTTGGATTTTCCTTGCCCCGTTTTGCTTCAGCAAGACGAGTTGATCCTCCATCATTCAAATCAATAACATTCCTCAATATTTATTTAGTTATAGCAGTACCTCTCTGGAAACTCTCATTCATTTGAATACATATTTAAATTCGATCCTTGATAACTTCATGATCGATAGAACTAGTACCTCCCAAAATAAGTAGCTCTGGCTTATAAAAATTGAAAATATTGTATTTTCTATTACCATATCAATTATAGTAATTTCCTCAACAATAAACTTCCTTTTATCAGAGGATAAAGGGAGGGGTTCAATTCACTATTCAATGATAGTCTTTTTACGATAAATAAATAACGACACTAACCCATATATAGTACCTATTAGAGATATCCCAGAGATCACCAGATAGTAATGTTGCCCTGTAAGAGAGTTATAAAGAAAACCTCCTACATAAGAAGAAACGATACTTGATATTCCGAAGAATAACAGTGCTAAAACCGTTTGCCCTGTCGCCCTCCACTCTACTGGTACAATGCGATATAAATATTGAATTGCTGCTGTATAAAAAATTGGGAAAGTAAGCATCTGTAGTAATTGTACAAGTGCTAACATTTGCGGGTCTGTAATCCACGCTGATACAAAAAATCGTACGAAAAAGAAAAATGCTGCAATCGTTATTATCAGTAGTTCTTTTCCACTACGAAGCCACCAAAAGCTAAGTGCGAAGATGATAATTTCACTTGCCGCAGAGATGAAAAATGCTTGCCCTACAAGTTTTGTACTTCCCCCTAATGACAGAATATGAACGCCTAAAAAAGTTTCATTCATACGAGCAGGTACAGAACAGATAAATACTAATAATAAAAACGATAATGTTTGTTTATTGCTAAAAAAACTCTTCAATCCTGCAATGGTTACTGGTTTTGAAGACGTTGGAGCATCTGGCATTTTCCATATAATAAGGAATCCAATAATCCCTAATATAACAAAAAGGATACCGACACTGTTATTTCCAAAGTATGACATAATATATCCGGTAACAAGTGCTAAAACAGCATAACCTAATGCTCCATATGTACGAATTGAACCGTAACTTATTTTAGATGCCTCTGCTACTGTAAAATTCAAGCTTTCCATTAAAGGGTCGATTGGCATTAAGAAGAAGTAGACGATCATCGCAAACACGACTAATAACACGAACCCATCAACGCTAAATAAAAAATAGCCAAATAAACTAGCTAAAAATAATAGGAGCAATAATATTTTTCTTATCGTTTTCGTCTTATCACTGATGAAACCCCATAATGGCTGCGTGAATATCGTTACAAATCCACCCGTCCCTACCACAAGTCCTATCTCACTTGGTGATAAACCTCTCTCACCTAGATAAACTGGTAAAAACGGAACAAATAGCGCAAGCATTCCGAAGAACAAAAAGTTAAATACTTTTAGTCTATGATGTAATTGCATATTTAACATCCTTTCAAATTCAATCTTTGTTTTACTAGGTATTTGAGGCTTATCACTATCGTTCAAAAGATAGGTTCCTTTTACCGAGAAATGCTATCATATCATATTTACAGTCACGAAGTTATACCTTTATAAACATTTTTATACAAAAATAGAAAAACTCCTAATCTGGAAATTAGGAGTTACAACTTATTTTCAACTTTAAAAAGATAATGCACCATATCTCCATTGTAATATTGCTTAATAAACTCTTCTTCTATGTGCATGCCTATTCTCATAGCTACTTTTTGCGAAGCAATATTATCGTCTTTTATTATTGAATATACTTCTGGAGCTTTTAAAATACTAAAAGCATATTTTCTACAAGCATCTGCAATTTCTGTTGCATACCCATTATGCCAAAAATCATATTTTAGTAAATAACCTATTTCTAATACTTCTCTAGTTCCTACTTGTTGCATAGTTAATCCAGCTTGTCCAATCACTATATCTGTTCCTCTTAATAGAATCGCCCATAATCCAAATCCATTTCCCTTATATCTTGATAACTGTCTATTCAGCCAGTTTTGTGTATCTTGATCATTAAATGTATGTTCATATGCGTACATGACTCTTTCATCTTGTAAAATATCCGCTAAATCTTGAAAATCATTTTGGACTAGTTCCCTTGCATAAAGTCTTTCGGTTTCTAGAATAATGGTTTTATTCCCCATTTCATTTCTCCTCACATTCAGTAATGTGCTAAACGTTCTTTTATTTTCGTATAGTCTAGTGATGCATACTTATCGCAATGCCAATTTGACTGACTCTATAGCATGAATTTTAGTAGTATCAAACAAAGGTATCTTAGTATCCTGTTGTTTTATGAGTAGACCTACTTCTGTACAGCCCAGAATAACGCCTTTCGCTCCTTTTTCGACTAGTCCATCGATGATATCCAAAAACTTTTTCTTAGAGGATTCTTTTAAAATTCCTAAACATAATTCATCATATATAATTTGATGGACAATAGACCGTTCCGCTTCTTCTGGTACTATTACCTTGATATTGTATGTCTCCACACGTGACTTATAAAAATCCTGTTCCATCGTGAATTTGGTACCAAGTAGACCAACTTGCTGAATACTATTTGCTTTAATCTGATTTGCAGTTGTATCTGCAATATGTAAGATTGGTATTTGAATCTTTTCTTCTATTAAATCAATGACTTTATGCATTGTATTCGTACATAAAACAATAAAGTCAGCTCCTACTTTCTCTAAAGAAATTGCTGCATTTGCTAAAACACGCCCCGCACTTTTCCAATCCCCTATTGATTGAAACCTCTCTATTTCCTCAAAATCAACACTAAATAATATACATTTCGCTGAATGCAACCCACCTAATTGATGCTTTACTTCTTCATTGATGAACTTATAATATTCTGCTGATGATTCCCAGCTCATGCCACCTATTAATCCAATGATTTTCATATATTACCTCTCCCTCTTTAAGCTATTATTAATCAAGAAATAAAATAAAAGCAGATTGCTCTGCTAAGCATCTCCTTCAAATTTTATTACTATTTTTTATCAAGATTACGATAGATCTTCATTTGCATACTTGACCAGTCTTTCATCAAATCTGCTTCCTTCCTGATTTTCCAAGCATTGAAAATGGTTTGTCCTTGTTTATTGAAAAATAGGTTATTGCCAACATAGTACGATGCATGTTGGATTACTGCATCTTTATCGACCCATGCGACTACATCACCTGCAATTAGCGTTTCATCCTGTTCATACACCGTATAGCCAAGCCGCTCCAATCCATTTAAAAAGGCTTGCTGGTGGACCCATTCTTGCAATAACCATTCACTTTCTTTATCACTTACTGCATATAATGCAGCCGCTAAACAATTGGCACCTGCAGTTGTCGCATATGTATTTGCATAAGGCATTAAATGCGGCGGTAGTTCTTCTGGTACTTCTTCGCAAGCGCCATCCTCCCACCACTCAGCAACTTTTTTAATTATCATTTTCTTATTGCTTTGAGACATGCCTTCCCACATACTACGTTGTAAAACAACTAAGTCATCTATTATGTAATCCTCAAGTACTACCGTTAAATCTGCAATAAAGATTTTTGGCAACACCATACGAGAAAAGCGCCCTGTAAACAGGGCGCTTCACTTATACCTAATGACTAATATTAGCAGTTGGGTATAATGTTGTTCCTCCAATTGAAACTTTTATTTCATTTGTTAATGGGACATTTTGTTCATTAATAATTGTTCTCCACCATTCCCATGCAAGACCTGTACATTCTCTAGCTACGACTTTTACATTTTTTGAATTCGGTGGAAGTGGTATGACTGTAGAGAAATGAGCAGTTTTGTTTCTGCCGCTTCCTTCCCAGGTTTTATGGGTTAGTACTTCTTTTCCATTTTGATCAAATGCGAATTCATCCCAAGATACATCAAATTGAGCAACATATGCACCAGAATGATCAAGCGTCATTTTAGCACTCGAATATTCTGTAGTTGTAGTCTCAATATAATCTGTATTGTTATGAACAGCAGCAGTTGAGTTATCTTTTAAGAAATTGCTTGTATATGAAATTGGGTATGCTGGATTTTTAAGACTTAATTCTGCATTATCTTTAATGATATTTCGTATTTCATTAAAATCTTTTGTAACAACCTTGTTATGCTCTTTTGAATCTCCACCTAATACTACAGCGGTAAAAGTACTGTCTTCAAAAATATCTTTGTACTGTCCACTCGTTTCGACGCTGTTATTCTTAATTAAGGCCTTAAAGGCAGCTTGTACATCTTTGCTCTTAGATGTTGTTTCTAATTTCACATAAATTGTTCTACCATAAGCTACATTTGACACCATAACAGGTGGAGCTGCATTACTTACCCCTTTACGAGTTAACTCATCAAAAGTAACACTATTATCAAAAAGATCTGATGGATTGTTAGGTAGTTCTGCACTTACGGTATAAAATATTTGCTTATATGCTGCAACCATTACTTTTTTCTCTCCACTTGCAATAGCATTAAAGTCAATGCCCAGTGAATTATCAAGAACTTTAGTGTTCACATTAAGAGTACTTGCTATTTGAGATTTACTATAAACCATCGATTCTGTATACTGCATTCTTGCAGGTAACGTATGTGTTGTTGAATACTTTTCATTCCAAGTGGATACTAAATCATCTACTGCTCCAGACACATTACTATATATTGGATTTTGGACAGTTATTGTATTTTCTTTTCTCATGCCAGGTAAGTCTATACTAATATTCAAAGGTTTTCTCTTAGCCACTAATAAACTAGGTTGATTATCTGCAAAAGCTTTATTTGCAAGTTGTACTGCTCCTGGATAAGTACGATTAGCCACAGAATCAATAATCGAAATATCAACTGGTGAAGTTGTAAGTGATTTTTTCTCACGTTCAACAACTACAAATTTACCATTTGAATTAATACTTTCTTTCGGAACAAAACTCTCTACTTTATCACCATTTACTGCTAAAACCTCTTGATTATTGTACTGTAGATTCGCTATTCCAGTATCAATACCACTAGGATTTTTTGTTGCATCAGCTGAATTATCTGTTAGTGTTTCCGCGAAGGAAATAGATGAATAATTAATAGTGCATAAACTAACTAATAAACATGCTAGTACTTTTATTCCTTTAGCATTTTTTATAATTCCCAAAAAAACCAACTCCTTCCTTTAAAATTATATCATCATATTTTGATTTTTGTATATTGATAATTTTTTTCACGCACTCAAATTAGATAGTTTTTAAGCTACTTTCATGCACCCGGTCCTTTTTTACTTCTTAACATTTTTATGCCTATACCATCATTTTGGGGGCTTCATCCCCTTGGTATATCATAGTAGTCAATAATTTCTGCCTCTACCTTGTACGAAGGGATTTGAATGTTCAAAACTTCAAACGCAATTTTCAGATTAGTAATATCAATCTTTTTTATCATTACATTACCTCGTTTTATTATTTCTCTAATCCCTGCTTTGCTCACAATCGTCTCGCAATTTATCCATATAACCTAAAATACATGGATAAAATTATTATTCCTATCATTAAAACACCAATTCAATGTAACATATAATACCATTTATACAAATTTCAATAAAAATGACTTACTGTTCTCATTGAGAAATATATAGCCCATCAAAATCTAAAGTAGATGCTATGCCGTTTAGATAATAAGTCATATGTTGATCTGCTTCTTCAAAAGACATCCATTTAATTTGTTGTATCTCATCTGGAAAATTCACCACTATCTCCCCGCTATATGCTTTAATTTTAAACGTAAATAATAATGCATGATGATTCCGATCTTCAAAAAACTTCTCTCTTACATCGATGAGTGTACCCATTTCAACCTGTAGATTCGTTTCTTCATTTACTTCACGAATAAGTGCCTGCTCAAGTGTTTCGTTTTGTTCAACTGCACCACCAGGTAATGTCCATATCATATTTTCATTTTGTACCATTAATATTTCATCTGTTTCCTCTTTACAGATTGCGGCATATACAACATCTACTCTTTTCATTGATATTCCCCTTTATTCATACTCAATTGCTGTATTCACTTCAGTTTTCTTATAAATACGTCGATAATCTAGCTTCCCTTGAGCATCCATATGGATATTTGTAAATGGACTATCATCAGAAACGTACAGCCAATGCTTTCGATGAGTCAAAAACTTCAATACATTTTCCCTTTTTAATATCGCTTCTATTTGGAAATATAAATTTAGTTGCGATTCTTCATTTGACTGTACCTTAATATCATTCATTATTTTTTGAACTTGTACCTGTGCTTCTGCATTTAAAAATGCCAAAAAGCAAAACTGGTTTGATTGCAATAAAGACATAAGAGAAATTAGTTTATCCTTATTTAAGGCAACACCCAACGAAACTAGGAAATTTTAAAAATACTATATGATAGAGGAATTGGAGTGTCCCATTTCCAAAGTAGAAAACTATTTCTCAAAAAAGAGTAGATGTTTCGAAATAGTTCAAATAGTCTACATAGAAGTAAATAACAAAATGGGGCGTCATTGAGTCGAAATTGGATTTATTATACACCCCTTTTATTTTTTGGTTGTTTTACAAGTGAATAATTTATTTCGCCGTTATCTATCAATCATTCTTATACAACTCATATCAAAAATTATGCCTCGATTTCTTTCACTAATGCCGTCAGCTTATTCATCGTTTTCCAATTACGTATTGTTACTGGAACACCAAGCTTTTGCACATTGTTCGCCAACTTGGAATTACGAATGCCTTTTTGGAATAAGAGATACACTTCACGGCCTTCAAATCGAAAGTCTTCATATTCGGTTCTAAAGACACTCAGCCCTTCAATTTTTCCTTGGGGAGGATCTTCGAGTAATAAAGCAACATAAAGGCACTCCCCTTCTGACGATACTTCCGCATCCGAAATCGCTTCTTTTGAAAAAGGACATTCTCCAGTAATCCTTTCCAACTCGGTGGAAGTTCTTATAACAACACTTATTGTCAACCCAAAAACTGTCTTAATTTCATGCTCAATACGCTTCAGTATAAATGGTTCTTTCTCATCCGACTCGAAAAGGACATTGCCACTTTGTATATACGTTTTTACTCTTATGAATCCCATTTCCTCAAACATTTGCTTTAGTTCTGCCATTTTAATCTTGTTGTGGCCACCTACGTTAATACCCCTTAAAAAAGCAATATAGTTTGTCATCAGTATCCCCCTCTACCTTGCTTAAAAACATATTATACGTCTGTGATTCGCCATTTTTTATATTCACCTAGATTGACTTGAAATAGATAATCTCAGGGTCCCCGTCATCTAAATTTTCAATGATGCCACTACGTACAAATCCTTGCGACTCAAACACCTTCTGCATATTGATATTCGATTGATTTGTGGAGGAAAATATTTTTTGAGTGGGTGCAATGCTTTCAAAATAGTTAATTAAAGCTGTTGCATATCCCTTTCGTCTTGCTAACTTTGAAACTATGATTAACGATATAAAACTACATTCAAAAAAACTCGTATCAAATAGTAAAAATGCTCGAACTATCTCTTCTTCTTTAATAATTAGGCAATGACCTTCACCTACTATTTTTTCAATATGTTTCCTTCTACTCGTATTGCCTATGATTTCACAATCGAGCTTTATTATTTCCTCTATATTTTCTAACTTTGCTGTGATAACAGAGCTCAAATAATCACTCCTTTATGGCAATATTAATTCTTATTACATTTATATAAAAACTCATCAATTTGTTGGTAGTGATGTAAGTCATGTGCTATAAGGCCTTTAAAATATGCAGTAACAGTTAATGTACTTGTACCTATATTCAATTCTTTATTAAATTCACTTGCAGGAATCTTTGATATCTCAGATACTAATTTTATTCTTGTCAGTCTACAATTTTTAATGCTTTCATCTTTAGATATATTTCTACTTTCTAATGCTGCAATTTGATTCATTTCTTTAACATTTGGACTTTCTAATTCTTGTTTTAGATTTAGCAAGTAAGGTAGTCTCTTTTCCAATACGAAATTATCCCACGGTACTAAATGCCCTACAATTTCACAGACTGACCATTTACTTTCTTCTATTGGTATAAGCCAGCAGTCATCAGATACTCTTTTTAAACTCTCTATATAATGGATAGAATTTTCATAGTGGTTCAAAATCAATTTTTTTGATTCTATTGCACTCATCTCCATAGAAATATATTCTTACTAATTATTGCTGTTTGGAGCTCCCAAACTGAATTGCACCATTTAAAATAATAGGAGCTAATTCATGATCATCTATGATATAAGGAATTTCTGATGGCTCTACCCATATACGTGCAATACCTTCATTTTCTCGTAAAAACGGATAGCAGGCTTTAACATCCATTCGGTAAAAGGATTGATAACCTATCATCGGATATTTACCACCTGGTACAAATAATTGGTTTTCTTCATGATTTACTTCAATTGCTCCTAAGTAAGTAATAATACCTTTTACATAAGCTTCTTCATACGCTTCACGATGCATCGCTTCTTCAGCAGATTCACCTATTTCAACATGACCTCCTGGATAGTTAAATCCTCTATCTTTAATTTTAGTAAGTAGCACTTTGTTATCTTGGATACAGATTGCATGAACACTAGTTACTATGCACAACTTCTCTAGTTGAAAATTTGGTTTCCATGTGAGTTTCACTCTATGACCGTTCCAATAATCTATAACTGTCTTCATATGAGCCTCCTAAGTTATTACGATAATATAACTCTTTAAAGTTCACCAAGAAATTCGGTTGGTAATTGCTTCTCTGCAACTTTATTTTCAAGAAAGACTTTATACGCTTTTACTTTCGGTCTTGAGCTAACAATTTTAGCAATCTCATCATCAATGTAATGAATCGCCACACCGTCATCAGCTGCTATGCCTGCTTTGATGCGTTGTGATTCAATTAAATGATGGTAAGATGGTCTTCTATCTTTTTCTCCATCATAATGTGGGCAATGACTTCCTTTTAAAAATCCTAAACATTGGATTGGTTCGAGGCAATCTCCATACGAATCTGTAATGCCCTCTTCAAACCAGCAAATAGCCCCTGCACTAATACCAGCAAGAACAATACCCTTTTCCCATGCTTTTTTCAAGATTCTATCTAGACCCCATTCTCTCCATAAAATCAATAAATTTTTTGTATTTCCCCCACCTACGTAAATGATATCTTTTTCTAATATGAATTCTTCTAACTCTCTCGTTGGTGGGTTAAACAAAGATAAATGCGTTGGTCTGCAATTTTGAGTCTTAAAAAAATCATAAAACCGTGCTATGTAATTATCAGCATCTCCACTTGCTGTAGGTATAAAGCAGATTTTAGGGTTAATCTCTTTCGATTGCTTGAGAATGTATGAATCTAACAAAGTATTTTCAGGCTCCATTGAAAATCCACCGCCACCAAGTGCAATAATTTGCTTCATTGTTTTCATCCTCCATTCAACTATTGTTAGAGACTCTAGGGGTAGCAAATTTCATCCGGCACATTGAGAAACTCAAAGACGTATGTTGAATCTCATCATGAAGTTGCCATAGCCCATCTACGGTTTTTAGTTCTACATTTCGATTGATAAGCGCTTCAATCAAATCGTTTATTTCTATACAGTTAATCGGAACTTGTTTCTTTTCGCTAACATAATACCCCGCATTTTCATCAAGTAAGTTAAATTCCATTGGATTAAATTCATATAAATATAGCTTTGTATCTCTCATTTTTTGTAGCCATTTGTTTTCAATTACTACCACATGATTGCTTGGGCTTGATGAAAGATATCGAGTTTTATCTTCTTTTGTTGTCTCTGCATTAATATGAAAACAAACACGGGGGCAATTCCTAGGAGTCAAAAAATTCGGTAGACATTTTTCATTAATTGCCCAAACAAGTCTTTTTGTCTGATCTAAATCCTGACGAGAAGGGATTCTAGGTTCAAAAACCTCAATATTTTGTTCTTCACTTACATGAAAAAGTCTCATATTAACCTCCCATTAAATTTTAGTAAGAATATTCTATTTTGCCCTATTATTAGAATATCATAATACAGGGGTGAATGAGTTGGGATATGAAGCCCAGTCAAAAAAAGTGAAAATTTCCACAGAGCGTGAGATTAAAATTCCAGAAGAGTTTTATGAAGAGTTTTCATTAATTGATGAGGTTCAAATTTCTAAGGTAAATGGGGCACTAATTATTACGCCAATTATTGATCCTGTTTTCGAGAAATATAAAACGCTCATTATGGAGCAACTGACAAAAGCAGGTTATACCGGTCAAGAGTTAACGGATAAGTTCAACGAGTTACGAAAGCAAGTACAAATGAATGATGGTTTCACTCTATTTATGAATGTTAAACCCGACTTAAAAAAACAACAGTAAACTATAATGCCGTAGTCTTGTTTAATACAGAGTAACAAACCTTTCTTTTAGTGCTGTTCATTTTAGTAGTTTATTGCAACAAAAAACGTAGTTAGAGAGGCATGATTTAGCCCTATCTAACTACGTTTTATTTGATTGTTCTAGTAACTTCCAGACTTTAAAGCAAATATTACAGCCAAAACCAAATTGGCTTAGTATTGGTTTTAATTATCTTCTGCTTTTAACTTCGTAGAATAACTGTTTAATAATTGAAGATTATTTTTCCCCATATCAAAAAAACACAGGATAAGGAGATAGTACAGAAGATATCAACTTTTTAGAAACAGGATGTTTTAATTGTTCTAGCTTTTCCATATCATCTAGCCATTCTACAACCTCACCTTGATACATTACAGCTATTCGATCTGCTATGTAATTAACTGCCTGTAGGTCATGAGAAATAAAGAGATATGACAGTTGAAAATCCTCTTTTAATTGTACCAACAGATTTAAAATTTGTACTTGGACGAGAGCATCTAAAGCACTTATAGCCTCATCAAGTATGATTAAATTTGGTTTAAGAGCAATGGCTCTAGCAATATTGATTCTTTGTAACTGCCCTCCACTAAACTGAGAAGGGTACTTATGCATATCTTCCAGCCTTAAACCGACTATCTCCAATAGCCCCTCTACTTGTTTTCGCTCTTCTGTGGGTGAAAGTCTTTCATAATTTCTTATAGGCTCCGCAATAATTTCACCGATTGTTAGTCTTGGATTAACCGCGCTATAACAATCTTGAAAAACAACTTGGAGATTACGCCGTAACTCTTTTAATTCTTTTGCTTTTAAACTATGAAGATGCTTTCCTTGAAATAAAACCTCACCTTGATCTGGTTTTTCCAGGCCCAGAATAATTTTACCAAGGGTGCTTTTGCCTGATCCACTTTCTCCGACAATACCCAAGCATACTCCTTGTTCTAAAGTTAGTGAGATACCCTTAATGGCTTCAACTGATTTACGCTTCCCCAAAATAGAGTTTCCAAGCGAATATGTCTTCTTTATATCTTTCAATTCAAGTAAGCTCACTTTTCAGTCACCTATGCTTTCTTGTACCTTTACGCAACGTACTAGATGGTCTTTTTCAAACTTTTTAAACTCAAGATTATAACTTGTACATGTATGGTCTGCGTCCTTGCATCGATTTACAAATGGACATATATTTTCATTATTAATTGAATTAGTACTTGAAGTGCTAACACTTTGTATCTTTCTTCTTTTTAATCCAGGCCTTGATTCTAATAAAACACGGGTATATGGGTGCATAGGTTGATTGAATAATTTCATCATTGGAGCCTTTTCAACAATAAAGCCACCATACATCACAGCTACTTCGTCAGCTAATTGAGCAATCACCCCAAAGTCGTGTGATACCAATAAAATGCCTGTATTATATTCCTTCTTTAATTTATCCAACTGTTTTAAAACTTGAAGTTGATTTGTTGCATCAAGTGCAGTTGTCGGTTCATCGGCAATTAAAATAGAGGGGGTTAGGGACATGGTAATCGCAATCATAACTCGTTGCAACATCCCACCACTTAGCTGAAATGGATATTGCTTTAATACAGTCTTTGGATTAGTAAAGTCGGTTTTCTCTAAATACTCCACAGCCATTTTTCGCGCTTGTCGCTTAGTCATAGGCAAGTGAGTTCTAATTGTTTCAATAAAATGGCTTTCAATTGTTCTTACAGGGTTAAAGGCAATCATAGGATTTTGCATAATCATAGCAATCTCATAGCCCCTTACTTTCCTTACGTCTTCTTTTGAACAGTTTAAAAGGTCTTTATCTCTATAGTTAATGCTTCCATGCTTTACTTTTACATTGTCAGGTAAAAGATTTAACAAAGACAGGCAAGTCAACGTTTTCCCTGATCCACTCTCGCCGACAAGGCCTAACACTTTCCCTGGATCAAGTGTAAAATTGATATCACGCACTGGTTGAACCACTTTATGGGTTATTGATACGGATAAAGTTAAATTGTTTACAGTTAGTATCGGTTGTTGTCTCATTCCACGACCTCCCCCTTAGCCCTTTTTCAGGTCTAACATATCCTTCAATGCCTCGCCGAATACGTTAAAGGCTATGACAACGATGAAAACCATCATTCCCGGGTACAACATCAATGAAGGGTAATTTCTAAAAAATGGTTTACTATCATTAATCATCATTCCCCACTCTGCCTCTGGAGGTTGTACTCCAAGACCTAAAAATGAAAGACTAGAAATAGCTAAGATAACTCCTCCGATGTCCATAAAGACTAATACAACAACTTGAGAGATAATGGCAGGGAAAATGTGTTTCATAATTATGATAAACTTTGGAGTGCCACATATTTTGGCTGCTAATATAAAGTTTTGTTCCTTAACACTGAGCACCATTCCTCGAATGACACGAGCATAATAAACCCATTGAACAAGCACCATTGCCAAAATTAGATTAAAAATCCCCGGCCCCAATATGCCAACCAAAGCTAATGAAAGAAGAAAGCTTGGGAATGCCATGAGGATGTCACAGATTCTCATAAAGAGATAATCTACCTTACCACCAACATATCCTGCAAAAATGCCAAGTGGAACACTAATCATCATCATAAATCCTATGACAAGGATGGCTGTTCCGAGCGAAGTCTGTGTTCCAAAGATTAATCGCGATAATATACATCTCCCTAAATGGTCAGTCCCTAATGGAAACTGAGAGGAAGGGCCTTGTAGTTTCTGAGCGATATCAACAAAGTTCGGATCATTAGGAGCCAAAAAAGGAGCAAAGAGGGCTACTCCAATCATAAGTAAAATAATGATACTGCTAATCGTCATGAGCTTATGATTTATCAGCTTTCGATTCAACTTTACAATCGGTCTCATTCCACTCCCTCCAATCGAATACGGGGGTCTAGTAAGGAATATGTAAGGTCAACTAAAAGATTACAGACCACAAAGATTACAGTCATAAATAATACACAGCCCTGGATCATTGGATAATCTTGATTTATAATGGACGAGACAAATAATTGTCCCATTCCTGGCCAAGCGAAAATGGTTTCAACAATAACTGCTCCACCTAGCATATTTCCAAAACTCATACCTAGCCCAGTCACTACAGGAAGGAGGGACTTTTTTAACACATGTCTACTAATGATTTTCCCTTGACGCAAACCTCTCGCTCTTGCATATATAACAAATGGTTCATTTATATTTTCAAGCATACTCGCTCGAAGTAATCGTATATTTGTGCCAATATAGCCAAAAGCAAGCGTTAAGGAAGGAAGCACTACATGTTCTAGTGTCCCCCTCCCCAAAACGGGTAATAAATCTAACTTTAATGATAAAAAATAGATTAATAGAAAACCAAACCAAAATGTAGGCATAGAAACACTAACAAAAGCTATTATTCTGCTAAATTGATCTATCCATTTTCCTTTGTAGATAGCCGATAGCATTCCTATTGGTAAGCTAATAACTACAATAAAGAAAAACGCAGCTAATGTTAGTTGAATTGTTGGAACTAAATGTAACAACATCTCGTCCCAAACTGTATTCTTAGACACAAATGAAATCCCTAAATCAAGTTGAATTACATTTCCTAACCACTCAAAATACTGGATATATAAAGGCTTATTTAATCCAAGCTCAAGTCGAAGAGCAGCCACAGCCTCATCAGTAGGCGGAATATTCGATAACCTTAAATAAGCTACTGCTGGATCTCCAGGAATTAAGTGCAGTAAGATAAAAGTGATAATTGAGATTCCTAATAATATTGGAACAAGACTTGCGAAACGCTTAACTATAAACCAACTCATGTAGTACTCCTTAAGTTGTTGTTATTAATAATCCTTCCATCATTCAACATCTATTGTAGTTAAAGGTACCTCTGCTTCTTGAGGCAAAAAATCTAATCCTTTAATATTTTTATGATAAACCGCTACATTGGATTGATAAGATATCGGTAAGTATACCGCTTGCTCATGCAAAGTTGTTAAAATATCGGTATACAACATTTTTCTTTCTTTTTCATCTGTAGTTAAAAGCACTTTTTTAATCTTCTCGTCTATTTCTTTCTTCTCTGGTAACCCCAATAAAGCAGTATAATCTGGACCACCATTTTCTGAATCTGTTGTAATTGAAGCTAAATAAGAATGTGGATCAAAAGGTACGGCCCATGTTGAGGTAAATAATATGTCGTAATTGCCTTGGAATGCCGTTTTCCAGAAAGTATTAGTTTCCTGACTATTCAACTTAATATCAATTCCTAGTTTTCTAAAATCACCTTGCACAAATTCTGCGATCGACTTTTGGATATTATCTGTACTATTAAAAAGGAATTCTAGCTGCAGTTCTTTTCCGTCTTTTTCTCTAAACGGTTTACCCTCTATTTTTTTCCACCCTGCTTTATCTAATAACTGCTCTGCTTTTGCTGTGTCATACTCATATGGATCTATGTCAATTTTTGTGTAATCCAATACAGGTGGAAACAATGTATCTGCTTTTTTTTCCATACCATAAAAAATATTATCGATCACAGCCTGTTTATTAAATGCATAGTTCAGCGCTAAACGTACTTTATGGTCTTTAGTTGCTTCTTTATTTGTATTAAAAAGAAGCGTTCTTGTAGCTGTAGGCTCTGACAACTTAGTTTCATATTTCCCTGAATCCTTTAAAAATTGGAATGAATCTTGACTGATGACCCCATTACCAAAAATAAAATCAAGTTCATTTTTCTCAAATGCTAATACTCTAGATTCTCCGTCAGTAATGACCTTAACAACAACCTTATCTACTTTTGGTTTAGTACCCCAGTACTTTTCATTTCTTTCGAATAATGCATATTCATTTTTCTTATATTCGCTCAGTACCCATGGCCCTGTACCAATTTGAGATTTAAGACCATCCTTAAATGTATCTTGGCTGTCAGGAAAAGCAGCTTCTCCAACAAATCTCAAAGGTCTTATGTATGTTAATTCTTGTAGAGTTGGATAATAAGAATTGTTCAAAGTAAGCTTAAAAGTATATTCATCCACTACTGCTGTATCTTTAATTTGGTTAATTAACTCTACCCATTCATGTTGTTTATGATTATTTAAAATCGTATCGAAATTCTTCTTAACAATTGCCGCATTAAATTTCGAGCCATCAGAAAACTCTACATCTTTTCTCAGATGGAACACATATTCTTTGCCGTCTTTTGAAATATCCCAGCTCTTTGCTAACCAAGGCTGAATATCCCCACCCTTCCCGTAATACACAAGGGGCTCATATACCATTGCTTGTGCAAAAAACTCATTTGGAAAATATGTATGTGGATTTAAATCGCCTATATCTCCAGTCATAGAAAATGTAACAACTTTCTCATTACCTTTAAGTGAAGTAGTTTCTGAACCTTTGGGAGTATTACTGCAACTCGTTAAGAACATTAATAATAGTAAAAAGAGAAGACTTAATAATTTTGATCGTTTGAATAACACTTTTTCTCACCTTCAACTATAAAATTTTATTACCATAAAATATTGGCAAACAAAAAAGCATTCCTAACCCGATAAAAAAGGTCAGCAATGCTTATAGTTTCAGAACAATTTTGTCTCCTAGCACTCTAACACCTCCCTATCTCCCGTAGGTTTATCAGCATTTTTAGAACAGGCAGGTCTTCTGACTTAGGTTCATAGCCTCCATGCGTCTTCCCGGATATTATCCAGTGACTTTCTTGCATGAGACTCACCCTTACAGCGGCGGGACCATGTCGGATTTTCACCGACTTCCCTATTAAGTATTCGTTTTAAACGAACACACCTATTCCAATACTATATGTAATTTTTTGTGCAAATAAAAAAAGTTTTCCTAATATAAAGTATATTCGTTATTACAACTTAAAGCTATATCAATTTTAAGACTTAATTTTATTCAAAAGTTTTACCACAAAAATTTGCACGTTTTTTTTTGCAGTTACACATATCGTTGCTGGTTGTAAACGTTACGTTACATTGCCTTACACCTAAAGTGGAAAATTCCACATTTATGCTTAACAATAAAAAATAACCTGATTATAAATAACTGGTTCGCTTTAAGAGTACTAAAACTAATTAAAGTATCAATTTTGGATTCCAATCGCATATGATTTAAACCTTTTATTATTGTTTACTAAATAAGGTTTTTTTCGCAATTGACATAGTAATTAACAGATTAACAATAGCTAATATCGTTAAATCATTAAGTGGAAACAAAAATACCTATCCTCAGATGCTTTTTAAGTAGCATATTCGACTATTTTAAATAATGGATTTAGAAGAATTTGTAATATACATATATTTGTAACTTACTGATATTCAACTAACGAGGCAGTTTAGTTTAATAAGATAACCTCCATCTGTTTAATTGAGTACCAGCTCATGTAATAATGAGGAACTTAAGATAATTACTACTTTTGCTTATAATTGAACGGATGCCAAGAAAAGCCTCCGCATAGCGAGAAATATGGAGGTGTAAGAGATTGAATAAACAATGGACGATTGGTAAAATTAAAGAATTTGTTGAGAACAATTCGGAAAGTAAGTTGCTAACGACGGAATATCACGGTTTTTCTCAAAAGTTACTATTTTAATGTGCATGTGATAGCAACTTTGAAAAACATTTACGAAATTTAAAAATAATAACCAACGTAAATGTGACGTGTGCCTACCACCAAAAGCGACACAATAACTTATAGCGAATAAACGAAGTGCCGATTTCTATTAAAGAGAAGTTGGCACTTCGTTTATTTTATCATTTCAATTCAAATAAAATTGAACAATTAAGTAACTCAAATTTAAAGATAGAGATTGTCCAAAATGCAAATCATTCCTTTGATATTGAAAAATTCGATACAACAAATTCAATATTAGGTTTATCAAGGGTAGTGAAAAAACTTCAGGAAGCATTAAAGACAATTTAGTGAAATAATGAGATTATCAAAAGATAACCAATTTAGGTCTAATTTAATCGCTAAAATAGATGTACAAGAGGTGCTAATTGCACCCCTTTCTTAATGGTTATTTATATTTTTACTCCTCAATTTCGAACCCGTTAATAATCAACAGACCGTTTACATTTGAATTGTTTGAAGCTTCTTTTTATCAATTTTCCCTACATGTGTTTTTGGTAGTTCAGGGATAAAATAAATATTCCGAGGGATTTTATAACTACCTAGATGACTTCTACAAAGGTCTTGAATTTCTTTAACATTATTAAATGCATCATCAGATACGATAAAAGCCGTAACGATTTCACCCCAGTGACAATCAGCAATTCCTATAACTGCGACCTCTTTCACCTTTGGATGAGTAATAATACATTGTTCCACCTCTTGAGGATAGACATTTTCCCCTCCTGAAATAATCATTTCTTTTACTCGTCCTACGATATAAATATCCCCGTCCTGATCCATCTTCGCTAAATCACCAGTACGAAGCCATCCATTAATAATAGTTTTAGCTGTCTCTTGTGGATTCTTCCAATATTCGCTGAACATATGCTTTCCTTTAATATATAGTTCTCCTACTTCATCACGTCTGCATTCTCGACCATTCGGAGCTTGAATTTTAACTTCATTAAATTGCATACACTTTCCGACAGATCCTAGTTTTATTGCGGCCTCCTCTGGTTGAATAACAAAATTATTGGGACCAGCTTCGGTTAATCCATAACCCTCTTTAAATGGTACTCCCTTTTGTAAGAAGGTTTTATGCACAGTGATGGGACATGGAGCTCCACCTGATAAAAATACTTTTATACTAGGAAAACTTGTTTTCTTGAATTCTTCTGTATCAATCATAGATTGATACATTGTCGGGACAAATAACGAAATTGTTGTGCTGTAACTATTCAATGACTGGATTGCTTCTTGGGGATTGAATTTATTTCCTATTACAACTGTACCTCCAGCCATTAATATTGGAATTGATAATGCATTCAATCCTCCCGTATGAAATAATGGCATATAATTTAATGTGCAATCATCACTACTAATATTCCAACTAATAATAGTATTGAAGGCATTCCAATTTATCGCATCATATGATAAGACTACACCCTTTGGCTTTCCAGTTGTCCCACCAGTATATATCATTAACCATGCGTCTTTCGAATTCCAATTATTTGTTGGTACATTGAAGTGCTCTGCTACAATCTCTATTGTAATTGGGTATGCTTTCATATGTGGGTTATTAGCTATAAGCTTCATAAATTGATCTTCATATAGTATTAAGGCTGGTGTACAATCGTCAAGAATATAGTCAAGTTCTGAATGACTTAATCTCCAGTTTAAGGGAACATAGATGTAACCACCGATGGCACATGCAAAAAGAATGGCAAATAGATCAATTCTATTTTCCGCAATCACGGCGACCCGATCACCTTTTTGTAGACCGCAGTTTTTTAGAAACATAGCCCACTTTTTCACTTCATAGCCCAATTGTTTATAGGACCAGCTCCTGTTCGTAGCAATATCAATCAACGATGTTTTTTTGGGGGTAATGGCAGCTTTTTTTAATATCCATGATTGCTCACTATGCATAACTTCTCCCCCTTACATCATAATTCCACCATCAACCTGTAATACATGGCCTGTAATATAGCTTGCTTCTTCTGAAGCTAAAAATAGGTAAGCATTGGCAATATCTTCTGGTGCCGCTAAACGTTGTAAAGAAACGATGGATTCCATTTTCTCTAATACTTTAGATGGCATTTTTTCAACCATTGGTGTTCTAGTAAAACCTGGTGCAACTGCATTGACATTAATTCCTTTTCTACCTAGTTCTTTTGCCCAAGTTTTAGTCATCCCAACAATAGCTGCTTTTGTAGCTGCATAATTTGTTTGACCAACATTGCCGTAGACACCGCTGACAGATGATGTGTTTATAATTTTCCCATAGCCTTGTGCTACCATAGCTGGAGTAACTGCTTGAGTGCAATTGAAAACACCTTTTAAATTTACATCGATTACTTGATCAAACTGTTCTTCCGTCATTTTTGAAAGCATTGCATCATTTGTAATACCCGCATTATTTACTAAAATATCAATCTTATTATATTTGCTAATCACTTTTGCAATTACATTATTGACGCTTTCACGTTTAGTTACATTGATGGGATAGAAAGCTACATCATAGTCATCTTCAAGGTATTTCGCTTCAACTTTATATCCTGCTTCTTCGTTGTAATCCGCAATAATAACTATTGCTCCTTCTTCTGCAAATCGTTTTACTGCTGCTAAACCAATTCCACTAGCTCCACCTGTAATCATTGCCACTTTATTTTGCAATCTCATTCCAATTCCTCCATTATATAAATAGTTCAATCTGATTAACTAGTTGTGTTAAATCATCTATTAATGGTGAATGACCACTGTCGCTCAGTTTTACTACTTTTGCACGTCCCTCAAAATCTTCTATTATCTCTTTTGTCATAGTCTCAGGTACTACGTAATCACGATCACCATAAATAATTAGTGTAGGTATTTGGATTTTCGCTACTTCGTTTTGTCCATGACTTACTTCATTCTTCTTAGAACTAATATTGAAAGTATTTAACACATGATATACATCTGCAAGATTACGCTGTGTCAACATATCATCTATATAGGCTTCATACTGCAGTTCTGATGGTTGCTTATGCGTATAAATAAGCGCATTCCAAACTGCTTTTAATCCCTCACGATTCCCACTATCATATAAATTTTGCATAGGTACAGTTTTTACGGAATCTTTTTCAACTTCTTCTAGAGTAAGTATTCTCTTTAATAGATTAGGTGAACCATCCGGATTCGACGCATAAAATGCATAACCTCTTGTTGAAGCGGAAGCTAGTAGGACTAATTTATGACATAATCCGGGATAATCCGCACAAAATTGCATTGCAACAGCGCCCCCAGTAGACCAACCTACTAAAGTAAAATCTTTTAACCCGAGAGCATCAACCCATAGCTTTAAGTCTTCGCTAAAGTCACGAATTTGTGACACTCGTTTATGGTAAGATGATTGACCGAATCCTCTTAAATCTGGTGATAGAATTGTAAATCGTCCATCAAGTTCTTCCATTAGTACATCCCAATGTTTTGAAGATGTCATATTGCCATGAATAAGAATTATAAGCTCATCTCCACCAGCTCTTTCACGATAAGCTATTGTTTCTCCGTTAGATAACCGCACTTTTTTTAATACGTCTTGTTGCAATGTCATACAATCTCCTCCTCATGAGTTCCCCATCTAATTGTTACTGCCCCCCATGCATAACCAATACCTGCGCTAACAAGCGTGATAATATCTCCGTTTTTTATTTTCCCTTTTTCTAAAGCTAACTCTAAGGATAAAATTTGATCAATCTGACCGATATGTCCGTAATGTGATAAATAAATTGACTGTGATTCGTCTAGCCCTAGTGAATGAAGTACATAATCATGTGCTGACTTTTTCATATGAAGCATAGCAATATAATCCAATTGAGATTCGTCATATCCACTCTTCGATAAAGATTGGCGGATTACCTTTAAAAAGTTACTCAATGACTTTTGCTCAAGACGTGTCTTCATGCCTTCAGGGTCTAGCACATCTAATTTATATGCACCTGCTTGTAGTAATTCAGGGGTCAATGGTTTTTTTGTTCCACCAACCGGTACAACAACATCTTCTGAAAAAGATCCGTCCGTTATCAAATCACTTTCAAGAACGATATTTTCTTTCACATCTTTTTGTAGAATCATAGCTCCTCCGCCAGCGCCTAAGTTATACATGAAACGTGTTCGATCATTTGTATAATCGATGAAATCATGGTTTCGATATCCTCCTGCAAGTAAGATAGTACGAACATCTTCATTAGCTAGCATTAAGCTTTTTGCAACTTTCATCGCCATTATCGTCGTTCCACATCGAAGCTGTACATCGAATGACCATGCATTTAAAGCACCAATTTCTTCTTGGATTTTAATAGCTGCTGTCCACAGTGGATATTCTTTATGTTCCTCACCGATATAAATAATGACATCAATATCTCGTGGAGATAAATTTGTCTTTTCTAAGGCTCTTTTGGCAGCCCAAACTGCCATTTGCACTGTATGATCTTCTGGTCCAGCAATCGTCTTTTCAATAATACCCAATTTTGTTTTAACAATATCAACTGGAATATTCGATTTTTGACTAATCTCTTCAAAGGTCATACGGTTTTTAGGTAAATAGATTCCGGTACTTACAATCCCTATATTCATTCAAATCGCTCCTTATCCTTGACCAAAGGTACAGATTGCGTAGGCAGTTGGGTTTTGGCTTTCTTCGATTTCCAAGTCAAATATTTCACATATACAGTACCAACAATGCCTTTTGGGAAGAAGATGACTGCTAAAATATAGAGCATTCCAAAGAAGATAATCCAGCGTTCAAAAATCGGATAGTCATTAGCTAAACCTGATAGATAATGTTGAGCAGTTTCAATCACTAAACTGCCAACTATTGGCCCGATAAGTGTACCAACTCCACCAATTATCGTCATTAACAGTGCATCTAATGTTATATCCATTGACATTACACTTGTATTGACAAAGCGAAGAGATATTGCATAGAGTGATCCTGACAGACTAGCAACGACACCAGCTACTACTGAAGCTGTCACCTTGTAGTGTAATGTTCTGAATCCTAATGATCGTGTCCTTTGTTCGTTTTCTCGTACAGCAATTAGTACTTTACCTAATGGCGAATTTACAAATCGTCTAAGTACAAGGAATACGACAACAAGACAGACTAAGACGAAGAAATAAAAGATAACACGATCTCTGAATACATCCGGAGCTCTGAAAGTAAATCCGTCATTCCCTTTTGTAACAGTACGCCATTTCTCCGCTACAACTAAAAACAAACCTGAAATCGCCAATGTCAACATGGCAAAGAAATGGCTCTTTAAACGCAGTGTCAGGAGCCCAACTAGGAAACTAACAATACCAGCAAAAATCATACCTACTATAATCGAAATGAGGAAAATCATCATAGTATTGTTATAAGTACTAAGTAAAATGGCCGTTATATAAGCGCCTATTCCAAAAAACATAGCATGCCCAAACGACACAATTCCTGTATAACCGAGTAAAATATCATAACTCATAGCTAATATACTGAAAATAAATATTTGGGTCATTAGTATCGTTAACGTTCTAGAATCTGCAACATAGGGAAAGAAAATGAGTGCTATTATAATTATCAAGAATGTCAAATTTTTAAGAGAAAAGTATTTTTCCTGTCTCATTTTTAGCCCTCCTTCGCATTTGTGAATAAGCCTTGTGGACGGAAGATTAATACAATAGCCATCAAAATCATATTGACCGCTAATGATAAATATGGAACATAGTACGCCATGAAACTACCCGCAAGCCCCACTAGAATTGCTGCCATTAATGAACCAGAGAAACTTCCCATCCCTCCTATTACTACAACGATAAATCCTAAAATGGCATATTCCATTCCCATCTCTGCGTATATTACGCCCGAGTACGGAGCCATAAGCATTCCGCCGAATGCTGCCATTGCTGAACCGGTCATGAAAACGAATAAAAAAACACGTTTAATATTAATACCCAATGCTTGCACCATTTCTTTATCCATCACACCAGCACGTACGATTAAACCGATTTTTGTTTTCTTTAATACATATTGGAATATTCCGAAAATAATAAGCCCAATAACGATAATAAAAATACGATATTTAATCACAATTACTTCACCGATTTCCCAGCTACCTGCTAAATATGAAGGCACATCTACAGGAATACTATTAGGTCCAAAAACAACCTTAATACATTCTGATAGTACTAGCATAAATCCAAGCGTTATTAAAATTTGTTGTACATGATTGCCATATACGGGTGTAATGATTAATTTTTCCGTGATCCACCCTAGGAGAAACCCTGTTACAATCGCACCTAGTATTCCGACTATAAAACTCCCTGACCATGTATAAACAAAGATTCCAGAATAAGCTCCCCAAACAAAAAGTCCCCCATGGGCAAAGTTTAAGACGTCCATTAATCCGAAAATAAGTGTCAATCCAGCTGCTAATAAAAAAATCAACATACCTGTGGCTAAACCATTTATAAATAAACTGATAAATAAATCCATACTCGATTCCCCCTAACCAATTCCTAAGTATTTCCGTTTCAATTCTTCATCTCCAATCAATTCAGCCATAGATCCTGAATGAACAGTTTTTCCATCATCTATTAATGTATAGGTATCACCAATCCGACTGGCCATAATAAAATTCTGTTCAACAAGAATAATCGTTGTTTTCTTTTTCATTTCTGTAATAGCTTCCATTACTTTTTCTACAACGATTGGAGCTAATCCCTTTGAAGGCTCATCTATCAATAAGAGTTTACTGTCATTTACAAATGCTCTTGCCATAGACAGCATTTGCTTCTGCCCCCCGGATAAATGCCCCCCAGCCTTTTTCCAAAACTTTTTCAAATCGGGAAATAACTCTAATATATATGCCTGTTTTTCATATACTTCATCTGTCTCTTTTCGGATTGCAACTTTCATATTTTCTTCCACTGTTAAGTCCTTAAATATACCTTGATCTTCTGGAACATAACCAATACCTAGATTGGCAATATCATAAGGCTTTCGTTTTGTAATGTCTTGCCCTTCATACATAACTTTTCCGTGGGAAGCAGGTGTCAAACCCATTATGGTTTTTAAAGTAGTTGTTTTACCCGCTCCATTTCTACCAAGCAATACCGATACTTCCCCTTCTATTGCTTCAAATTGAATCCCTTGTAAAATATGATATTGTCCAATATGTGTTTGAAGCTGATCAAGGTTTAATAAGCTGTTCATCGTATAGCCCTCCTAAATACGCGTTTTGTACGGTTTCATTGTCCATAATTTCTGAAGGCGTTCCATCTGCTAAAAGCTTCCCATTAAAGAGCACCATGATCGAATCTGAAAGATCTAAAATCATATCCATCTTATGCTCAATGAGAAGTATGGTTTTGTCTCCTTGTTCCTTTATTGAGCGTATTACCTCTAAGATAGCCGGTACTTCCTCTAAAGACATACCAGCAGTTGGTTCATCCAATAGTAAGATTTCCGTATTTAGAGCGAGTAACATCGCAATTTCTAGTTTACGTTTTTCACCATGAGATAGTTGACTTGCAACTGCATTCACTTTGTTATCAAGCAATACTTGACCCAATATTTCTACTGCTTCGTTGGTAATCGATTTATACTGCAAATAGTGTTTATAAAAGTTAAACCTTACCTTTTCACGAGATTGCACTGCAAGTCTAACATTCTCCAAGACTGTAAGATTTGGAAAGACATTTGTGATCTGAAAAGAGCGACCAAGTCCTTTTCGTGTACGTTCGATAGACGAATCATTTGCTAACGATTCCCCTTTTAAAAAAATTTCTCCCTCTGTTGGTTTCAATTCACCACTTAGTAGGTTGAAAAAAGTAGTCTTTCCTGCACCATTTGGACCAATAATAGATTTGAAATGCTTTGCCTGCATTTGAAAATTCACGCCATCAACTGCACGATGCCCCCCAAATTGAATACTTAAATTTTCTGTCCTAATGATAGGTTCCATCCTCATTCCTCCTAAGTCTAGCTCTCTTAAAAACTTCTTATGTAAAAAGTTTTTAAGAGAGCCAGGCCAAATTTATGGTCTGAACTCTCGTATATTTATTTTTTATTTTGAATTGGCGGAGCTGTTTCGTCAGGTGTTAGTTCACGAATTAATACCGGAACAGGGTAGTCAACACCTTTTTGTTCTTCAAGTTTAATAGAATACATAGGTTGTAATGCTTGGTGATCCTCTTTACGGAACGTCATTTTCCCTTTCGGTGTCTCAAAAGACATACTTTCCATTAATGGAATAAGCGTATTACCATCTGCATTACCATCTGATTTTTTTAACGCCTCAACAATAGCAACAGCAGATGAAAATCCACCTGGTGTAAATAAGTCTGGCACTTCATTGTTAAAACGTTTTTTATGCTCTTCTACTAACCAATCATTCACTTTGTTTTTTGGTAATGTATGATAATATACTGAGAATCCTTCCATGCCTACAAGGGGCTTCATCAATTGAAGAGCGGCAATATCAGGTGCACCTGTCGAAATTTTTATACCTTTTTCTGTTAACTTAAGATCTGCAATTTGATTCCAAGGTGAATTCGTACCAGCCCATACAACAAATAGATATTCAGGTTTTGCCTTCACAACTTTCTGTAAGTTAGATGTGAAATCTGTTGCAGCTGGATCAGCATATTCTTCTAAAACAACTTCTGCTCCTAACTTTTCTGCAGCTGCTTTAAAAGCCTTAACTCCATCCCAACCGAAAGAATAATCCGGTGCAAATGTTGCAATTTTTGTTCCTTTTTTAGCAATCGCCGCTGCTGCTGCATAAGCGTCTTGAGAAGAATTTCTTGCTGTACGGAAGATAAATGGGTTGAACTCAGCGCCAGTAATACTATCTGCAACAGCTGGTTCTACAATCATAATTTTCTCGTATTCTTCAGCTAGTGGTAAGACAGCTAATGTATCTCCAGAACTAGATGAACCTACTAAGAAATCTACCCCATCATCTTCTAATAACTTTGTTGCTTTTTGCACTGCTACTTCTGGTTTAGTTTCAGTATCCTCCCAAACAACTTCAATTTTCTTACCTGCAACCTCCATCTTGCCATTTGTTGCATAATCTAACCCTAGTTCAAAGCCTTGTTTTGTTTGTTTTCCATAAGACTCTAATGCTCCAGATAAAGAGGCCAATACACCAACCTTAATTGTCCCTCCTTCTTTTTCATCCTGTTCCGAAGAGGATCCACTTGTTTTCTTGTCACTTCCACATGCAGCGAGTAAAAGCGTTACTGCTACTAATAGCATCGCCAACCATTTTTTCATTTAAATACCTCCCTCTTATTTTTAAAGCGCTTTCATCTTGCTGTAGAAGTATCATATCTAATCCTAGTTACAAATTAGTTACAAAGAAAAAGGACCCTACGTGTTCACAGAGGGCACTGAAAAGTCCCAAAATGAATTTAAGCCATGGCGGAATCGATTAATCGTTTCTCCCATGGCTTTTTCTTGGATGCCGTTAATTTCCGTTCGGGCGGACGCTTTCCTCGGGACGAACCTTGAGCCCCTTCGTCACTAACGCTCCTGTGGGGTCTCAAGATGTTCGCTAGTTCCCCAAGGAATTGCCGCCTGCACTCCAATCAACTAGCTTATGGCGCTTCGAAAAGCGAGAACGAATAAAAAAGACGTAGGTAAAAATCAAACACAAACGTATTACTTTGACATAGAAAAATGTTAGGTTTGTCCATTACAAGATGGCTGTTATAAAGACGGTGCCAAAAGCAATCGTATTCAGTTTCCATAAAATCAACCGAACATGAAGAACAAGCAGCTTTTCAAGAAATGGAAAGATTCAAAGACTTAGCGAAAAAGCGCTATAAAATTGAAGCGAAGAATAAAGAGTTAAAAAATCCGCATGTCTACAATACGGAAAATCGGCAGGTTTATTTGGCCTGGAAGTCCAAGGAGCTACAACAATATTTGCGGTGAATCTGAAACGTATCTGGAAGCTATTAAATGAAGAATAAGGAAATACCAAAAAAACACCGGCTTTCTGTTCAAAATCGAACAAAAAGTACCGGTGTTTACTATTGAAGAACATTACATTTTAAAAACGCAAGTTTTTCAGTGCCCTCCATTTTCACATAAGGTTATTTTAAAATCATCTCATACATTTGTATGGTTGTTTCCATTGGTTCAATATTCAATTCGTCTTTTAATACTTGTTCACATTTTTCAAACCATCTGACAGCCTGAGTACGATTTTGAAGTTGGAAGTATCCATACATGATTAGGCGATATCCTTCTTCCCATGTATTATCTTGCTTCAACAAGTGGTCTGCCCAATACACGGTTTTGCTAAATTCTTTTAATCGGACATAATTCTGTGCTAAACGTTCAATTCCTTCCATATAAATATATTTCAATTCTTCTCGTGTATCTTGAAGCCATTCTGAATGTTTCTTATCCGCGATAAAATCACCTGTGTATATTCGGATTCCTCTTAAAAGCCATTCATTCGAAAGATTAGGATTTTTCTGTTGCATGCCTAGAGACATAAATTGTCTAAAAAAATCTAAATCACTTTTCATACAATGCTGTGTAATGAGCTTGTACATTGATTGCTTTCGAACAACGTATGCACTTTCTATTCTAGGAAGACGGTTTGGTTCTAGCACTTTTAATAAAGCATTATAAGCAACTTTGAAATCTCTTGCCATCGTTTCCTCAGTAGCTTTTGGCCATAATACATTAATTATTTCTTCTTTGGAAACAAATCTCGTACGATTGAGATATAGGTAAATGAATAATTCCTTTGCCTTTTCTCGTTGCCACTCTTTTTCAACTATTACTTCACCATCGCGATAAAGAGTAATAGTTCCAAATAGCTGAATAGTATACATATGCGCTGGCACAGGTATATCAGCATCTATTTCTATCAATTTATAAAAGTGTTTGGTTTTAACAGCTGATTTTTTTAATGTATTCCAATGATCCAACAGTTGCCACCATACTAAATTGTACTGAGGACCAAAGATATGTTGGTCTTTTACAAAGAAATCATATTTTTTCTCTACAATAGTTGCCATACATAATTCAAAATTTGAAGCAAATTCAACTTCATCATTTTGCATATAAGCGATATAAGCACGCCAAAAGCTAACAATTGTCAGTCCAAAATAATCTTTTGAGTTTTTAAACTTACTTTCTGCGCTCTTAATAGCTTCTTTTGCCTCTAAGTAATGAGCATGTTCCACATAAACTATTGATAAGGCTACATAAAGTAAAGCCGAAACCCAATGATCATGCACTTTCTCCGTTTCTTTTAACCCTAATTTTATATTGAAAAGTGCTTGCTCAAGTTGTTGCTGTCTACTTTTTACAATTGCTAGTCCCATATAAGACTCGGCTTTTGCACGTTTCACATCCATACTATCCATTATTTCGATGGTCTTTTCATAATATTGTTCCGCTTCAGCAATATCTGCTGGATTCAAAACCAATAATGTATGTCCTTTACGAAGATAGGCTACTGCTAGAATGTACTGTGCATGTTCATTTTCCTTTTTCAAGATGCTTTTATTTGCTGATTCTAGTGCTGTTACATAATCACCTAATAAGATTAAAATAAATGAATATAAAACATCGGTCTCACGATAAGTATCTGAAATAAGGCTATATGAATCTAAACGATTTTCTAATAAGCTTCTTGCTTCCTGAAGTTTGCCTTGTCTTAATAATATTCTTGCATCCAAATTTCCTTGCCTAACTACACGAGAAGAAAGACCCACATCTGAAACCCACTTTTCTGCTTCATACGGTTTGCCTAAGTTCACTAGATTTTCTGCATATTGTTTTTGTATAAATTGCAGATAATCTTCTTCTAACTTCGCTTGTTCCACCAATTCAAGTGCTTCTTGTAAATAATTTCCAGCAAGTGACGGTTGAATAGTATCCAAATAGATATGTGCAATCCCAGCCTTGGCTCTTAATAAATAATCATAAGACAAGCACTCTTTTGCGCATATAATACATTTTTCATACGCTTTTTTTGCTTTTTCATACTGTGCACGATATCTCTGACTTTCACCTTCATAATAGTAAAGTTGAAAATGCTTTGCCATTGTACTAGCTGATAGTTCACGAATACGTTCGATAAACCAATCGAATTTTCCTTCTTCTATAAACTGATTTGCAAAATAGGCTAAAGTAGATGCAATCAAATCTTCATTTTTTGTTTTCATCGCATGATGAACGGCTTTTACAGGGTTTCTTTGCTGAGTAAAATATTTTGTAGCCTTTAAATGCAACGAGTGATAAGTATCTAAATCCTGTTCCATTAGTTTCAATTCTAAAAATTGCTGAAATAACACATGATATCGAAACTCTGTGTATCCACTTAATGGCTGGATAAAAACATGTTTATTGACTAGAATTTTAAGCTGCTCTTCAAAAACCTCCCCGTAGAATACTTCTATTAATTCATACGAAAATGTTTCAAAAATGCTGAATTTCATAATTGCATCCTGTTCGAAATCATTCAGTCCCTCAAATACTTCATACGATAAATAAGTAAAAAAGTCATTTGACGAAAGATTCTGTAATTTATCTATGGATTTCTCTAAATCAATAGATTGAGTGGCGAGAAATAAAATAGCAATAGCCCAACCTTCTGTTGTCCGGAGGATTTTGACCACTTGTTCCTTTGTTATATAATGTTGAAAGTAATCTTCAAAGAACACCTGGATTTCTTCTGCAGAAAAGACAAAATCTTCTTCTATACATTCAACTAATTGATGATTTAACCTTAAATTCCGTATACACCCCCAAGAAGGATATGTTCTTGATGAAATAATTAGATGAACATTTGGTGGTAAATGTAATATCAGTTTCTCCATGATGTAATGAATATGAAAAATATGATCCACTAAATTGTAATCATCTAGTATTACAAAAAATGGTTCTCTCATCTTGCAAAACTCATTTACAAACATAGTAAAAAGCTTATTTAACTCTTCAACTTTAGGAAACATTGAAAGCTGATCCCAACCAATCATTGTTTCTCCAAAAGAAGGATATACATTCCGCACACTATAAAACAAGTGACGTAAAAATGGCAAAACATCGTCATCATCTTCTGTCACTTGATACCAAGAGAAAGCATTGGATTGATCTGCTAAAAATTGTGCCAATGCGGAACTTTTACCAAAACCCGCTCCACCATGTAAAATAGTAAGCTTTGTATGATGACTTCGTGCTAACTTTTTCATGACCTTTGCTCGTCTCATATAATGTATAGCAGGTTCTGGTGGAATAAGCTTAGATATCAATATGTTGTCTTCCATATTGTACCCCTTTCTCATTCTCATTGATTTACATTTCTATATTAAAAGTGCTTTACTCCATTGATGATAAAACATACTAATCGTTTCAAAACGATCTGAGGGATTATTTTTCAATGCTTTTGAGCAAATATTATATAAATCTATTGAAGCCTCCCACATTTCGAAACTTTTATCACTTCGTCCTCCAATAAACGCATATGCTAAACCTGCTAATGTATATACATTTGTAGCACTTGTAATTTCAGCATTTAATCGATACTCTTCAGGTGCTTTATACCGACTAGAACCCCAGTAATCCTCACCCATATCATTAAAGACAGGTGCTTTTTTAAAAAAATCAATGTCGCAAATATGCAATTTATTATTTTTGAAATTATATAGTATGCTACCATCATAGAAATCAACCATCACATATCCTTTATCTTCTACAAAAACCGCAAATTCATATATTTGGTTCAATATCGAAATACGTTCTTTTAAAGATAAACTTCTTAATTTCACAAAAGGAGAATCAAGAGAATTGTACTTTTCAAAAGGCGTAAAACCCCAATGATTATGCATACATTCTCCTTCTACCCATTTAAATTTTAACCCGTAACCTTGTTCTGTCTGAAATGTCCCTATGCATTGAATTAATAAGGGGTGATCAATATGTTGATAAACTTTCTTTGCTTCTTTTAGGCGTTTAATCGCTGATGTTATATCTCCAGTATATTCTAAATTTCTTGCACCAGCATATTTAATGAAATAACGTTCGTCATTTTCTATAATTCCAAAACTAATGTTTCCTGAATCCTGATGATCAAAAATAGTAAATACTTCTACTGCTTTAAGCCAATTAAAATCATGATATTCTCTTAACTCTAATAATAATTTATTGCTTCCAATGAATACTTTAACCAAATTATGCTCCTTCATTGAGCTTACGTGGTTTATAGAGGGGTGATACGTTTACTCAAAATTGATAAACCTCTAAAATGTTTGGCGAATTTTTCATATAACATCACACCTTTCAATATACTTCCATTTAGTAAAGTATTCGAAATCCGAATATTCTTATATTAATTGTACAGTAATTACTAAAAGCCTACACTAATAAATTCTTTGCAAGAGTACGTAGTATTTATGTTTAGTTTTTTTGGGCATACTTACGGAGACGTGAGTATGATTGGTTATATGTTATTCAATAAACGGACAGTGAGATTTAAAGGGAGGGTTTAGGAATTTGCGAGAATACATAAAACAATAAATGAAAATGCTTTACTTGTTCCCGTAGATTCGTATGAGGTAAATGAGAAGAAGGCATAAGAACACTACTATGTTATTAATTAAGCTTTTTCTTAAATAGACATCCACCACCAACAGAGATTATATTTCCACAAATAAAAGCAGAGCAATCGAACATATCAATCTTCCCAATCGCAAACAACAGAATTGGACAAATCAACAAGAAAATCCTCCAACTAATAACAAGCTTTTTTTAATAATTTCCCCCTCACAATCTTAAATATATACGCTAGTAGTTTGTTAAATATCACTATAATAATAAATTATTTTCTTTTTATTGCCAATTAATAGAAGGTGGTAATTTTCGAATACGCCCATTTTATTAAGTTATAGAAAATCAACAGTAAAATAGCCAAAAATAAAAAAATGTATGCACCTGAAATTACTTAGTAATGTAATTCATTCATAATATGTGTAACATATTATGAATGAATTATCATGTACAATTACTTGTCTTTAGTGTTACAGAGTAGAAGGTCTCTTTTCCCCATGTAAATCACTTTGACGCAAGTTGAATTTTTTCAGTATTTTGTATGAACTCATTGTAGGTATTATTAATTCGAATAATCGTTTCAGAAGTATTAACTGCTTTGTTTGTTAGCAGTGCTTTTTTGTTAGCTTCACTTAGCTTATTGTACGTAATATCGTATTGTGAGCCTGGACCACTGTTCTTCCAAGCCATAAACTGAATCGTTCTTCCTACTGACTCAAAAGTATTGTTTTTAAATGTTGGGTTGATTGCGCCACTTGCTAAAATCCCACGGGTACTAGCATTTCCATTTGCTACATTCCGGATTAGGTTTTTTTCAATAACAGCATTCGTCCAATTCATGACACGAATAGCATCCATGCGTGTTTTATCAATTTGATTATTACGAATGATTACTTTATCATGATACATTTTACCTGAATATTTATGGGTACCAATAGCTCGATCAAGATTCTTAAATTGATTGTTTTCAATTGTTATATTTTGATTTGGTGTCTTATCATACTTGCTCCATTTTTGACTCCAACCTGCTGTCGTTTTATCCGGTGTATCAATATTAATGGCTTCTTTGTTCTTATTAGCTGATGCTTTGGAATTTGTAAACGTATTTTTTCGTATCAAAACATTCTTAGAAGCATCTAGTTCGATAAAATGTCCAGAATACATATTCTTAAATTGAATATTTTCCACTTTTACATTTTGGTTATGCCCCATTATCAAGGCAATGCTATCTTTCTCGTAATTCATATCAATTGTTACTTTACCTTCACCTATAAAGGAAATATTCTTTTCACCATTATATTTGCCATATACACCCGATTTATTGGCTTTTGATGGTTTGATTAATTGAAAAATTGATTTTGAAGCTTTAAATTTACTTGTACCGGTTTTCTGACCTTTGACAATATTTACACCATCATTCATTTTTATTGTTACATTCGATGGAACATATAGTGTATTACTAATTTTGTAAGTTCCTTTTTTTAATACGAGCGTTCCTCCACCTTTTTTCTCCAGTTTCTCTAAATAGGAACGTAGTACATAATAATGCTTAGTATTACTGTTATATGTAGTGTATTTCAACATCGTTTTATCCACCGGTACTGTATTTGGTGAAATTGTATAAACACTTTTTGCGGCAGCTTCTACAGAATTAGGTATACCCCCTACCCATACACTTAATATCAAAACAGTAGCAGCCAATAATGCGCCCATTCTCTTGAATTTCATAATCATGTTGTAAAATTCTCCTTCTCAAAAAACGATAATAATATTTTAGGATATGAATAATAGGATTTCAAATACTTATTAACGAAACCTTTTATCACAATACCCAATACGTAATTGCAAAAAGTACAAATATTATGATGGTCCATTTGTAGTTTTTTGTGTAACAATGTTGTATTTGGTTTATTCATGCAAAAATAGTAATTATCGTTATTCCATATTATTCCTTCTCTATCAATGAAGCAAACATCGAATACATGTTTACTATACATTGTTTTTTATATCGAACTCTACATGGAATGTTACAACTTAATGTAGAATATTATATTCGCATTAAGTTATTAGGAACATCTACTGTTTTTTCACCACTACAAAGAGAAAATGATAAAAAAATGAAACTTTTCTCATTAAATTTCAATCTTACTTGAAAAATGAAAGAAAAATGAAATTTTCCAAAAGAAATTCTTTGTTAAAATTAAAAGCATCAATACTAAAAAGTGTTGTCACATGGAGAAAAATGTATTCTTCAAGATATAGTGGAGGAAAAAATGAGATTAGAAAAACAATTAATCAAAAAGATATATTATGAAACATTCCTAATAGAGAATGAAACACATCCAGCTCTTCAAGTACTAGGAGAAACTTATTTAAACGAACAAAAAAATGAGATTTCCGATGGATCTTACATTCGTTTTGCACAAGGTGAATTTTATTATCACCACCAAGATTTTGAATCAGCTATTTTTAAATGGGAGAAAGTTAGTAATGAATTAGCACCATGGGCACAAAAAAATATTGCGGATGCTTACTTCGAACTTAACCAATTATCAGTTGCTGAAAATGTCTATACCTCCATTACTACTGATAACAAAATACTCATGACCGAAATTGTACTGCAATTATTGTCTCTTTACATCGAGCAAAATAATCTTGTTTCAGCTTTCGCTGCTATTAAAGAAGCGGTTTCTTTAAATCCCGATTATCCAAACGTTACAACCATTGCACGTTCCTTTTATGAAGAACAGCACGATTTTGACAGTGCAGTAGAGCTTGCTGTGAATGAGTTAATTCGAACAGAATCTTCTCCATGGTTTGAGGTTCTAAAGGAATATATCAATAAAGGATTTACTAAAAATATTTCACCAGACTATTTTTATAAAGTATTAGTTACATTAAATAATGTAGATCAAGTACAATTTACGCAAATTGTTTCATCACTTTGGCACAGCTATAAAAATGAACAAAATTACTTATTATGGCTTAAAACAATAAATGAATTTTTCTTACTAATAGAAATCCATTCTTCCGATATATGGGACAACATTTCTTCTCTTTACGAAGAAACATACTTTGAATTAATCCAAGGTCAATATATGCTAAGAGAATTACACGATATCATTCCTAATCTTTTAACAAATTGGTTAAAGGTAGCCAATCCGTCTCATTCTGTATTTCCTTCTGCTGCAGTATTGGCATGGGATGAGATTTTCCCTTCCGAAATAGATTCAGCAAATATAAAACATGCAGAAAACTTACTGTCATATTCTATTAATCACGTGAATGGCTTAGAGTATAGTTTACGTCTTTTTGAATCTATTACACAGTGGGCACAAAAGCATGATTTAGAAATAGGTCATCGATTTAGATGGTTAGTTAGCGAGCTTGCAGATTTAAGAACAAATCGCCTTTTAGTAACTGGAACTTCAGGAAACGGAAAAGCTTCATTTATTAACTCTATCCTAAATGAAAATATATTAGAAAACGCAATCTCTAATGTAGTTGTTTTTAATAATGAAGCTTATACAGAAATTAACGCAATAACAGATTCAGCAATTACAACAACTGAGAATTTCTCAGATTACCATAACATGATGTCTCTACACCCCCAATCAGATAGAGATAAAGCATATGTTGAATTTAAATTACCATGCAGATTTTTAAGTAAAAATAAACTTACTTTGGTTGTTACACCAAGCTTTAATAGGAACAACGACACTAGAGATGAGACATTTGAATATTTAAATTCTGTAGACGAATTATTGTTCGTATTGAATGCGGATTCACCTTTTACTGACAAAGAACGTGATATTCTATTAAGTATTCAAGAACATACACCAAATCTACAAATTCATTTCTTATTAAATAAAATCGATAATATATACAGTGAAGCAGAAGCAAAAAGAGTTATAGATGATACGCAAGTGAGAATAAACGCATATTTCCCGCATGCGAGAATTTTTCCTTACTCTTCGTTATATACAAATAGTCAACAACTAAACAGATTATCTGAGTTTATTCATTCTAACTTTAACCATAAAAATATCGATGTAGAACGTACTGAAAAGCTATTGTTTTTCATTCGAAAAACAATTTCATATCTTTTGGATAAGCGCATCGAGAAGGAAAATAACCTAGTGGATTCTATTAATTGGAATGAAGATATGTTAGTTAAACTAAATGGATTTATTAATAACCTTACTGCTTTTGAGAAGGAAAAAATTCATTTAATTACAGAATCCTATCGTACAATGAAATACGAAATTGCTAATGATCTTACAGAACATATTCCGAAACTATTACAGAGTTGTTCTGACTTAATTAGTGAAGAAAGCGATTTTGGGCACATTGATATTGAACTAAATACAGAGATGAACAAAAGAGTTCAAAAATATCTAGAACAAACTGTGTTACCTAATCTTGCTCGCTCAATGCAAAATTGGATTGCAACTTCTAATAATGAGTTCCTTCAAAGTCAATCGTACTTAGAAGAAATCAATGAAAAACTTAATTCTTTATATGGAGAAAATCGAATACAGCTTGAATGTGACTTTAAAGTGCTTGATGACTGGCGGAGAGATACCGATAGAATGACAACTAGAATACAAATGGAAGAAGTAAATATCTTGCGCAGATTTACACCAGCACAATTTTTACTGAAAAGTGCCGGTAAATTATTTGGAGTTCTTCCTAAAAATAAAGCTATGCTATATAACAAATACAAACAGTATTTAGAAAATGAAGATTATACTGATGTAACGGCTTCTATTATGAACAAATTTTTCTTGCAATTTGAGCTATTTGAAAACGCACAAGCGAGGGATATTAATATCTTCTTTAGAAGTCCATTTGGCGAATTGGAACAAGCTGTAGAAAACACTCATATAGAAATACAAGAAAAACAAGATACACTGCATAAAATGAAATCAAATCCTGAAGTTTATCATGATCCAATAACACTCTTTGAATTAAGATTACGTCAATGTGAAGTAATCTTAAATAAAGGTGAGGATTATTCCTATAGAGATTTAACTTTAGAAACAAACATAGAGTAAAAATAGTATAACTCCAAAATCAACAATAAAAGTTGATTTTGGAGTTATTATTTGTTATCTTCACTTTTTTTCGGTACTCTGCAACTAGATGGTAAATTCGTTGAATACGGTAAGCTTTTATCAATTCCCTATTTATTTATTGAAGTGCAAAGTTTAAAATCTGCAATAACTTGTTTATCTGGAGGACTAATCCTTGAAGGTAATGAATCCATTTTAAAGAATTTCAATTCCTGAACTTCCGATAGATCTGCTTTTAATTCACCACTATATTCATCACAAATATATGTACTAGTAACATTATAAACCTCGTCACCATGGGGATATTTATAGTAAAGATCTTCGCCAGAATAAACATTAAATAATTGCAGTTTTTTTGTAATTAGTCCCGTTTCTTCTGCTAATTCCCGTCTTGCTGCATCTTCTAATTTTTCTCCTAATTCTAATGACCCTCCAGGTAATCCCCAACAATGGTTATCTGTTCTTAGTTGAAGTAATAGTTGTTTATCTTTATTTACGACCAGTACACTGGCGCCTACCATTAATAGTGGCCTAGTGCCTACTATCTTTCTCAAATCCATAATATATCCCAAGTCTATCACTCCTATATTTCCATTGCCTTATCATTATTCTTTATCAAGAATCAATGCTTTATCGACTTTCTTATACTTCAAATATTGTTTTAACCACATAAAAGTTATGTATACGAGCAACCATAATGGTACGACGCGAAAAATCATTACACCTATCGACCAGGTTGAGAAAAATACAAGTTCAAATCCATTCATACTTAGCAAATTAGTAAAATTAATTGCTTTTAAAGGATTCAATATAAACGGAACAGGGTCAATTGTTTGGTTTGCAAACATAATAGGGATTAACAGCATTAACATTAAAGTAGCGTAGTAGCTTGATAACTTTGCATATACATTATTGAACGATTGCTTGTCTGATAGGATTTTATCATTCCCGTCTTTTTCCTTGATCCAATAATGAAACGAATTCCCTTTCTTACCATCAATATGCTTCCATCCAACCTCTTCAAAATGACTTTTATAGTTTTCAAGGTCATGCGTGGATTTTATTCTTTGGAAATCTAATCGAATGATTTTCATACTATTTTGCATCTCTACAAAATGGTAAATACCAAACATATTCTTTGCTATTAGTGTATATCCCTTTTGTAAATTGTCATTCAACCATTTTTCCTCTCTTTCAAAATCTATAAACCATCGATATTTTCTCACCATTTCACCTTTTCTGCTAAAATTAAGCTTATAACTGTTATTAATATTCTGATATTTAATCAAAAATCAAGATCACTAATAACAAGATCTCACAGTTGTCTTACTTTTTTCGTAATATCATCTAGCATTAATATTTCTTCGCATAATAAACCATTGTTAAAAATACCGATGATATATATACCGTCATCATGATGGAGAGTAGATTGTATGCTTCTATTTGTAAGTTACTAACTGGGTTAAAGACTATCATTAATATTACAACTACTGCTATAAGGATAAAATAATTCACATAGATAGATCGCTCTCTTATTTTTTGTGCTCGTTCATCTTTTGGTGTAAGGTGAGGCACTAAGAAGGATAAGCAGAAACACATAATACAAATAGCAATTAGTATTAACGAAGATGGAAATTTATTTACACTTATTGAAACCCCATTTATAAATATAGCTAGAATACCAAATATACAGCCCATAATGATATAGCCCATCTGTGTTTGTTTCATTCGTCTTCACTCCTTTCCAATTTGAGATCAAAGTCTATCAGGGTTCTCAATAGTCATTGAATATACATCGCCACATTTTGCACAACATGAGATGAACATCCCAGTACCTAAAGACATTAATTTACCTACTTTTTTCACTTTATCGTAACTACTATTTCCGATTTTCCCTGTCTTCGTTTCTGTATGACCACATTTCATACAAATAAAATTCTCATTCGACATAACAAATTCTCCTCTACATATATTAATCTTCTAGTTGCTTAGTTAGTAAATGTTCATCGGTATACTAGTTATTACTCAAACATTCTATATAACCAATTGAACATATTTTCCATAATATCCACAACCATCTTGTAAAGTAAGCTTTACATATAGTATATTTTACAATTTTTAGTTAGTCAAATACACTTCTATTGTGGAAATAATAAAGCTTTTATAATTAAAATTCATCTTATGAGAGCATGAGTATTAAGCCTACCTACACACTCTGTAACATTTATCGAAGATATTAAGTTGAACTCTCCCAACTGACTAAAGAGGATATTTATTATTTATATGGCGTATTTTATAAACATCACAGTCTGACACAGTAAAAACAGAACAAACTGCAACACATTAAAATATAGAAAAAAACCAGAGAAACAATTTCAAAAATAAGGGGGTATTTATATTGGTACCGATTATTTTAACCATCGTTCTGCTGATCACTCTTATCTTTTCAGTTTCTATTTTGATTCAAAAAAGAAAAAATGCAGGTATAACTGGGATCAAAAGTGCACTAACTCCAATTTTTCTTTATCTTATAGCGATTACTCACCTTTTGGCTTACTGGTTTGATATTATGGGGTTATTCAATTGGTCTATAACAATTGTTCTGTTGATTTTTGGTGCTTATTTCACAAAATTCGTGCCAATTTCTAAAATGTGAGTAGTAGAAAACAGAGAGTTAGTCGAAGAAGAAATGTAAAATAAACTTATTATGAACTACACTCCAACTGTTAGGTACTTCTTAACAATTGGGGTGTATTATTTTTATTATAAAATATCACCTTATTTAATCTTTTCTACGTGAATACCATTTAACCGCATTTTCATAAAGAATTCGATTAGCATTTTTTGTATCAAATTGATCAAGTATTACATGAATATCTTTTATATCAAATGGACGATTTGCACGTGTTGAAGGCAAATCAGTTCCAAACATTAACGCTTCATGATTTACTTCATGAATAGCTTTCATCGCTTTAACCACATCCAACTCAACTCTACCAAAACCAGTCGCCTTTACATGTACACCACTTTCTACAAGGTCTAGTAGATTCGGTAACCCTACCTCTGATAAGCCTAAATGATCTATTGAAATCGCCGGTAATTTACGAATAACTTCTTTAACCTCTATCAAATCTTTAGCATCAATATATATTTCACTATGCCAGCCAACTAAGTCATATACGCGTCTTGCAAAATAATCTAGCTGTGATAAGTCCTCAGAACCACCACGTTTGACATTGAATCGTAGAGCTCTAACACCAAGGTCATTTAATTGAAGAATATTTTGATCCGTTGTATTAAATGGCAACTGTGTTACGCCATAAAAAGAAGGGCCCATCTCCTTAAGAGCTTTGATTAAATAACCTTGATCATATCCTTGAAATGAACCTGAAACAATAGTGCCACCAATAATTTCGAATTCCTTTGTCGCATGTTGATAGTCCTCCACTAAGAATGATGGTGGTATATATCCTTGATTTTCTTGAATTGGAAAATCAAAATCAATAATGTGCAAATGTGCATCAAATATTTTCATTTCATCTCCTCCTTTAATCTAATTGTAAAGAAGAAGCAGTATAAATAAAATTATAAAAAACTAATGATACTCATCGATTTTTCTTATGACATTTGAATAAATTGTAATTAGTTACCCAAGGTCATTAACACTATTATTCAAAGATTTATTTTCAATGATATTCTTTATTTTACTAATAAAATCATCAAGCTGAATTTCCATTGAATTCTCCTGACCATATTGTCTTAAGTTAACAGATTGATTTTCCACCTCATTATCCCCGACAATAAGTATAAATGGAGTTTTCTTCATTTGAGCTTCACGTATTTTATACCCTAATTTCTCTTCACGTAAATCAAGTTCGACTCTGATTTCCTCTTGTTTTAAGCGCCTAGTAACTTCTTCAACATACTCTTTATGAATTGAGTTTGAAACAGGAATCACTTGAACTTGAATAGGTGATAGCCAAATAGGGAATGCACCACCAAAGTGTTCAATCAATATTCCAAGGAAACGATCAATTGATCCAAATACCGCACGGTGAATCACGACTGGCCTTACCTTCTGATTCTGTTCATTTATATACGCTAAGTCAAACTTCTCTGGTAGTTGAAAATCAAGTTGAACTGTTGCACATTGATGGCTACGTTTAATCGCATCTTTTATATGGATATCAATTTTTGGCCCATAAAATGCGCCATCTCCCTCATTTATTTTGTATGGATAACCCAGGTTTTTTAATACTCTTCCAAGAGATGCTTCTGCCTGATCCCATAATTGCACACTTCCCATAAAATCCTCTGGACGTGTTGATAATTCAATGTCATATTCAAAACCAAATGTTTTGTATACATGGTCAATTAATCGTAAGGCTAGTAAAATTTCATTTTCAATTTGATCCGGTCTGACAAAAATATGTGCATCATCTTGGCAGAATGTGCGAACACGTAATAAACCATTTAATGCTCCACTAAATTCATGTCGATGCACTTGACCAAATTCAGCCATGCGAATCGGAAGTTCACGATAAGACCGACGTTTATCTTTGAAAATCAGCATATGACCTGGACAATTCATTGGTTTCAATGCAAATTCTTGATCATCTACTTCTGTGAAATACATATTTTCTTTGTAATGATCCCAGTGTCCGGATTGCTCCCATAATCTTTTATTCATCATAAATGGCGTGCGTACTTCTTGATAATCATATTGATGCTGAAGCTTACGTAAAAACACTTCTAATTCATTTCGAATAATTTGCCCATTAGCAAGATAAAATGGCATACCTGGTGCTTCTTCTGAGAACATAAATAACTCTAATTCATTCCCTAGCTTACGATGATTTCGTTTCTGCGCTTCCTCTACAAAATGAAAATATTCTTCCATCTCTTCTTTTGTTGCAAAAGCGACACCATATATACGTTGTAGTACTTTATTGTTACTATCCCCTCGCCAATATGCCCCTGAAATATGTGTTAATTTAAATGCTTTTATAAATCGAGTTGCTGGTAAATGCGGACCTCGACACAAATCTACAAAATCTCCTTGGCGATATACTGTTACTATTTCATCTTGAGGAATGTCTTTTAGTAGCTCTAGCTTTAAAGGATCTTTTTGAAAAAGCTTTTTCGCTTCTTCACGTGACAATTCAACACGTGCAATCTCTATGTTTTCAGCGATTATTTTAGACATTTCTTTCTCTATTTTAGCTAAATCCTGGACAGTAATTGTACTTTCCATGTCAACATCATAATAAAAGCCATTATCTATCACCGGTCCTACTCCTAAGTTCACATCACCATATAATCGTCTAATTGCTTGAGCTAATACATGCGCTGAAGTATGCCTCATAATCTCTATACCAGCTGATGACGCTAAATCATATAACTCCACTTCTGCATCATGTGTAATATTACGATTCAAATCATATCGTATGCCATTGACTTCTCCCGCCACCGATTTCTTTTTTAGACTAGAACTAATAGAACTAGCAATTTCACCTAACGATACTCCCTGCATATACTGCTTTTGATGTCCATCTGGAAACTTAATCAAAACTTCCTTTTGACTCATAACACTTCACTCCTATTTTTTTATAAAATAAAAACACACACTCATCCCTGTATAAAGGGACGAGTGCGTGTCATATACCCGTGGTTCCACCCAAATTTCCATCTCATAACTCAATGAGTTACTTATTGATGGCTTTTTGTAAGCTTTATCGTTGCTTCTACGGTACTGATTACTCATATTTCACCAATACTGCTCCAAGGTGGTAAATAATTCAACCTCATTAGGAAGTTTTCAGCCTCGCCTTCCCTCTCTGTAAAGCGGTTAGAATTACTCATGTCCTTATCATTGCATTCTATATTTAATTTTAAAAACAAAAAACACACTCATCCCTCATGAAGGGACGAGTGTGTATAATACCCGTGGTTCCACCCAAATTTCCATCTCATAACTCAATAAGTTACCTTTTGATGGCTTTGTGTAAGCTTTATCGTTGCTTCTACGGTACTGATTACTCGTATTTCACCAATACTGCTCCAAGGTGGTAAATAATTCAGCCGTATTAGGAAGTTTCCAGCCTTGCCTTCCCTCTCTGTAAACCGTTATGAACTACTCTTATCCTTGTCATCGCATTCATTATTATGATTTTTACCACTATATAGGATTATTTTCCATTAGTCAATGAAAAGTTTTTTCACGACTTTAGCATAAAAATCAATTGGATACTCAATCAAATAGTGGTAGTTCTTCTAAGAAAATAATATCCTTGCGTTTAGCCGCATCGCCTTCAGCTAAGATGGCTGCTTTTGCTACCACATAACCTCCAGCTAATTCAACAAGTTCTTCTAATGCTCTTAAAGACTCCCCCGTACTAATAACATCATCAATAATCGCAACACGTTTTCCTTTAATAGCTTGAGCGTCTTTTTGATCAAAGCACAATGTTTGTTTTGCTTGTGTCGTAATCGAATGTACTTCATTTATCAATGGATTTTGCATATATGGTTTAACAGTTTTTCTTGCAACATAATATGCAGTTAACCCTAATTGGTTAGTAACTTCATAAGCTAGTGGAATACCTTTTGCTTCAGCTGTTACAATTACATCCACTTCAGGAAGCTTGTCCACTAATAATGGTGTAGCTTCTCTTAAAAGTTCTGCATCACCTAAAATAACAAAGCTAGCAATACTTAAATTTTCTGTTAATCGAATGATTGGTAAATCTCTTTCTAGACCTGCCACTTGTAGAGTGTATGTGTTCGTCATTTTAATAGCTCCTTATATTAAAAAATAGATAATAAAAATTCAATAATCAATCCTGAAAGCATACCTAAAAACGGATCAGAAATGGCTGTTACAACCATCGTCATACCACCTACAATAGCAGAATCACCACCACCAGCAAATGCAGCTGTCGCATTACCTGGTAATGTAACAATTGCACCGAGTACGAATAAAAAGCCAGCAATTGTTGAGCTCGGAATAAAGCGACCAATTTTCGGTAGTAGACCACTTAATAAAATGACACCCATCATAACCATCATCAATACACCTGCAAAAACTGCATGTGGCGCACTTGCTGTAGCAGAAATAACCACTTCAACCGGTGCCCCACCGAATAAGGAAGACACCATATCAGCAACACTACTAATAACCGTTAAATGATCGACATTAACCTCTTGATTTGCTAATGATCCGTTAATTTTACCAAAAGCTATATTGGCGCCAATATTTAACGTAACCATCGCAAGCGCCCCGCGAATGACTGACCCATTAAGCGTTAGCTTTTGTAGTACAAATTTTTCTTTCACTGGTTGTTTTGCTGTCTGCTCCTGTTGTGTGAAATGACCAACAACACTTGAAATAATAACGGAGAAAAGAATTGTATAAACTAGATCTTTTGTAACCATATATGTAATAATTGCAACGATAAATGAAGAGACCCCCACTGCTTTATGATTTTTTGTCATATCAAGGGATACTTTTACGAGCATGATGCCAACACCAGCCATCATACCATTTGTTATAACTGGTCCGATAAAATCAACAATCTTTTCTAGAAAACCAAATAATCCTATAAGAGTCATTAATGCTGCCCCGAAGAAAATCATCGATAAACGCTCGCGCATATTTTTCCCCATAGTCCCAGCGACAGTAATCGTTTCTGCCTGATAAGATATTACTGGAATCGAGCCTGTAGCTGAGTTACCAATTGCTCCAATAAAGAATGCCAAGGCAGTTGGTACAGATGCAAAACCAAATGATAATGCTAGTAATCCTTGCGGTAAGCCGTTTAGCAGCACACCTAATGCTGCTAGAATGTCTTTCAAAAAATCCACTTTTTTCACCTTTTCCGATAAAAATTTCCAACAAAAAAGGTATTCAGTAAGCATTCCGCTTACTAAATACCTGCCCAGACGTACGACGAATTTCTATATGCTCCCTCATGGTTATCCATGCTACGCCAGTTACATATAGTTTGGAATATACATTATCTTATCGCTAATACCCGAATAATACAACATGTTTTATTATGAAATAAATGTAATTAACATTAAATAACGAACTTTAATTGTGAAGAAACAAATTCATTTTATCAAAATACGAACATCACTTTCATTCATCCGTATTATGGATATTCGCCATATTTTTCATTATACCTAATCATTCAATCCATTATCCTCTAAGTAACCCTCTTTACTACCATACACTTTGACAATATGTTCCTCGCCCCAATTACAAAGTGAAGTCAGTATAGGTTCTAAACTCTTACCGTAATCGCTTAGCTCATATTCTACTTTTGGTGGTAGTTCATGATATAGAATACGGTTAATAACACCATCATTTTCTAATTCACGTAATTGTTGAGTTAACATTTTTTGCGAAATATTTGGCATCAGTCTTTTCAATTCACTTGTACGTTTTTTTCCATGAGTGAGGTGACATAAAATCACACATTTCCATTTTCCTCCGATAACTTCAAGTGTTGCTTCAACTGATATATTGTATTTTTTCTTCGTTTCCATCATTAATAACCTCTTTTCATTTAAGAGAACATTAGTTTGCAGGTACTAAAAGGTTCCTATATAACAAAAAAGTACGTACTTCCCTTTCTGTTTTACATGCTCCATAATAACATTTGTTCCGGAACATTTGGCAAGTAATTGCACACTGATAAAAAGAAGGAGATTCTATGAAACAACAGCAACAAAATAATACAAAGGCTCTGCTTGCACTGGCAGTGACTGCTTTTGCCATTGGGACAACTGAATTTATAAGCGTTGGTTTACTACCAATGATTGCGGCCGATTTACAAACTTCACTTCAAGTAACGGGTTTGACTGTGTCTATTTATGCGATTGGTGTAATGATCGGGGCGCCTGTACTGACATCTCTACTAGCCCATATTCCTCGAAAGAAACTATTACTGGGAATCATGCTGATTTTCATCATTGGCAATAGTATAGCCATGTTCTCTACAACTATCGGCATATTACTTGTAGCGAGACTAGTTTCTGCTTTAGCTCATGGTGTATTTATGTCAATTGGCTCTACAATTGCTGCTAGTCTTGTACCAGCAAATCGTCGAGCAAGTGCGATAGCGATTATGTTCACTGGATTAACTGTAGCTACAATAACAGGTGTTCCTTTCGGTACATTAATTGGGCAACAATTCGGATGGCGCATGGCATTTGCATTTATAGTCGTGATTGGCATTCTAGCTTTAATTGCCAATATGATTTTAGTACCTTCGTCTATCCAAAAAGGGACCAAAATCGGTTTTGGTGAACAACTTAAGCTAGTAAAAAACGGCCGATTATTGCTTGTGTTCATCATTACTACACTAGGTTATGGTGGTACATTTGTCGTCTTTACGTATCTATCACCTTTATTGCAAGAAGTGAGTGGTTTTTCGGCAAAAACCGTGACTCTAATTATATTATTCTATGGCGTTACAGTTGCCATTGGTAATACTATTGGTGGTAAACTAGCTAATAACAACCCAATTCGTGCATTATTTTATATGTTCGTGATTCAAGCGATTGTATTATTTGTTCTTTACTTCACCGTACCATATAAAGTAGCTGGTCTAATTACGATTTTATTTATGGGGCTCTTTGCATTTATGAATGTCCCAGGACTTCAAACTTATGTCGTGATATTGGCTGAGCGTTTTGTCCCTAGCGCTGTAGATGTCGCTTCTGCTATTAACATTGCTGCTTTCAATGCTGGAATTGCTATTGGGTCATATGTAGGAGGCGTTATCGCCAAGTCAATGGGATTAATCCATACAACGTGGATTGCAGGAATTATGGTTACAGGGGCTATCTTTTTAGCAGCAATCTGTGTCAAACTAGAAAAAACTGAGGAGAGTGTTCAAAATGAACTTACAAACAACAACATTAAATAATGGAATCAAAATGCCAGTATTAGGCTACGGTGTTTTTCGTGTAGAAAATGGTGCAGAACTTGCAAAAGCTGTTAAAACAGCAATAAAAAAAGGCTACCGTAGTATTGATACTGCACAAATTTATGGCAATGAAGAAATGGTAGGACAAGGTATTAAAGAAGCAATTGCTGAGGGTTTAGTTACTCGTGAGGAATTATTTATCACATCAAAAGTTTGGAATGCAGGCTTAAATTATGAAGCTGCACTTGCTGCATACGATGACAGTTTATCAAAAATGGGATTAGATTATTTAGACTTATACTTAATCCACTGGCCTGGTCACGATCAATATTTGGATGCATATAAAGCACTTGAAACGATCTATAAAGAGGGTCTAGTTCGTTCAATCGGCGTAAGTAACTTCCAAGTTCACCATTTAGAAAATTTACTTAAAGAAACAGAAATCAAACCAGTTATCAATCAAATTGAATTCCACCCACGCCTTACACAACAAGAGGTGCGAAATTATTGTGCGGAGCACGACATCCAAGTTGAAGCATGGTCTCCACTAATGAACGGAGAACTGTTAAAAGATGAAACTTTACAAAGTATTGCTGCTAAACATAGCAAAACTGCTGCTCAAATCGTCTTAAAATGGGATTTACAACATCAAGTTGTTACAATTCCAAAAACAATGACTGAGTTACGCATGGAAGAAAATATTAATGTCTTTGACTTTGAACTAACTACTGAAGAAATGACTCAAATTGATGCATTAAATGACAATTTCCGCTGTGGTCCAAACCCAGACGAGTTTAATTTTAATATAGGTTAATAAAACAACCCCAGAAGAGTATTTATACTCATCTGGGGTTGTTTTTTTATTAAGGCTGTTAGTTATCTACTTTTTTATTACCAATCAATTTATATTAAAAGATTATATTTTTGCATTATTCCCTATTCAATTTGCTAGATAATACACCTAAAAACTAATACTGAAATTTGACTCTTAATGACGCACTTATTGTAATTTGCCCTTGTTCGATTGGGGTGGAGATATTCTGCTCAGCCATGGCAACAGTTTTATATAATACAGGGCCCGCATTACTCTCTTCTACAATCTCTATCGGTTGTGGAAGCATTGGTAATCGCATGGTCTCGGCTATTGTTTTTGCTTTCATTTGGGCATCATGGAGAGCTATACTTAGCGCTTGTTGATAATAAAATTCTCCATTTTCAATTTTAAACTGAATTCCTGAAACGCGATTTGCACCATTTTTTACAGCTGTATCAATGACAGTGCCCACTTGACTTATATCTTTTACTTTAACATTAAGAGCATTAGTCACTTCATATCCTCTAAAAACCTGTTTTCCTTCGATGTAATCATAGTTTGGCACAATATTATAGGCAGCAGTTTGAATATTCTCCCTTGGAATGTTAAGTGACAAAATAGATTGTATTACGCGATTCATGATATTTGCATTTTCCTGTTGCGCTTTACTTACATCTTTTCCTTCTGTGATCACTTCTATTTGAAGTTCCACATAACTTGGTTGAACGGCAACTTTCCCGTTACCAGTGACTGTTATAACACGAAATGAGTTACATGATAGTTGATGAGCATTTGGATTAAACACTGAATTCCACCTTCCGTTTTGTTCATATTATTAATCCTATGCATTGTACATTGAAAACTTGTTAATCGATTTCAAATAGATAACTAGAATAAGTTCTATGATGATTTTTATTATGACAGTAAAAGGAAGACATAAATAACAGTTTCACTACACTCAAGAAATCTTATAATCTAAAAGATAATACTATTCACTTAAGAAGTAGAAAAAAGTCCCTTTGAATAGTCTCTATCAAATGGTCAATTAGAATCGATATACAGTTAAAATTCATCATATTCTATACTAAATCTCTCAACATTATGATTTACTAATTTAAAAAATGTATCTTGAGATACTTCTAATTTTAAAGCTTGATTTTTCTCTAAATTGTTGTATACTCCTCTTAATATTCTACCTGTTAACCCATGTGAGACAGCGATAATTTTCTCATGACCTTCTATGCTCTTTAGCCAATCTGTTACTCGTTCCTCAACACAAGCATAACTTTCTCCATTAGGTGAATTAAAATACCAATTGTAGTGATCCGTTTGCTTTAGAAGCTCTGGCCATTTTTCTTCAATTTCTTTTATTGTTAAACCAGCCCAAGAACCGACAGATACTTCACTTAAGCGATTATCCGTCTGTACTTTTGATACATCTAATCCTAATGTATTACAGATAATCTCAGTACTTTGCATAGCTCTTCCTAATGGGCTTGAAATAATTCCCCACTCTTTTGGGTCTTGAATATACATCTTTAACACTCTAGCAATACTTTTTACTTGTGCAATCCCATCATCTGTTAATGGTGAATCCAGTTCTCCTTGATACCTACCTTGCGAATTAAAAACAGTTTCTCCATGTCGAAGTAAATAAATAGTCTGATTCAATGTATAACCACCCCTTAGCTATAATAAATATCATTGTTAATTAATATACTACTAGATAGTTCTATTATTTGGAAAAACTCTTCTCTTTTCAGTATTCCAAAAACATAATTCTTAATAATTTTTGACTATTTTTAAATCAGTTTGCTAATGAATTTAACATCTTAAATTGCTATTAACTAAACAAATTGAGTCCAACCTATTGACATTATATCAGACAATTCTTATTATTTAGCATACTAATCTCATCACTGTTTTTACCTAGCATTTCATATTTTTTATATGAAACTGGTAATAGCATGGTTAATAACTAGAAACGAGTTGAAATGCTTAATGAAAAAGGTTCACTATAGCTGGATTATTCTAGCAGTCACATTCTTCTCTATTATTGTTGCAGGCATCATTAGGTCCTCATCAGGTGTTTTTATAGATCCTTTTGAGCTTGAGTTTGGCTGGAGTCGCCCTGCCATTTCCTTTGCCTTCGCAGTGAGCTTATTTTTATATGGCTTCTCGGGACCTTTTATGGCAGCGTTTGTAGAGGTTTTTGGTTTAAAACGAATGATGCTCTATTCAATGTTAACATTATCTACTGGTCTTGCATTGACTTTCGTTATGCAAACACAATGGCAATTAATACTGATTTGGGGTGTCATGATCGGTGTAGGTTCTGGATTGTTCTTAACCGTACTCAGTACACAAATTGCAAATCGCTGGTTTGTGAAACAACGTGGTCTCGCAGTTGGCATTTTAACGGCAAGTACAGCAACTGGACAATTAATATTGTTACCGGTATTAGCTACAATCATTGACCAATACTCTTGGCGTTACGCCACAGGACTTATCTTTATTCTTAGTCTATTAATCTTATTATTAATCCTTCTGTTTATGAAGGACTTCCCCCAAGACAAGGGACTTCTACCTTATGGGCAGGAGATTAATGTTCAATCTGCTGAACAACCAATTCTTCGGCAAAATCCATTTAAATTAGCACTAGGTACACTTTTGGAAGGCTTGAGACTAAAAGAATTTTGGCTACTTGCAGGAAGTTTCTTCATATGTGGTTTATCTACTAGCGGTTTAATTGGAACTCATTTCATCTCCTATTGCATAGGGTTTGGGATCCCTGTTGTAACAGCAGCGGCAATGCTCTCATTTATGGGGGTATTCGACTTAGTGGGAACAACATTATCTGGCTGGTTATCTGATCGAGTTGATAATCGTTGGCTGCTATTTTGGTATTACGCGCTTCGTGGAATATCCCTACTGTTTTTACCGTTTGCTTTAGCTCAAGGTTCTTACTTATGGCTAGTTATTTTTTCTATTTTCTATGGTTTAGATTGGATTGCCACTGTCCCACCTACTATTGGATTGGCAAGACGGGAATTTGGTCTTAAGAAAAGCACCTTAATGTATGGCTGGATCATGGCTGCTCATCAAGTTGGCGCAGGGGTTGCAGCATTTGGTGGTGGAGTTATCTTCAAAGTATTTGGTTCCTATCAATGGGCTTTTATTTTAGCCGGTAGTATGTGTGTGATAGCTAGTTTATTCGTCATCATGTTGAAAAAACATCAACCTAAATTAGAAGAGATATAACCCGTTATACAGCATATTTTTTCAAATTTCAATTAAAGTTCAATGCCACAAGAGTGTCTTAGACGGATAGAGACTGTCCCTAAGATATAGACAAATAAAAAAAGCATCTTCGATTGAATTCGGGTATAGATACCAAAATTCATTTCGGAGGTGCTTTTTCTATGATCATAAAAGTGAGTTATTCATACAAAGTGAAAATGTAAGCTATTGAGATTGTGCGCTAATAGGTATGATTTCTAAGCTAACTATATTGATTGTAATTTAATAAGATAGTTATAGCTTAAAAGTCCCCCCAATTTAAAGCTATCATGAGGATACATTATATTAATTGGTTAACCTAACATGAAATTCATATTTTTTTGCCGATTGGTATTAAATTACTTTGCAATATCTACAATTCGACCTTCTGTAGTTGGGTTAATTTCTTTTAGTGATGTTAACTGCTCTGCTAAGTTTTCCCAATCTGAAAGTCCTAGATCTGTTACTCGACCTTCTGCATATGCTTTGGCGAAAACGTCGTAGCCGTCTCCACCTTTGGCAGTAAAGGCATTAGTTGCTACAGTGTAGTTTTCACCGTCTTGAATTGCAATGTAATTGCCGCTTGCATCTTTGTATTTAATGGAAACTACACGTTGACCAACTGGCTTGCTTGAGTCAAATTCAACTTTAGCACCAGAAACATGAAGGAAGCCGCCGCTTTCTGCTGGATATTCTTTAAAACTCGTTTCGAATCCTAATTTTAAATCAGCACCTGTTAAAGTCATTGTTGCTAATGTATTACCAAATGGTAGTACTGTAATCACTTCACCGACAGTAATTTCACCTGCATTAATACCAGCTCGAATACCACCACCGTTTTGAAGCGCCATAATAACATCTTTGTTTTTAGTCTTAGCTTTACTTAGCATACCGTCAGTAATGATGTTACCAAGTGCAGTTTCATTGCTACGTACACTAATCTTGTCAGTTGCTGAATTATCTTTTCTTGGGTTTTCTAGTTCACTTTTTGCTACTGCTCCGATAACTTTACTGTTTACTTCTGCAATTTTATCAGAATATGGTTTTAATATGGCAACCGCTTCTGGATCATCTGTTAAAGTTTTTAATGCAATAAGCTCGCCATCAGATTTCACTACTGTACCTTTAGTATCAAACTCTACATCCAACGTACCTAAAAAGTCGCTAAATTGGTATGCTTGGACGATAACAGTTGGGTCTTTTTTCTGCTTGTTAATATCTTGGTCTACAATAACTGGTTTCTTTAATTCTGTATGGCTATGTCCGCCAACGATGACGTCAATGCCTTTTACAGTTGCAGCTAATGTTAAATCATTGTCTACCGCTGCATTATCATCATATCCAATATGTGAAAGCGCAATAATTTTATCCACGCCTTGACCTTCAAATGCTTTTACTGCTTTTTCAGCCTCTGTAATATAATTTTCAAACGCTATACTTCCTGGACTCGCAATATCTACTGTTTCTTCAGTTGTTAATCCGAAAATCCCAACTTTTTCACCATTTATTTCTTTAACAATTCCATTGTAAATCTTTCCTTTTTCAGGCTCACTTGAAATTAAATCTGTAAAGAGACCTGTAAAACGTGCATCTGCGGAGAAATTTACGTTAGCACTAATGAATGGGAAGTTTGCTCCTTTAATGAAGTCTGCTAATGCTTGATGCCCTTCTGGACTTGACCCTAAATCGAACTCGTGATTTCCAAAAGTCATAGCATCATAGCCCATTAAATTCATCAGTTTTAAGTCTGCTTGTCCTCTGAATTCATTGAAATATAGTGTTCCACTAAATACATCACCTGCGTCTAGTAATAATGCATCTGGATTTTTAGCTCTAATATTTTTGATGGCAGTTGTTCTTTTTGCTGCATTGTCTAAATGAGCATGCGTATCATTCGTGTGCATGATTGATAATGCAAAGTTCTTCTCTATGCCATCAACTACATTAATTTCTTTGCCATCCGGAGTTGTGATTTTACCGTTCGCAATTGTAGAATCTTTGTACCAAACGTTCTTATATTGAATGACTCCTGTATTTAACTTTTCACCATTAAATAATTTTCCGTTATAAATTGCTAAACCTACATTTAACTTACCTTTTACAAAGTAACGACCTGTTTTTTCTGCAATACCTGTAAATGGTTTTCCTTGGACATAATAAGTACGTTTTGCTCCATCGCCATACCATCCTGTGCTGAGTTTACCTTTTTTAAAGTATCGACCTGAATTAGCACCGATTCCTGTTAATGGTTTTCCCTTCACATAATAGATTTGAGCACTATCTTTTCCATACCATCCTGTTGCTACCTTACCATTTTTATAATAGGTATTGCTTTTTACCCCTGTAAAAGCCTTGCCCTTTGAATAATAGACACCTTTGTATTTAGCAGTGCCCTTCTTACCGTTTTTATAATAAATACCGCCTTTTAATCCTGTATAAAGTTTGCCATCTTTATAAAGTTTACTATTAAATTGCTTATATCCTTTTACAGTTTTACCTGTTTCTTTAACTACTAATTTACTATTAAAAACTTGATATTTTGAAGACGCAGCATCTACTGATTCCGACGTAGCAAGAGATCCTATTAAAACTGTTGCTCCTAATATTAATGATGCAGCTGGTTTTACAAATTTATAATTATGTTTCGCCATTTAAACATCTCCTTAAATTATCCTTATATTGGTTTTGTACAATCCAAAATAGATGACTCTACCTTCTATCATTATATATAAATTCATATAATTCTGTTACCTAAAATACATAATATTCTTAAATTATTATCAAATTTACATTTTTCTATAAAATATGACTTTTAATATGACAGCTTTGTTCATATAAGCTCAAACATAAGATACCAAATTGCAGCTCTTTTTTTAAATTAGTAGTTTATTATTTTAGTAATTCGCTAGGCAGTATTTTTTCTTAATAGATTGCTTAACTGTAGATATAGCTACTACAAATGTCTTATCACCATCATATGCTAAATGAAAAATTGTCCTATCTCCCCAATTATTACTACTGCTTGATTTTGGAATGAGCCCATTAAAAACTTTATCATTTCATTTCGACCTTCTTGATTCCCAAGAGCTTAGACATACTGGCGTTTTTCGACCATTTAGGGCGAAATAGAGAGTTTAGATTTATTCGAAGATTCACCTGAAATAGAGATTTATATCAAAATAAAGTAAACAGACCTGTTAACTAGAAAAACTATTGAACGTCTACAAAAAAAAGTGTCTATTGAAGGAATGACATTCCTTCTATAGACACTTTAATTTATCATGTTCAGTAACATATCGAGGTTGCCTAAAAAATACAGCTGTCTAATAATATAGCTGGTATTAAAATCTAACACGTCTGTATTTTTTCCTCTATCCAAAAATTAAAAGCAATTACCTCATATCATATTAAATGATTTACTGAGATAACTGCTTCTATATTTACTAACTCTTATCCACGATGGAACATCCCTATAACTTCTTTTGTCTCTGTAATGTTCACAAACGCATTTGGATCAACTTCAGTAATCATTTCTTTAACTTCTGATAATTGATAACGAGTGATAACAGTAATAAGGACTTTTCTACCCTCACCAGTATAAGCTCCCTCACCATCCATAATTGTAACTCCGCGATATAGATCCGCAAGTAATTTCTCTTTCACTTCGTCACCTTTACCCGTAATAATCATCAGAGTTAGTTTAATGTGATTTGTATGAATCGTATCAATTACTTTACCCGTCGCATAAATCGCTACAAGTGTATATAAAGCTGCATCCCAGCTAAATACAAAGCCAGAAATAATTACTACGATCGCGTTCATCGCAGAAATCATCGCTCCAAGAGGAAAATCTCTTTTCTTATTTAGAAGCATTGCAATAATATCGAAGCCACCTGATGATCCTGAAGCTTTAAAAATTACCCCAATACCAATTCCTGTAATAACCCCACCAAAAAGTGCGGCAAGAAGTGGCTCATGTGTTACTTGATAAACAGGAATTACGTATAAACTAACTGAAAGTACTAGTACTGAAAGAATCGTATATCCAATAAACCGTTTACCTAATTTCATTACACCTATAATAAGTAAAGGAAGATTTAATAAAAAGTTTAAAATACCTGTATTGAAAGGCGTTATCAGACCAAGCATGATAGCAATTCCACTTAATCCACTGCTAAGAATTTCATGAGGAATCAACAAAAAGTTATAAGCAAATCCCACTAAAATAGAACCCATTGTAATTATAAAAATATTGCGCATAGTTACTCTCCCTACCAAATAATCCTGTGCTACCATTTCTTTATTCATTTTAAAAAATTCACACAACATTTCATATTAACGCTTCCGAATCTAAACTCGGTGACCATGTCAAAAGCGCAATAGAATTATATTATAGTTGAGTTTTAACGAATAAAAAATTAAATAGTTTTTTCTGAAAAATAGGAATAACTACAACCCAGCAGTAACAACATGAATTGTTCACAAGTATAGATATATGAACAATTCATAAACAGCCTTCATTACTCTTCAACATTAGTTTGAGCGGCAACTTTATAAATTCTTTCTAACATTGGAGGATGTGTATATCTGAACCATTTCACAAGCAAAGGCGGATTTACTTCACTTAATCCAGATTTCGTGAGTTCTTGAAACGCCGTCACCGCTGCTTCTTTATCCCCCGTTAACTCTATTGCATACTGGTCAGCTCTTGATTCCTGATATCTAGAAAAATAATTCGAGAGCGGACTTGATGCGAATAATAAAACCGATGTAATCAGTAAAAACAATGGAAGCGAACTAATGTCACTAATCTTCTTTATTTTTAATACCCTTCCATGTCTTGCAATAATCCAAGTCATAATCCTCGATGTTAACCAAAGTCCAATAAGCGTCATGAAGATATAACCAACCATACCAAAATAAATGTGTTTCTCTACATAATGTCCCATTTCATGTGCCATTATAAATAGAATTTCTTTATCTGATAAACGATTTAATGTAGTATCCCACAGCACAATCCTCGAATTACTACCAACACCAGTAACATACGCATTCAGAGCATTCGTCTTTTCCGCCATGTTCACTTCAAACACATGCTCAGTTGGAATATTTGCCTGTTCAGCTAACGCCAAAATCTTTGTCTCTAATTCTTTATTTTTCAGCGGGTAAAAATCATTATATAACGGTGCAATTACGACCGGTTGGATAAACATAATAAAAATAGAGAAAGGGATTGTTAACAGCCAGGCATATAGCCACCATCTCTTGGTACTTTTCTTTATGAGCCAATAAAGAACCAACACAATTATTGCAGTCATGCCGAAGTTAACCCAAAAGTCTATCACTCCATCCCTCATCCAAGAAGAAAAGCTTTGGTTACTAATTCCATACTTTTTACTTAAGGAAAAGCTATAATAGTCCATTGGAAATAATACAATATACGTAAGCAGTGATAACAAAAATAGATAAATTACATTTTTTACGATTGTCCATTTGGAAAGTGCTGCTGACCATTTTTCTAACATAAAAGATAGCCCTACAAGCAATATTAAGAAGTAGACGAGCCATTCAAACGGCGTCGCTACAAAAAAGAGGAAATTCCTAATTTTCGAGTACTCTCCACTTAAAAGCAATTCGTGCTCGGTCATAAATACCGCTGGATCAGCGACTGTTCCCTTTAAAGCGGCTGGTATAGTGCCACCACCACTATGAAAAATATAAAAATACATTGCTAAAGCATACACACCAAATAACAATAGAGCTGATATTCCCCACTTTTTTGCTATGTCGTTCACTCCCTTGTTCAGTTCGCCCTACAATAAGTGTAATCTAAAACGACAAAGATAGAACAGATTTCTATGTTAAAGCTTTATTAAGATTAGCTAAGCACAGAAACAAATAAAATTCTGCAACAAACATTATTCTTTTTTGAAAGAATTTATAAGAATATTCTTCCCCAATACGGGCAAAATCATGTTTTTATTTGTTGATATTAGAAATGAGAAAGTAATTATATTCATTTTTCAAAAGTTTAACAATTTTATATATCTACTTTTATTTAGGCTCTGTTATAACAAATTAATAAAAACGCAAAATCTATTAATGAAAAATAATAGGTATCGAGCTATGAAGAAATTCATAGACTGATACCTTTTTTGTTCCTCTCATTAGAAGTGAAACTTTGCTTTAACATATACGTATTACTAGTATTCAAAAGAAAGAGGCGATTCTACGAGTGGATGATTCAAGGGAATGGTTAATAGAAGAATTGAAAAAGGTAGAAGCTTGGGAAAAAGATCAAAATGATTTATGGTTTTTCGAGAAAATTGGGCGGTTGCCATTTAAGCTTATTGATAAATGGACACCTAAGTTCATTCAAGATAGAATTGGAATTCTACTGGACGAGCTTGGACAATATGTTCAAACAGGCGGAAACTACCTTAGTTCTGTCTCTAAAATCCCTTCGTATTATCCAGAATTAGAGGTACAAACGATTGAGGATGTGAAAACCCTTCCTACCTCTAAGATGGATCATGCAGTAGATGGGCTGACTAAAAACAGAAAAAAATTAGCCACACTGCAAGGAGCTGGAACCGGCATTGGAGGTATTTTCACATTATCAATTGATATCCCTCTCCTATTAGGTTTACAGTTAAAAACTATACAAGACATCGCAATCTGCTATGGCTATGATCCAAATGATAAAAAAGAACGTTTATTTATTGTAAAATGTCTTCAATTTATCTCCTCTGACATTGTTGGTAAGGAAGCAATCCTTTCCCAATTATCCATGTTTGATGACGAAGATGAATCAGCAAAACGAGAGGTTCTATCAGAAATGCAAGGTTGGCGTGAAGTCGTGTATTCTTACCGAGATCAATTTGGTTGGAAGAAGCTGTTTCAAATGATTCCGATTGCCGGTCTACTATTCGGTGCATTCATAAATCGATCAGCAGTGCATGATATAGCGGAAGCAAGCAAAATGCTATACAGAAAGAGAAGGATAATTGAAAAGTTGGGGTATGATGAAATTGACTTAATCATCATTGAAAAAACATAAGACCTTACCCATCAATGGGCAAGGTCTAGCATACAATTATTTACACTCTATTTAAAATCCTTGGTTTCTTTTTAAATCAGTACTATTAATTATAAGAACATGCCTGCTACGGCAGCGCTTAATAATAAAGCCAACATTCCTGCGGCGACAGCTCTAAATCCTAGGCGTGCATCCTCTTCGCTACGATTCGGTGCCATCGAACCAAAACCTCTTAACATCATCGCCATCGAGCTTCAAAATTAATTACATTGAGATTGATAAATTCGTTCAATTGTTTCTAACCACGTGTTTAGAATGATTGGAAATACAGCTTCATCAATATCAAATTTTTCATGATGATGACCAGCCGCTAATGTTGTACCAAAAATTGCATATGTTGCAAGTCCACCTTGTCGCTGAACTTGATCCATCATATAAGTTGCATCCTCTGAACCACCTGCAAACTTACTTCGCAACAGAACTTCCTCTACACCATCAATACCTTTAGCTGCAAGGCTAACTAAATCAACTAATTCTTCGGAAGAAGAACACGTTTTAGCTTCGCCAACTATTTCGTAAGAAAGCTCAATTCCATACATTTTAGAGGCACCTTCTAAAACTGATAGTGCTTGCTCATGTACATAAGTATGAACCGAGTTATTTTCACCACGTGTTTCTAATTTTAGTGAGGCATGAGCTGGTACAATATTACGTCCATCTCCTGATATACAAGTTCCAACATTGATACGTGATGCACCATCACTATGCTGTGTAATTGTATGAAGACCCAATATTGCAGAAGCTGCAGCAAGTAAAGCATTTTTCCCCTTTTCAGGTTCAGCCCCCGCATGTGCAGCTTTCCCAGTAAATTTTGCATCTATTTTAGTTGTAGCTAAAAAACCATCTGCACCAGCTATCACTGTACCCAATGGCACATTTATTCCTACATGCATACTTAAAAAATAATCCACTTCATCTACAACTCCAGCAGCGACCATCGACTTTGCTCCGCGTACACCTTCTTCAGCTGGTTGAAAAATGATTTTTATAGTACCTTCAATTTGATCCACATTATTTGCAAGAGCTTTTGCTAAGCCTAAACCAATTGCGCTATGGGCATCATGTCCACAAGCATGCATTTTCCCTGCATATTTTGAGCGAAAATCAAATTGTTTAGGAAGATGTGTAAATTCATCATTTTCTAGTATATCTAGCGCATCCATATCAAATCGGAAAGCAATCGTTGGACCTGCTTTCTTTCCTTTAAGTGTACCAACAACGCCTGTATATCCCCCAACCATCTTTTCCATATATTCTAAGTAGCCACCGTTACTTTTGGCAGTTTCATAGTAACCTGCTAATTCACCATCAGAAGGTACACCCATTCTTTCTTCTGACACAACCTCTTTTCCTACCTGTACTTGAAATCCTAATATGCTCAATTCATGTGCGATTATTGAAGCTGTTCGAAATTCAGTCCAGCCTGTCTCAGGGTACTGATGGAAATCCCTTCTCCACCCAACCATTTGCTCAATTAAATTAGAAGTAGTTGTAAATAGTTTCATCATCCAAACTCCTTAGACTAATAATTAGATATATGTCCTACTCAAACAAAAATAGTTAACTTAGGAAAAGAACAAAAAAGCTTACCTGCAACACAACTTCCTCATATTTGTGCTACAAAGAATTAATATTGACTTCTTGCACCTTTAGAAACTTTTGCATAAATCGGACAATTTCAGTATTCATTTTTATATGATTTTCGATTTTTTCCGTTTGGTGACCTTCATCCTCAAAAATAATAAGTTCTACTTGCTTACCTTGCTCTATTAAATCTGCCGTAAGCTGTTCGGCTTCACTAACAGGAACTCGAGTATCATTTCTGCCGTGGAAAATAAGTAAGGGTACTTTTATTTTATCGGAATGATTTAATGGTGCGATTTCTTCAAAGAAATCAACATCATCTTTTAATGAACCATATTCATATTCACGTAATTTTCTGCGCCAATCCCCTGTATTTTCTAAGAATGATTTGAAATGGGATATTCCTACAATATCCACTCCTGCCGCCCAAATATCAGCATAATGTGTAAGGGCAGCTAAAACCATAAATCCACCATAGCTACGTCCCATAATTCCGATTCGTTCGGGGTCGACACCATGCGTATTTACTAAATCATTTGCTAGCCATTTTAAATCCGCTACAGAATCCATACGCTTTCGTACATCATCCAATTTCACATATTTTCGTCCATACCCCATACTTCCTCGTACATTCGGCGCTGCTACTGCAAAGCCATTAGCTGCTAGGTACTGAATCACAGGGTTATACTCAGCACGTATTTGATACTCAGGTCCACCGTGAACATACACTACTACCGGCTGAGATTCTTCTTTCTTACCATATAAAAAGTAAGGTACTTCCAAACCATCAAAAGAAGAGAATGTACAAAGCTCTGGTTGCTGCCACAAGTGTTGTACTTCCTTAGCCTCGCCAATGAATGTGACACGTTCTACTTGGTTGTCATCCAAAGATACTCTCCAAATATCACCAGGGAGTATTGGGCTTTTTAGTCCAAAGTAAAGTTCTTTATCATTTAGCCAAGTTAGAGATTCCACTACTCCGCTTGGAACGCCTTCTATATAATAATGCTTTTGATTAGTTAAATCATAAATTCCAAGAAGTGAGACTCCTCCCTCGTTTGTAGTAAACGCTAGGATAGAATTATTTGGGGATAATTTAATTTCTTCAATATCCCATTTTTCGAATGTCAGAAGTTCCTGTAGATGAGAAGATTCTTTAAAATTAAATTGGTGAATGCCTAAAGTATCTTGACCTACATCAGTTAGGATGAATCCAATCTCCCCATTATTACTCTGCTGAAGCGATTGATATCTAGCTAAAGGATTCCCTTCAAAGAGTTTACAAAGCTCTTTCTTTTTTAAATCTAATATGTAATAAGATTGATCAATATTTGTTTCAGGCATGCTAATGATTAAATGCTCCCCATCCTTTGTCCAAGCTATAGGAGTACAATTGCCATCTACCTGATAAACGACTTCCTCTGTTTTAGTCTCCACATCCAGGATAAATACATCAAAGTAACCAGGATGACGTCGGTTACTTGTGAAAGCAATTTTACTTTCGTCAGGAGACCAGCCACCAAATAGGTGAAAATGTTCTTTTGATACTACAAGTTCCTCTGCGTACAAGTCTTTTTCTCTCAATAAGTGAAATTGCTGTTTTTCATTTCCTTTTTCGTCTATACCAACGATCATTTGCTTTCCTGATGGAGAATGGTATGCCGCTAAAACTCTGTCTGGTAGTTCTGAATATTGTTGAATTTCTGCTGTTGTCACATCCCACTTCCAAACTTGTGGAATACCAGTTTCTTTAGAAATAAAGGTAATAGCTTGTTGATTTGTGAGGACTTGAGGGTGGAATCCTCCACGGACATTTAAGTACTCAGATAAAATTCGATCTGAACTTATCATTATTTTCAGTCTCCTTTTTATAGATAGAATCTATATTTATGTATTTCAGCTAATAGTAAATAATTAATCCAATAATGCTAACAAAAATTGAAGACGCAGCTAAACTAGCAACCGAGAAAAACAATACTTGGGCTATTTTTTGTTTAAATTGATTTAAATTTGCATCATTAGCAAGCTGCTGATTTGCACGTTCTAGTGATCTAGACTTGTTCATAGGAATTATAAAATGCCCTAGTGATCGAAACCCCCTAGTAAACATATTGAAGAATCTAGTTTGCCAGATATTAATACAAGCTGATATTATTGCAGCGGCTAAACCGAAAAGAAATGTGTAGTTAATCCATTCAGTTAGTGTCCAATTTAAGAGCAGCATGATTCCTCCCCAAAGCATGGACAGAACACTTGTAAGTATAAAAAATCTTTTCATCCTATCACCTCGTATTTATTTGAATCTCTTTTAGCTATAAGAAAAAAAGAGAAAGTCCCTTACAATTCCATGTCTGCTTAGAAAAGCTTACGCTCTCTTCTGTAAACTGCTGGCGAAGGGACTTAATCAATTAAACTCTTATTTTATGAATAATCCGTGTTATTTCGTTTTTTCTGCCCATTTAAACTGAGGAAATCTATTCACATAATAGGCGATATTTTCAAAGTCAGGATTTGTTAAGTAATTATATTTATAGAAATTCACCGGCATAAACGGCATATCCGTCATCAAAATTTTCTCCGCTTGATGCAAAAGTTCATAGCGTTTGTTTACATCTTGTTCCACTTTGGATTTAGCAATAATAGAATCATATTCTTTATTTACCCATCCTGTACGGTTGTTAGGGCTGTCACCTAGATAATAATCAAGATTTACAACTGGATCAACGAAAATTCCAATCCATCCCATTCGAGCCATTTGGAAATTCCCTTGTTTTGTTGTTTCTAAATAAGTACCCCACTCTTGGTTACTTAGTTTAAGTTTTACACCTAAGTTTTGATCAATCATTTCTTGTACTGCTTCTGCAATTTTTTTATGATTTTCAGCTGTGTTATAAAGTAAAGTAACTTCTGGAAGCTTACTCCAGCCTTCTTCAGCCATACCTTCTGCTAACAGCTTTTTAGCTTCCTTAGCATTTTCTTCAAAGTAATCTCCGCCAACTTTACGGAAATCTCCTTCTGGAGTTTCTGCACCTTCAGGAACCATTGCAAATGCTGGTGTTTCTCCACCTAATGTTACATTTTCAGTCAAAGCTTTACGGTCGATTGACATTGCGAAAGCTTTACGAACTTTTTCATTTGTAAACGGTTCTTTTTTGACATTAAACATATACATATACGTTCCGTAGTAAGGTACTTCACGATAATCTTCATTATCTTTTTCAGTTGCAAGTACATCACTTGGTAATGTACTGATTAAATCCAATTCACCTGTTTTGAACATTTGATAATAAGTTGTAGCTTCATTTACTATTTTGAAAGTAACTTTGTCTAATTTCACTACGTCTTTATCGTAGTATTCATTGTTCTTTTCAATCACTACATTACTTTCGTGCTTCCATTCAGTCATCTTAAATGGACCATTACTAATGTATGTGTTTGCATCTGCAGCCCAATTATCATTACTTTCAACCAGTTTTTGTTGAACTGGATAGAATGTCCATAATGTAAGTAAGCTATCAAAGTAACCTAATGGAGCATTCAATTGAACTTCAAGAGTTTTGTCATCAACAGCAGTTACCCCAACATTCTCCACTTTACCTTTACCTTTGTTGTATTCTTCTGCACCTTTAATATAGTAAAGGTAAAATGAAAACGCACTGCCAGTTTCGGGATTTAAAACCCTTTTCCAAGCATATTCAAAGTCACCTGCAGTAACTTGGGAACCATCTGACCATTTTGCGTCATCACGGAGAGTAAACGTATAAGTCTTTCCATCATCAGATGTCTTCACATCTTTAGCTGCTCCTAATACCGGCTTTCCATCTTTATCACGAGTATAAAGACCTTCAAAAATATGATCTAATACCCAACCAGAAGTCGTATCTGTTGCCTTAGCAGGGTCAATTGCTGGAGGTTCACTACTCGCATTTACGACAATCTCTTGTTTCACGCTACCTTTGTCTGTTTTATCTCCTTTGGATGAATCATCTGTTCCTCCACCATAACACCCTGCCAGAGCAGAGCTTGTTACTAACACTAAAAGTAATGACAACAACCATTTTTTCATTTTATTTCCCCCTTCTTTCTTTTTAATTAATATAAATGACAAGCCGTCCAATGTTCTTTCTCTACTTCTTTCCACTGCGGCTCTTGCAATGCGCATACCTCCATCGCATGTGGGCATCTTGTTCGGAATCGACAACCACTAGGTGGATTAGTCGGGCTTGGTGGATCACCAGCAAGGACAATTCGCTCTCTTTTCGCATCTCGTGGATTTGTTTTCGGTATAGCTGATAATAATGCCTGTGTATATGGGTGTAATGGATTTGTGAACATATCGTCACTATTACTTAATTCCATCATCTTACCTAAGTACATAACACCGATTCGATCACTAATATGTTTTACCATGCCTAGGTCATGCGCAATAAATAGATATGTCAAATCTTCAGATACCTTTAAATCTTCCAATAGATTAATAACTTGTGCCTGAATAGAAACATCGAGTGCTGAAATAGGCTCATCTGCAACGATAAATTTTGGTTCTACAGCTAATGCGCGAGCTATGCCAATTCGTTGTCTTTGCCCCCCACTAAATTCATGTGGATAGCGTTTAGCATGTTGGGGACTCAAACCAACACGCTCTAATAATTCATAAATTCGGTTTGTACGCTCTTTGCCACTAAAAAGCTTATAGGCATCGATTCCTTCAGCAATAATGTCGCCCACTCGCATTCTAGGGTTTAGGGATGCATGTGGATCTTGGAAAATAATCTGCATTTCTTTATTCACATTTCTTTTCATTTCTTTATTTAATTGTTTAATATTTTGACCGTTGTAAATTATATCTCCATCTGATGCTGCCTGGAGTCCTACTAGTGTTTTCCCTAAAGTAGACTTACCACTTCCACTCTCTCCAACAAGACCAAACGTTTCACCTTTTCGGATGTAGAATGAGATATCATCAACTGATTTAACAGTAACATCTGATTTAATTTTAAAATATTTTTTCAAAGACTGGATTTCTACTAAATTCTTAGTCAATACTCTCACCCCCAACTGTAACTGTTTTATCCTTTTCTAGAGCAAAAGGTATTTCCACTTTGGGTGCTCGAGAATCATTTAGCCAGCATCGTGCAGAATGCGATTCATCAATTTGGTAGTCTCCTGGCATTTCTTCTAAACAGATATCCATTGCATACTTGCATCGTGGTGCAAATGGACATCCCTTTGGAGGAGAAAAAAGATCTGGTGGTGAGCCTTCTATAGGTATTAATTGTTTTTTCTCATTTCCTTCTAAGTTTGGAATCGAGTTTAACAACCCCCAAGTATACGGGTGTTTCGGGTTTTCAAATAAATCGAAAACGGTTGCACTCTCAACCATGATCCCTCCATACATTACCATTACTCGTTGAGCAGTTTCTGCCACAACACCTAAATCATGAGTAATGAGAATAATCGATGTTTGAGTGTCCTTTTGCAATTTCTTCATTAACTCTAAAACTTGTGCTTGAATAGTTACATCGAGGGCTGTTGTTGGCTCATCTGCAATAAGTAATTCCGGATTACAAGCAAGTGCAATTGCAATCATTACGCGTTGTCTCATACCTCCACTAAACTCATGTGGGAATTGGTTGTAACGCTCCTCTGGATTTGGAATCCCTACCTGCTTAATCATTTCTATCGCTTTCTTTTTGGCTTCTTGTTTAGATAATTTTTGATGAGTAATGAGTCCTTCAGCTATTTGCTTACCAACAATCATTGTTGGATTTAATGAAGTCATTGGATCTTGAAATATCATGCCGATTTTGGACCCTTTTACTTTTCTCATTTCTCTTTTTGATGCTCTTAGTAGTTCTTTTCCTTGGAATTTAATACTGCCGCCTTTAATAATGCCTGGAGGTGTTGGAATTAGTCCCATGATAGATTGGACAGTGACACTTTTTCCACTGCCACTTTCACCAACAATGGCCACTACTTCCCCTTTATCAACATGGAAGGAGACGTCTCTTACTGCCTTTACTTCCCCACCGTATGTTTTGAAATTTATTTCTAAATTATTAACTTCTAGTAAATGATTCATTATTTTGTACCTCCTACTTACGAGCTCTTGGATCGAGTGCATCTTGTATTCCATCACCAAAGGCGTTAAATGCAAACATCGTCAGTGCAATCATGAATCCAGGGAAAAACAATCTCCACCAATGGCCACTTAATATAACCCCAAGCGAATCATTAGCCATCGTTCCCCAGCTAGCAAAAGGAGCTTGTACACCAAGTCCTAAGAAGCTTAAGAAGGCTTCTGCGAAAATAGCTGTAGGTATCGTAAATGTTAAATTAATGATGATAATTCCCATAGTATTTGGTAGTAAGTGACGCGTAATAATTTTGACATGAGAAGTACCTAGTTTTTCAGCAGCTAAAACATACTCCTGGGATTTTAGCAGTAAAATTTGTCCTCTAATAATTCTCGCCATTCCAACCCAACCAGTAATAGATAAAGCTATTATTATAGTGGTTATACCTGGTTCCATAATAACCATTAAAAGGATTACTACGAGTAAATAAGGAATTCCGTATAAGATTTCTACAATTCTCATTAGCAAACTATCAACGCGGTCTCCAAATTTTCCCCTTCCTGCCATATAACCAGAAATCCCACCAACTACTACGCCTACAACTAAATCTACAATCGCTGCAATAAAGCCAATAGTTAAAGATACACGTGCACCTTGCCACGTCCTACTCCACATATCACGACCTAAGTTATCTGTTCCGAACCAATGCTCTCCTGATGGCGCTTTATTGACATTCGTTAGATTTTGTTGGGAGCCACTATATGGAACCATTGATGGTCCAAAAAGTGCTAAAAAGATAATTACGACTAAAAGAAAAAGTCCTATTATAGCTAATTTATTTTTAAGGATACTAAGGAGAGTTTCCTTAAAAACGCCTAAACTAGGACGTTGAATTTCATCTGTCTGCAGCTTACTTGGATCTACTGGACGAAACATAGAATCGTTCAATACTTTTACCATCTGCTAATCCCCCTTGCTAGTCAGCTTAATTCTTGGATCAATAAAACGGTAAGAAATATCGATTAAAAATAAAGTGACAACTAAGATTGTACTGAAGAACACGGTTGTCCCCATGATGACGGGATAATCACGATTAAATATACTATCCACGAAGTATTTACCTATACCTGGTACTGCGAATATTTTTTCGATAACAAATGTACCTGTGATTAATGAGACAAATAATGGACCAATGAAGGTTACAACCGGTAAAATTGCATTTCGAACTCCGTGACTAAGCACAATTTTAAAAGTAGATAATCCTTTTGCATCCGCCGTTTTAATATAGTTTTGGTTCATTACCTCCAGCATGCTAGAACGCATATATCTAGCAACAACCGCTATCGGTGTAGTTGCAAGTGCTAAAGTAGGGAGAACAGAATGTTGCCAAGTGCCCCATGAAGCTACAGGAAGAATTCCCAATTTCACTGAAAAAATATTGATAAGCAATGGCGATAATATAAAACTAGGTACCGATATACCGATGATAGCAAAGATCATGGCTGCATTATCGAGTAATCTATTATGATTTAATGCTGCGACAATCCCTAGTAAGAGTCCAAAGACGAGCGCAACAATTATCGCTTGAATTCCGAGCGTAGCAGAGGCTGGGAATCCGGATGCTATAATGTCATTTACGGTACGTGATTCAGATTTAATGGATGGTCCTAAATCCAACATAACTAAATTTTTTAAGTACAGGACATATTGCACTGGTACCGGTTCGTCTAAGTTATATTTAGCTCTCATATTTTCTACTACCTCTTTAGGTAGTACATCTGCATCTGATGCAAATGGATCTCCAGGAATCATATTCATGATAAAAAATGTTAATGAAGCTATGACCCAAATGGTAAGAATCATTGTCATAAATCTTTTTACAATATACATACCTATCTACACCCCCGTTCTAATTACGTCAACTCATTATGTATTGACACTTCCTAAAACTCCGTTTGTTGCTGCCATGGCAATAATTACACAGCCCCACATATGTTTATAAGCTGTAATCATATCAGCACAAGTAAAGCGTATTTTCTTTGGCCCAATTAATTCCACACTAGGAATAGTTGTTGTCATTTTTGCTTGTTGTGATCCTTTAAATTCGATTTCAAATGTAATAGGACCCGATAATACAACTGGTATTTGGTGAGTAGAATTTTTTACTGCCACTTCCACTTTTTGTCGAATATGCTCACGCGCTATCTCAGGATGAATTAGCTCCGCTGCAAACCGATCTACTGCACGTTTAGTAATAGCTGCTTCGACATTAGGTAATGTTTCTAGCACTTCGTTCACATATGCATCATCTCCACTAATGAACAAAGGTGGAACACCAAATGCACCTGCTACATAAGTATTCATCTCTGTTTCACCGACTATCTTTCCATTTATTGTCATTTCATTCACACAAATCCCTGCTAGCGTATGGCTAATAACTGCTAAATCAGAGCCCCCTTCACGTCCATGATGACCGACAAACAAAATACCATCAAAAGAATCATCCAAGCCTTCAAGCTGGCACATCACTCTGTTGTTCCCAGAGACTAGTCTAGCCCGTATGTCTAAATCTTCAATTAGGATATTGGACATATTACCGTGGCCATCTGCTACCACCACTTCTGTAGCACCTCCATTAATGGCTCCTTCAATCGCTGCATTTACATCTGCTGTCATAAGCTTACGAAAACGTTGATATTCAGAAGGAGTTTTCAATTGTTGGTTAGTCGCTACACCTGAAATCCCTTCCATATCAGCCGAAATAAAAATTTTCATTGTTGCCTACCTCCTTGCATTGTTCTATAAAAAAGCCGAAGCTTTATTATTCTCCTAACGTAAAATACAGATTATTCTGAAAAATATATTCAGATTTTTAGAAAATATATTCAAATGTATTTTTGTGTACTTCAAGCTGAATGATCGTATTGACTTCAGTAATACATTCGATTTTATTGACTTCACGTAGAATTTCCGTGATTCTAATTTGATCTTTCACTGTTATTTGAAAAAGAATAGGATATTCCCCTGACGTCAGCGTGATAAAACGAATCTCTCTAATCTCCTTTAAATCTTCAATTACCTTTGAGATTGAATTTGCTTTCACCTTGACTTGAATAATCGCTCCAGCTTTAAGTCCTACTGCCAAAGGATTTACTACTCCCACTACTTCAAGGAACCCTTTGTCTAATAAATTCTTATAGCGTAGACGAATAGTTTTTTCTGTCACTTGCAGACGTAACGATAATTCAGTAAAGGATAATCGACCGTCTTTAGATAGATGCTTAATAATGCCGTGATCTAACTCATCGACTTCATATTTCAAGTGATCCCTTCTCTCTTTCTTTTTTCTCTTCACTACTGGAATCGGGAATATTTTAGTTTTTTGTACCGCTTTACAATATTCAGAAAAAATTATATTATCTGAAAAAGGAATATTAGAAATTAGTTTATATTAACTATATTTATATTGCAATCCTTTTTTTATAAAAATTGGAGGTTCTGGAATGATAGCTATAAAAAATGCAAAAATTTGGAATGGTACTGGCGAGTCTCTAGAAAATCACGTTATTTTCATAAAAAACGGGGTTTTTGAAAGAATAGAATCGGAGGCGATAATAGCTGAAGGTTATACAGTAATTGATGCAAACGGAAAAACAATTACACCTGGTTTAATAGATGTACATACTCATCTTGGAGTCTCTGAAGAAGGTGTTGGTAATGAAGGCGCTGATTTCAATGAAACTAGTCATCCAGTAATGCCGCAAATACGTGCTATAGATGGTATTAATCCTATGGAAATTGGATTTGCTGATGCTCGTAAAGCTGGGGTAACAACAGTTCAAGTAATGCCTGGAAGTGCTAATGTAATAGGCGGAGAGATGGTCGTATTAAAAACAGCTGGTACAATCGTCGATGAGATGGTTATTAAATCACCTTCTGGTATGAAAGCAGCAACTGGGGAAAATCCTAAAAGATTTCATGGAGCTAAGGGAAAAATGCCTGTTACTAGAATGGGTGTTGCTGCCTTAATACGCGAGAAATTAATTGAGGCACAAAATTATATCAACTCTGAGAAAAAGGATAGAAAGCTAGATTTAGAAAATATGGCTAAAGTTTTAAATAAAGAGATTCCTATGCGTGTTCATGCACATAGAGCAGATGATATATTAACAGTACTTCGCATTCAACGTGAATTCGAAATTAATGTGACGATTGAGCACTGTACTGAAGGACATCATATCGCTGATTATATTGCAAAACACGATGTGCGAGTTTCTGTTGGACCAACTATGTCCACACGTTCAAAAGTGGAATTAATAGATAAAAAATGGTCTACAATCAAAACACTTTTAGATGCAGGAGTTCCGTGTTCTATTACTACAGATCATCCAGTGGTTGGTATTGAATATCTAGTAACAAGTGCGATACACGCAATTAAAAATGGTATAACTGAACAACAAGCCTTAAAAGCTATTACATTAGACGCTGCTAAGCATCTTGGAGTTGACGACCGAGTAGGGTCGATATTGCCGAATAAAGATGCTGACTTTGTTATCTGGAGTGGTAATCCATTCGATCTAAACAGTAAGGTTGAAAAAGTATTTATTAATGGTGAAATTGTGAATTGATTATTTAATTCGATGTTAAGGAGAATTTTCACATTTAGTCTCTCAAGTTTATATTCATCATCTTATTTGAAAGTCTAAAGTTAACTGCACAATAAAAATTGAGATATTACTTTAGAACTTTAGAACCTTAGTGTAAGACAAAATCAAGATACTGCTTTATAAAACTAACTGAGCCTTACCTCGATAATAATTGAGGTAAGGCTCATAATTTTATTTATAGTATTAACCTTTAATCTAAAAGACTTTCCAATAATGGTGCCATTCAGAATACAAATTGTAATTATCAATCTATTTCTCTATCATTAGCTTTAATAATTTATCAAACATGATTAGAAATAATTTGTTTTAACTTCTCTTGTAAATTAGGTAAATCTTGTGCCGTGATGGATAGTCTAATATGACTTTCATCCATTTCCAGTGCTTCTGCTAAAAAGCCTCCGAAACCTCTTGCTTTTCGATCCACTTGCATAAGAATTTCTGCAGATTGGTCAGTTTGTGCAAGGAACAAAATTTCTAGTTCATCTAGCTTCCCTCTAAAAACCCCATTTGTTGGAATAAACTCGAATTCTTGCACAAACGGATAACTACTACGAATTTTAGAAGAAGCTTGCTCACATTCCACTTTCCGTATTTTGAAGCCTAGTTGATTTATGGCCTCTAAAATTTGCGCCACAAGTCTAGTTGGACGAATAGCTATAAAATCTTTATCTGTAGGATCTACACTATTTTTTATATCTAATCCTGTACTAACCCATACTTTTGTATTTCCATATGTAATTGGCGTATCAGCTGGGAGATTGATTTCAAATGGAATCACTTTTGTTTCATTAACTCCAATAGTAAACGGAGCAGTGATTTTATACTGTTTCACTGCAGCATTATCTGTATACTTTTTATCATCTGACTCTCTGATATAAGTAGTATTCACAGTCAAATAAATGGAATCAATTTGTTGTTCAATATTCCCTCCATACACTTCAACCTCTCCTCGCATTGTTTCACCAGCGACATACTCCACTTTTTCCAGCTTCGTATCCACCTTTGCTCCGCCTACTCCAAAACTCGCTAGTATTTTATTAAAGAATGTCATCAATAAATCCCCCTACATCAAATTAATTACAATTACTATACGAATACTACAAATAATAAGTTTCAAATTTTTATTTCATTCCGCAAACACCTTCATGAGTAATTTGCTTAAAAGAACTGAAACTGGTGATTAACATTAAATTTTCAACCTTATAAAAAACTGCTTGCTTTAAGCTTTCTAATAATTTATCTGTTATAGATTCTATTATTGCTATATGTGAATCTTGTAACTTCGTATTGGTAACATGAATTCTTCATTATATTTTTGTTTCAACACGGACACCCTTTTATTTCTTGTTCAACTAACCTGCCTCGTTAGTTGAAGAAGAAAAAGAGCTGCCTAAGCAACTCCATCAGCTTTAACGTATAATCACTTAAATACAGGGCGCATAAAACTTCTCTCATAACTTAAAATACATTTAGTATCTTCTGCAAATTTAAATGCTACTTGACATTCTTCATCCAATGCCATTTTCACCCGGTACTCTTCGTATGCTGTTAAACTTGGGAAAGTGAAGAAGGCATAAGCAATATTATTAGCACCCTCATGCGGAAGAAAATAGCCATGATGTGTACCACCTAATTTATTTACAAGTGGAATCCACATCTTACCGTATTCTTCAAATTCATTTACTTTATAAGGGTCAATAACATACTTCAAATAACATGTAACCATTTTTTCCCTCCTTAAATCTTTTTTTCATCATAACATATACTTCAACTAACCTGCCCCGTTAGTTCAATAAGAAAAAGGCTCTACTCTCCTTATTGAAGTAAAGCACCCGTTAGTTGAAGAAGAAAAGAAAATCTTAGTAAAGAATCGTATTTACTTATGATATAATTCTCCATCCATGTTTTAAGTACATTTTTTTATAATTTGATCATAAGAATTATCTATATAGGGGTCCCGTCAAAACGCCAAAATATTGACCATCTCATTATGGTATAATTGTTAGAAGTTTACATTTTATTATCTATGTTCTACGTTAACGGGTTGGGTATGACAATTCATTCCCTTACTTATGACTGACGAAAACTAATTTTTTGGGGGGAGGATGTTCTTATGAAAAAGATAGTTGGATTAAGTTTTATTCTATTTGCTGGAATCATATTATCCGGATGTTCAGATATAATAGAAGATTCTTTAGATTCAAGTGATAAAGCCGCTATTGAAATTGCTACTAAACAAGAAACTGGAAACGGAAGTATTGCATTATTAACACCAACGATTACAACAGAAGATAATCAATTAGAATTTATGACTGAAGGAATTGATGAAAATAAAGTGACCTTTATTTTTGTTGCCAATAAAAAAGTATTTGAACAAAAAATAAAAAATCATGAATCCTACAAACTTGACATTAATGGTATCAAGGATGCTCATAGGACTGACTACAAGCCAAAAGTTCAACTTTTGCAAACTATAGATGATAGTGAAGATGGAGACATAGTAACCTTTAAACAAGTTAGATATACAGTTAAAAAAGATTAGTTTTATAGTTATTTAATTCCCATCCTAATGAAAAATTATTGAAACATATTTCTCCATTAGGATGGGATCACATTAATGGTCCTCTCCTTATTGTAGGAAAGCACCCGTTAGTTGAAGATTCAAATTAACTTTTAATGCTATTTATATACTTTGTAACATTACCCATACAGCAACTTCCCTGTGGATTATTTACCTCACAACCACATCGATTTTCCTTTATGTTTACTCGAATATGTTCAATTGGATTAGGGGAAAGTTCTTGTTTTACATATTTATCAATTTTTTCTTTTGTCCAGTCAAAGCAGTAGCAAATAGGAGTTGTTATATAGTCATCTTTTTGATGTACTATTACCTTTATGTCAGATGCAAGATACTTCTTATTATTGGCATCAAAATAAACTACATCACACTCTTTACTTGAACAGAAATAGTGATTTACATTCGTATTTAAAGTTTCTAATACAGTTGGTTTAAGTAATGACTTTAGGGTAATCAACTTTACGTTTTTTGCTATATTATTACAAGTTGGACAAACACCATCATTTTCTGTTTTTACTTCATTAACCTTACTACAACAATCCATTGTTCTCCCACCTTTACTTACCATTCATTAAGGTTTCAATAATAGGACATTCATGTAGAGATTTTTCATCGGGACAACATTTTTTTAATTTCATTAGCATGTGTTCAATTCGTTTTAAATCTCTAATTTTGTCTTGTACTTCATCAATTTTCCGACTTACAAAGTCATACATATCACTACATCTTTCCCTATCTTTATCAACAACTCCAAGCAATTTATTAATTTCTGCTAAAGAAAATCCTAAGTCTCGCATTCGTTTGATAAAATTTATGCGATTAACAGTATCATCTGAATAAACCCTATAGCCTGAATCTGTTCTTGATGGGTCAGAAAGTAACTCTATCTTTTCGTAGTATCTAATTGTTTCTTTATTTACACTACACTTTTTAGCAAGTTCACTAATTCTATATCTCAAATGAATCCCCCCATATAAATTATAAACCCTGTACCAAAGTACAGGGTAAAGGCTATTTTAAAATTATTTTTATTGAACTAAACTGCCTCTTTAGTTGAATAAGAAAAAGAGCTGTCTGAACAGCTCAAAGTTCTTTTACTAAACCACCCGTTAGCTTAATTTGATTAGTTTGTAATATCATTCGAATTACGATTAAAAATCTGAAAGTAAGATATTGCGGCAGTTGTTATACACAGTACACCACTCACTAAAAAAATAAAGAAAAGTATTCCCCCGCCTAAAGTAGGGGAATTAATAATAAAACTAAGGTATGATAACCCTCCACCCAAAATGAACAAATAACGTTGCTCTTAATAAGGAATGATAACTCCTACGCTCACATAATTTACCAAATCTTATTCAATTAGTAATTTTATGTAATTATATCAAACCACCAAACTAACTTGCCCCGATAGTGGAAATAATTAAAAGCTGCCTAAAAAAACTGCTCGATCTTCAAACGCACCTGTAAGTTCAGTAAGAGTGTTCGTGATTCTAGGAAGTATTTTATTTACAACAAGTATATTTAAGTAATTTGGAACAAATATTATACCTGTTGCAAACCCAAAGGAGGTGGATAAAATGAATGCACAACGAGCAGAAGAGATTGCTTCTTCACCAATTATGGCTAATGTAACCTATAATGAGGAAAGTATCTACATTGAGCACGTGGATAAACAAAATGGAACAGCTACAATTCATCCCCTTGATGAACCAAATAAAAAACAAAGTGTTTCTGTAACCAGCTTAAGAGAACAGTAATTCCCTCGATTCAACAATAAACCTCCACTTTCGGGTGGTGGTTTATTGTTTGTCTAAGTTCAAGTCCCATCTTATTAATCAATCTATCCCATAAAAAAGAGCTGTCTGAACAGCTCCAAGATCTTCTACTAAAGCACCCCGTTAGTTTAAGTAAAATGTTTCACAATATTTTTTTTTATGAATATACACTTGAAATTTTTATCGTCTCTGCTGAATCGCCATTTCTTCCCACGAATAATCGGGTATAGTTGCAATCCATAACGTATCTCCCATGATATCCACATCCAAAACGACTAAATCAACCCCATCAAACACTTTTTCAGGTTTTCTTTCGTCTTTCGTGTTGATGGAATAAATAGCTTCACCTCTATGTGTGTATCCGAATAATTTCTCTCCTTTTTTAATGAATTTAACTACCTCTTCATCAACTTTAATTTTTCTCCAATTTCCCTCTTGAAGATCTCGGGTCCAAATTCCACTTTGTGTTGTAATAAAAAGCCTATTATTAATCACTATCATATCATTAGGTTCATCATCACGATTCGGCATAGTTATCTCTTTCCAACCATCATTTGTCTTTAGCAAAACCTTCCTTTCTTCTGTTAATCCTACCAAATCACCATTATTCGAGATTTGAATTACAAAAAATGGTTGAGGTACAATGGCTTGTTTCCAACTCTCCCCTTGATTGTTCGTGTAGTAAATCTTTCCATTTGATATCACGGCTATATGGTTGTTGATCGAATAATCAATGCGCTCAATCTTGTGGTCTAATGAAAGGATTTTTGTTCCTTTACTTTTTGATGTAATGCCTGCCCATAATTCTTTTTCGGTTGCTGCGTATAATTGATTATTCTTATTAAACCACGCATGTGTTACATAATTATTAATTTGGAGTTCTGTCCATGATTCTCCATTGTTATGACTCAATTCAATAAAAGGTTGCTTGGTTGTACTAAATTGTGTTGGCTTGTTGTCTCCCCATACCACTAAATTGTTATTTCTAGCGACAACCCCCATAATCGCCATTCCCTTTTTTGTTACAGTATCGGTACCAATACGTTTGGATATTAATCCTCCGCCGTATGGCAATTTATGAACGGCACTGACTATATCTCCGTTTTTGGCATTGAATGAAATTCGAGTAAAACGGTTATCTCGATCATTTCCAACCACTGTTAGAATGGGTTTACCTTCGATACTATCAAGTGTAAAATGAAATCCTGTTGCCCAATCTTTTCCTTGCTTTAGTCCGTATTTATCCTTCGCTAGTTGAAGAACATCAGAGCTATCAAACTTAATCTCATCGTAGGGTATTGTTGGATCCTGAGATTGTTTACCCGGTCTAAACAAGGTGATTTTCTTTTCTGAGATACCAATTAGTACAAAATCATCTGTACCTGGAACCACAAAGGTCATAAACCAATTAAGGCGTTTTCCTGTTTCTCCTCTCGAGCCTCCCATCGTTTCATCCACACTGTTTACACTTGTAAGTGTTGCGTTTACATTCCATTCTTTTGCTCTCTGGAATCCAATGTTAATCGCTTCTTTTAGCGTAATTTCACCATCTGAAGCGATTGTTTCACGACCAATCAAATTTACAAAAACTAAAAAAATAACTAACAAACAAGAGATTTTTTTTAAGAAACTCAAAATTACCACCATCCCATAACTAAATAAGCACATTAATCACAGGATTTATGTGCTTATTTAGGATGGAGTAAATACTTCGTTATATTCCCTCTTAGATCCAATATAACAAACAAAATACTCCTTTTATCAGAGAATCCTTATTCAACTAAACTGCCCCGTTAGTTCAAATAAAGAAAAAAAGAGCTGCATATGCAACTCACTGATTTTCAAGTAAAGCCCCGTTAGTTGAATAATAAAATCTTTACCCCTTTATATAATAACTACGTTATTTATCACATTATTACAATAAAAAAACAGCAATTATTGAAAGAATCGTTGCAATGATTGTTAACACAATCATTATATTTGTGCTTTTTTTTACTTTACTTCTTATAATTTCTTTATCTGTTTCTGTCTTAACTATTTTAAGTAGTCTATTATTTTTTACTAAAACTATGGAATATAGCAGCAATGCTACAATACATAACGACATTTTTATCCAGTTCAATATTTATCTCCTTTTTCACTGAACTATCCTGCAAATTTAATTAAATACCAATATAGGCTGTCTACTGACAGCCCTGTTCTGCTAAAGCCCCCGTTAGTTCTATAAGAAAATCTAAACTTCTTCAAGAGTCGCGCCCGTTAATGGAATAACTGTGAGCTTCTATAAGCTGGGTTAGTTAAGAACAACTCAAATTTTTTAACATTATTACTATATCCCTTTTATATTAAGGATTTAAGCCTTAACGTACAACTCCCCCATTTTGCTACCTGTACCCTTAGTAAAAACGATTCATAAATGTATAAAAGTAATATCCTGATAATGGGCTTAACGTTTTAAATCCGCTTATTTATCCTTTTTTATGTCTGTTTTAATATTTGCCCTCTTATACACATCAAAAACTCCCCATCCTACAAACATGACAAAGATCGTTATGCCCCCCCATATGATAAAGTTTTCAATATGTGCTGGAGTTGTTGTAAAAATTCCACCCATTTGATTCAGGAACTCTCGAGTAAAAAGATTGGCTTGCGTAAAAATGATGACTAAAATGACAAGCGACGCAATTTGATGGATCGTAAAAAATGTCGCTAGTTTATGTGTCCATTGTTTTTTAATTAGTTTATAAATAGCCAAGGCAATTTCTGCTCCAATCAACAAAACGATCAATGGCCAAAAGGATAGAAGCACTTCTTGATTAAATGCGGGAGTGACAAGGCGCAAACCATATTCACCATTTTCATAAATCCCTAGTAAATGATTGGCATAAAAATAAGTTGTTCCCCAAATTGCTGTCCATACCAAACTACAGGACAATTCAAATGTATGGATCTCTTTATACTTAGGAACATAGATAACAGACTTTAGATTATTTGGTGACCATGATTTCCAACGCGTAGATAATGGAGAACTGTCCTTTATCCCATCCACACGTTCAAATATAGCAAACGGGATAGTAAGCCAAAAAAGTGTTTGAAACAACACGCCAATGACTTGCCAAACTCCTCCCAACATTATATCCAACACGGTCGCTAATACGGCACCATCTTCTATAGGACTAAACAGCTTTACTGCTACATTTGCTATGAATGAAACAATAGCCGCAATTGGCATAATCAACTTCAGTAATGTGACATACCCATCATAATACTTAGGACCAATCAAATGCATCGGTTTTTCAGTATATTTCCTAGCTAGAATAGCAGGATTGCCCAATATTTCAAGCACCCTGTAAACGTCCTCTTCCGAATAATCCTCAGGCAACATATCATAAATCGTTGACTCTAACTCCAACGCAATATCATTTCGGGTTTTGTCTGGCAACATCCGAGTAACCTCTTGAATGTAGAGCTTAATCAAATTCATCTTCCTCATCCCCTTTTAATAAACCATAGAGTTCTTTCGAATTTTTAATCCATTCCTTTTTTAAATTCAAAAAGATTTTTAGACCGTATTCACTTAAAACATAATACTTACGGGGCCTACTCTCAGATGTATCCCAACTGCTCGTTACTAACTCTTGCTTTTCTAAACGGCGAAGCAATGGATATAAGGTACTTTGATCAATGTTAATTCCTGATTCTTCCAATAACTGAACAAGTGAATATCCATACTGGGGTATTCGCAATTGACTTAAAACGGCTAATGTCAACGTTCCTCTCCTTAGCTCTATCGATAATGAATTCAGTAAAGTACTCATTCACCCACCTCAACTTTATATACTATATGACATACACTATATGGTTTATACTATGTATAATACACTATTATTGTATTATTGATACACTAAAAATCGAAATTAAATGCCCTTTTTAAGAAAAGCCCAATAAAAAAAGCCCAATTTCTCGGTGTTGTAAGAAGAAATTGGGCTTTGATCACCAAATAAAATGCCTAATTGTTGAATAAAGATCAAACAGCACTATTCAACTATCCTGCCCCGTTAGTTTAAGTACATTTTTCCACAATCTTTTTCGTAATTTAGCTGTTTGGTTCGGTTGAGATAATTTTAATAATAAAAAAATCAGTCGAATATATAAATTTACTGCAAATAAAAAAGCAATTGTTTTGAAGTGAAAATAATCAAAGCGATTGCTTTTATATTTCTTTAGTTATCTAAAGTTATTATTTTTTCGAAAAAGTAGAAGGAACTCTAATAAGCACATATTTTTTAGTCCACATTTCCGTATTTACAATTAAACACTGCCTATTTTTGTCAAAAAACAGACTATTACCATCTTTTTCTTTAAATTCCCAACCATTAGTGCCGATGAATTGTTTAATTTTTTTATCAACATCCGCTGAATTCTTCATAATGTACCAATTTATATTATTATCCTTTGAAAGCTCTACTATTTCTTGATCTGACTCGTTCAGTTTTTGTATGGCTTCTTTTGAGCTTATAGAATCAATTGGCAGAGGTGGATAATTCCATTTAGTAATGAAAATAAAGATTGTAACAGCAATAATAGCAGCTATAAATAGTATCCATTTTTTTTGCACCAAATCTCTCCATTCATATAAAAAAAAGTTTATTGTGTATATTTTAAATTTTGAAAAATAAAGGCGCGAACTTAAGTGAATGTGTACCAGAAACATCATCATTCTTGTCTACTTAATAAGCTTACTTAGCGTTTATAAAGTACACTAGTTGATTAGTCCATTAGTGAAAAAGCAACTGTACCTATTCTGCAATCGCCCTATTAGTACAAGAACCTTAAAAACTTTCTACTTTGTTTCTCTAAATTTGGAGTAAATCAGATGTTAATGAAATTATTTCTTATTAGCTGTAACAATGGATGAATTTTCTCATTTTCTTTGTCATATCGCATATATAAATCAACAGTTGGTAATAAAAATAAATCAAAATGTAAACTCTTAAATTCTTTCTCTTTTAGACCATTGTAAATGATGAATTTTGGTAAAAACGCCATTCCAAGCCCATCTTTTACAAATCGTTTAATAATATGACTTTGTGTAATTTTCATTTTACGTAAGGTTGGAAACTGTGAATCTAACAATGTTCCGATTTGAATTGCTTCTTCCAGATGGCCAGTGAATAAGGGATATTTTTTAGTCAACTCTTGAAATTGATTATATGTAACTGTTTCATCATCTGAGTGGTTAAGTGGATAGATGAGTTGCAGTGTACTTGAACCGATTTTTTCTGAATGAATGGTAGCGTGATTACTTTTGTCAATGCAAATAGCTAGATGGGATTTATCTGATAATAAAACATCGTCTATATATTTGGAGTCTTCTACAATAATTTCAATTTCATACTGTGGAAAATCCGTTGAAAATTGATAAATAAGATTTGGTAAATTCGTTTCTACAAGTAAAGGAGATAGTGCGACTGTTAATAGTATTTTACTTTGAGTTGCAAATAACCTAATCTCTCTTTTACTTTCGTCAACCATATTTATAATAGTAGTCGCTGACTTATAAAACTGTTTCCCTTCTTTTGTTAATTGAATTTGAGTATGATTCCTTTTAAATAATTGAACACCCAAGAAATCTTCCAGTTGTTGGATATGAACAGTGATACTCGGTTGTGAAATGAAGAGTTGTTCAGCAGCTATTCTAAAATTTTCAGTTTCAGCTGCAGTAATAAATGTTTTTACCCACTTTAATTCCATTTCTCCCGCCCCAATTTAATTAGTATTTTTAATCAATAAGATTAAATTTAATTAATTTATCAAATTATTATACCAATGTATAGTTAAATTACAAAAAAAAGGAGGAATTAATTTGAAACGTTTAGCAAAAATCTTTCAAAACTTTTTAGTCAACGAAGCAAAAGGAAGTAGTACTTTATATAGTTTTTGGAGTGAAAAAATTGCTGATGATCAAGAGTTATTAAAACTTATCTCGGCTATTCCTTCTTCACAACCAAAACCTAATTTATTTTTTGCCTCTGTTCAATATTTAGCATTATCGAAAAATCATGATTTACAGCATTATCTTCTGAATCCAAATAAAAATGCATATTTCCTAGAAAATAGTTATAAGGCTTTAAAAGATTTTAGTGAAAAATATGAATCTGAATTATTATTATGTTTCCAAACAAAGTTAGTGCAAACAAATGTAATAAATCGTGCAACTTACCTCTATCCAATTTTTAGTGAAATAGCGCAAGAAAGACAACTACCACTTTCTCTTATTGAAATTGGAACGAGTGCTGGGCTACTTTTAAACTTAGATTGTTATCATTATAAACTAACAGAACAAGGTATTTTTAAATCATTTGGCAATAGTACAAGCGAAGTGACATTATTCGCGGAGAATTTTGGTAAGCAAATGGATTTACCAAAGCCCTTTTCTATAGATAATAGAATCGGGATTGATTTAAATATAATAGATTTAAAAAACGATGAAGATTATCGATGGATGCAAGCATTAATTTGGCCAGAGCATTTTAAAAGAAAAGAATTATTAGATCAAGCAAGAACTATTAACAACGATACACCCAAGGAGTTATTAGAAGGAGACTTCCTTGAACATATACCGAAAGTTATAAAAAATATTTCCAGTTCATCTCAAGTTGTTATTTTCCATACACATGTAGCAAATCAATTTTCTGATCAACTCAAATTAGATATATTAAAAATGCTAGATGCATTAAGTAACAAGAAGCCTATTTATCACATTTACAACAACATGGCAGATCGAAATTTACATGTGGATTTCATTAATAATAAACAAACTATAAAAATGAAGGAATTAAAAGATGTTCATGGACATGGGAAACATTATAGTTGGATCTAAATATACAAATAAGGAAGGGTTCTATATATTCAACTAAAAATCATACGTTCAAACTTTTTTACAAAGCCACAGTAGTAATAACCTTAGACCACTATCCCACTGGCCTAATTAAAATAAAGAAAGTAAATTTAGAAATGTTAGGAAATTATAATTATACGAGGTGAATTAAAAGAGACCAGTATAATCGACAAGCGGTTACCTGGTCTTTATTATTTTTTCGATTTATTGAACTTTAGTTGAACAAGAAAAAAGAGCTGTATGGACAGCTCAATGATCTTCTACTAAAGCACCCTTTATTTTAAGTACATTTCTTCACATTGTCTATAAAGTAAAATACACCTTTTGATTTTGTTACTATTTTTTCTTATTTGATAGTATATAAACACATACAAGTAGAACTGCAATGATTGAAGTGATTATAGAATATCTAAAAATATTAAAGAAAAACTCTGGATAAGGTGTTACAACAAATGAAGTCATCCCCTCTACATCAGTTGTGCTTTCTTCTATTTTCATAAAAACTACTAATAAGAAAAAAGAAACAACAAATGAATATATCCCTGTTTTCACTAAGATTTTCTCCATTTAAAAACCCCCTAAATAACGCACTTGGTTCAATAGAGGAAGTTGAACAAACTACGTTTAAATTATTGTTTCTTTCAATTTTACTATACCTTACCATATTTATACTAATATAACTTATTAAACTAAAATGCCCCGTTAGTTGAAAAGAATTATTTTACTTCTAGAGCAAATGCGTAAAAAGCATCTCCATGAGATAAGTTCTCTTCCTTATCATCCATCCACCATACGCTATAAGAATAATAATAAATTCCTTTTCCAGTAGGTGCTGTAAAGCTATTTTCTTCAATCAATACTTCATCTTCATTTTCATCACTTTCTCTAACTTTCATAAGATGGAATTCAGTTGGCTTTGGTTCATATTCCATTAAAAAAGATACTTTCTCTCCTGGATTTACTTTAATAGGCACTTTTCCCTTCAAGAGTTCAACAGGTCCAACAGTATCAACACATCCATCTTTCCAACAATAAGTACCTAGCTTTGTTTCATAATTTTCATTTCCAATATTTATATTGACTTCAGGTGGTTTTCCACCTGATAATCCCTCTCTTGAACACCCCGTTATAGTAAAACTTATAAGAATTAATAATATAAACAAACATTTTTTCATAAACCTTCCCCCTTTAAAGGTATCGACGTGTAGATTTACCCTACTGTTACACATACCTATTATTTTTATAGGCTTCTTAAACTAAACTGCCCCGTTAGTCCAATAAGAAAAAGGTGGTGTGTCAACACAAAACTGGACAACTTTTATAAGGACTGTTGCTTGAATTCCACCGGTGTTAAATAGCCCAGTATTCCATGAATTCGAATATTGTTAAACCAATGAACGTAATCATCTAGTTCAAGAGCGAGCTGTTCAAGTGAGGAGAAGTGTGCCCCATTAGCGAAT